>JAEEJJ010000114.1 GCA_016281805.1 Clostridiales bacterium
GAAAGCGCCTGTAAGTGATGAATATGTCGATTCAAGCGGGCTAGACCAGTCATATTTAACATTCTCGACCATGTTAAGAAAAGCGTTTCTGTCGTCTTCTCTGTAATAAAATACGCTTTTCTCCAGAAAATCTATCCAGGCTTTTCTGTTTGTTCCTTCGAGCGGTTCAAAAAGTATGTTCATCAGTCTTCCTAAATCGTCTTTTTCCATTTGCCCCGCTTTGAGAAGCCAGTTAAGACGTCTTCCCTGCGTTATGTAACTGCCTCCGACACCGTATTCCCCGTTCGGTCCGCACGGGAAGGGCGCAAATCCGTATCCGTCATGTTTATATACGGGCGTATCGGCATCTATATGGACCTGAGTCATATGAGTAAAGTAGTACGATTCTCCTACAAAGAAAAGCATTTTATGCTGATTGAAATCGCCGTATCCCGTCTGATAAATAAGACCTTTGTCTTTCAAACCCTTCAGCCAGTCAAAAGTTTCGTATGCCTTGTTGTTTGTCAGAGCGAACCTGTTTTTTTCGCCCTGTTTTTCTACTATCTGACATCCGTTGGAAAAAAGCGCAGTCTGTGACAGCCTCGTTGCGTCTTCATATCCCAGTCCGGTTACCTTGAAATCACCTTCGGTATAAGTAGCGCTTTCAAGCAGCGGTTCAAAATTGTTCCATGTCCATGTTCCGTCCTCAAGCATCTCGTGCGGTGTTTTGTTTATTCCCGCCTCTCTCAGAACTGTAGAATCGAACATGCAAACACCGAGTATCGCGGGGATAAATTCCCAGTCATAGGGGAATGCGCCGTATTGCAGTCCGTTAAAATTGCCGTACCTTATAAAATTCTTGTTTCCCCATTTTTCATCGTTTATGTCTATTGTTCTTACATCGTCATATGGCGTAAGCATATTCATTTTGTATATTCCGTATATCTCGCTTGCATGGCAGTCTACCATATCCGGTACGCGGTCGGTTGACGCCGCAACGTTTGTAAGAATAAAGGTCTCGAATCCAGTATTTCCTTCAAATATGTCTATATAACAGTGATATTTTGTTTCAATTTCCTTATACCTGGCAATAAGGTGATCTCCCATGGCTGTAAAGCCTGATTCCGGTTTCCATTCCTCGTCCCAACCGGTGAGTATCAGCATTGACTGGCCGCCAAAGTCAAGCTCGGAACTGTCATCACCGTAGTCAAGACTGTAATCAAATACTTCCGCTTCTCCTCCGGAACACGCAAAAGTAGAAAGCAGAATAACAGTTATAATAATCGATGATATCATTCGTCTGATCGTTTTCATGTTTTTGTTACCTCCGCTTTTTTTTTCATTATACTACTATTGACATAATAATGTCAATAGTTTTTGTATTTTTTGTCGTTTTGGATTGATATGTTCAGATTTCCAATGATTGTATCAGGCGCTGCTTGACAAAATAATTTGAATATGATATATTTATAAAAAAAATACTGTTAAGGGGAAATGTCTTTTGAAAAAAATACTGATTTCCGTATTCCTTCTCTTTTTGCTGCTCTTCACAGCATCCTGTAATGCTGTCGAAGAGATCGTTCCCGAATATGATAGCGCGGAAAGCGCTTCTTTTGATTTTTCAGGCACCGATTTTATTTATCTTACCGAGGAACTTGATGCTTTTATCGGTATAAAACAGGGGACTTTTCTTTATGACTGCGCCATGCAGAGAATAAAGGATATCGAAGATCGTTTCAACTGCAATATCACAGTCGAGCACGCTCCCAATACAGCATCACATTATAACAACTGCAGAGCGATGATCATTTCAGGTATGTCTCCTGCCGATATAATGGATTTCCGCTCTAGCAACACGACCGCAAGTCTCGCATACGGCGGATGCCTTTATCCTTTAACAGAAGTGCATGATATAATTCAATATGAGGATTCGTTCAAATACGGATCAGCTTCAGTGCTTGAATGCGCAATGTATAAAGGGATCCCTTATGCCGTTCAACCTGCATCCTGGCCCGGCTTTCCGGATGCTCAGTGCTTTTTTCTCACATATAATAAAGACAAGGTAGCGTCAAAAGGACTAGTTGATTTACAGGAATACTATGAAAACAAAACATGGACATGGGCAAATTTCGAAGATGTTCTCGATTCTTATACATCTCAAGATGCGGGCGATCCGTATTATGCGCTTGCAACTCATGCAAAAGCCATTGTCAATATGACTCTGTTTTCTAACGGAGTAAAATTTGCAGACTATATAGACGGAACGATACAGACGGATCTTCACCAGCCGAAAGTGGTAAACGCTATCACTTGGCTTCAATCTGTATATTCAAATCACAGAAATTCAATTCTTGATATCGATTACTGGTCACTCGTCGAGTTTATCGGCGGTCGGTCTCTTATGACATTCGTTTCCGGAGCGCAGGCTTATAACAGCGATATCCAGTATGATTGCGATTTTACTTTCGGTCTTATGCCGTTCCCCTGCGGACCTGATGCCGTATACGGCGAATGGGCAAACTGGAGAGAAGAGCTTTACGGAGTTTGTATGCCTATAACGGTTGCGGAACCCGAAGCGACTGCACATATTATTGCGGAGCTTTGCGAGCCGTTTCCGGAATTCGGAACAAACACGCAGGACCTTCAGGATTATTATGCAAACAACGTTTTTTCTTCTGATACCGATGCGGAAATCTTTTTCGAAGTGGGCAAATACGGTCGTTATATTTACTGGCAGGTCGGCGGACTGAATTTTACTAACGGCGTTATTGATAATTTTGCATCAAAAACAGCACAGCAGATCGTAGATTCGTATGCGTCTTCGATGGACGAAGTTATCGAAGGGTATATCAAACCTAATTTCGAGAACTATATGTACGAATACCTGTATGGAAAAAAAGAATAGATAATTCTGAAAAAAAGACCCTGTTTACCGGTTGTAAACAGGGTCTTTTGTGTTATTGTCAAAGGCGTATATATGCTGTTTTGTATGTTGTGTAAATAACCATGCCCGGTTTTGCTCCGGGTTGTTTCTTTACGTTTTTTATCTCCGTGTAGTCGACCGCAACGATCCCGCCTGTTCCTGCCTTGCTGTTTTTAGCTGCGATCAAAGCTGCATCGTTAAGCGTTGTATCAGGCACCGGCATTCCTTTTGCTGCCACAACCACATGAGAGCCGGGGTATTCCTTTGCGTGAAACCATATATCTCGTTTGTCTGACATGCGAAGGGTGAGATAATCGTTTTGCAGATTGTTTTTTCCTATATATATCTGAAATCCGTCCGCTGAAACTACCGATTGTATTTTCGGTGCATATAATTTCGGCTTTTTTCCGCTTTTTTTCTGCGAGGCTTTTTTCATATATCCGCTCTCGCTTAATTCTGACCGTATCTCGTCAACATCCGCAGATGTTTTAGCTCTTACAAGCTCTTCAAAAACGCTGTCAAGATATATGAGTTCATTTTCTGCTTCAGGGATCTGCTTATTCAGAATTTCAAGAGCAGTAACAGCTTTTTTGTATTTTTTATAGTATCGCTGCGCATTTTTTGACGGCGAGAGCGATTTATCAAGCTCAACGGCTGTTTTTTGCGGCGGATCCTTTGTATAATCCGTAAGCAGAGCCGAATCCATTCCTTGTTTAAGCATATATATGTTCGCGGTTATGAGATCTCCCATATCTTTGAATTTCAATGCTTTTTCACAATCTGAAATATCAGCCCGCTGCGCTTCGATCTTTTTGGAAATTCTGCTTTGAGCGTTTGTTATGGCTTTAAGGATATCTCCGGAAAGTCTTTTTATATGCTCCTGCTCATCTTTTTCAATATAAAAATCTTCTATTGCTTCGGAAAAAGTTGCATATTCTTTGATAAGCGAATTGATCCCGTATTGCTTGATCCGTAAAAAATAAAACTCAAGGGGTTTTCCGTTCAAAATCGTGCACGGTGAATAATTATTGCCGTCGATATCTTCCTTTAATTTTTTCAGATAAAAAAGAAGCCTTTCCCTTTGTGACTGTGTAAAACAGTCGAGGCACGTATCTGTTTGACCCGTTGCATTATATACAAGTTCACGTGAGATAAGCGGGGAAAAACCTAAATATTTATCCGTCAGGTATTTGTCCGCTCTCATATCCGATGTGAAATCGATGTCGTCTCCGTTGCCGTCAAATGTCTCTTTATCCTGTTTGGGCGGCAGCTCATAGGGGAGGGAGGGCAGAACTCTTCTCTTTGAAGATGTTGTATAGTCGACCTGCCTTAATGCGTCGATAATAATACCGTTTCCGTCAGTTAGGATAATATTGCTGAAATGTCCCATTATTTCAATGATCAGTTTTTTTTCTACAATATCAAGAAGCTCCGTCTGACATTCAAACGTGAAAACGATAATTCTTTCAGATCCGGGCTGCGCTATCGAAATAAGACGAGAAGGCTGCAGATGTTTTCTAAGCAGCATGCAGAAATTCGGTGCAACGATCGGATTTTCATATGAGTTTTCGGTTATGTTCGCTCTTGCTCCCTGCGGATTGACTGATAAAAGAAGTTTTATATTTTTATTCTGAGTTCGTAAATTAAGTATGATCTTATCACGTTCAGGCTGGAATATCTTATCTGTTTTGCCGCCGACAAGTGCTGAAGACAGTTCTGATACCAGCGCATGAATCGCAAGTCCGTCAAGTGCCATATGCCAGATCCTTATACATTCTCTTTTTCTTTTACTTTTTGCATGAAATATTTTCCTTTTGCCGCCATAAGCTCATCATGAGTGCCCTGTTCGGCAATTCGGCCGTTTTCGATATACATTATTCTGTCGCAGTCTCTTATCGTTGATAATCTGTGCGCTATTATCAGCGATGTCCGTCCATCCATAAGCGCTTTTATTCCCTCCTGCAAAATCTGCTCCGTCTGTGTGTCAACAGTAGATGTAGCCTCATCCAGAATAAGAATTTTAGGCTTTCTGAGCAGCGTTCTTGCAAAAGAGATAAGCTGTCTTTGTCCTGCAGAGAGGGACTGACCGCGTTCGCTGACCTCTGTATCATAGACTTTAGGCAGCTGCACTATAAAATCATGAGCTTTTACTGCTTTTGCCGCTTCGATTATCTCATTTTCAGAAGCGTCTGGCGAACCATAACGAATATTGTCTTTGACCGTTCCCGAAAACAGAAAAACATCCTGAAGCATTATTCCCATCTGACTGCGAAGAGACGGCAGGGTGATCGACCTGATCTCTGTCCCGTCAAGAAACAGTTCCCCTTCGGTTAGATCATAAAATCTTGAAACAAGGTTTACAATAGTCGATTTTCCTGCTCCTGTTGGGCCTACAAGCGCTATTCTTTCTCCCGGTTTGACGGTAAACGAAACATTGTTCAGCACAGGAAATCCTGTTTCGTATTCAAAAACGCAGTTTCTGAACTCTATTCCGCCTTCAAGCTCCTTCGGCTGAGAACCCGGAAGCGATTCAATATCCGGCTTTTCATTCATTGTCTCGAATATCCTTTCGAGATATGCGCCTATTTCGGCAACTTCACTGTAGAAATTGCCTATATCAACTATCGGTGTCCAGAAACGCGATGTGTATCTTGTCATAGCAAGAATGGTTCCGATAAGAATTTGTCCCTGTGAAAGGAGATATTCGGCTACAAGGTATAGAACGCATGTGAAGATCAAAGATATATTTTCGATAAATACCGGAACTAGAAACTGCAGCTTTACGCGTTTCATCCAGGTTGTTTTATTATCTTTGGCGAGACGTTCAAATATCTGCTGATTATACTCCTCACGTGCAAATATCTGAGTTATTCTCATGCCTATAATACTCTCGTTCAGATAGGCGTGATAATTTGAGCTTTTATTGTTGTATCTTCTTTTTGCTTTATGCTGAAGCGGCTTCAGAATTATTACAACAAGGGCGATCAGAGGCACGCCTCCCATACACGCGATTGCAAGCTTCCAATCAAGAGCAAACATGAAAATACATATCATTATTATAGTGAAAAAGTCAACGATAAAAGTTATGAGACCTGTAGTCAGAAAATCGGATACGGCAGAGACATAATTAATTACTCTTACAAGTATCTTTCCGTGAGGACGTGAATCGTAATACTGAAAAGGCAGCTTTTGCAGGTGGACAAAAAGATCTCGTCTCATATCCGTTACTATGCTTTGTCCCGCAATATTCGTCATATAACTGCCTATTGCAGTAAAAAGTGTGGTAAACAAAAGCACTGCTGTGTAAATAAGCGCAATTTTGAGCATACCTCCGATATTTCCGTTCGGGATAAGCTCGTCTGTTACTTCTTTTATCAGAAGAGGGGGCACAAGCGATATCAGCGCCGAAGCTATTGACGATGCAAAAGCTGCGGCAAGTCTCTTCCAATATTTACGGGCGTATCTGAGGGCTCGTCCAAACTGCTTCGAGTCAAAATCAGCCTCAAGAACCTCGTCTATGTCGTATTTGTTTCGTGCCATATAAACCCTTAATTCAATATGTCAGTCGTTATACTGTAATTCGTATATTTCCTTGTAATAGCCGTTGTTTTCAAGCAGCTGTTCATGCGTTCCCTCTTCGGCGATTTTACCGTTTTCAAGCACTATTATCTTGTCTGCAAAGCTTACCGACGATATTCTCTGCGCGATTATCAGCTGCGTTGCGTCTTTGCAATATTCTCTGAGATGTTCGCGTATATCATGCTCTGTTTCCATATCAAGTGCAGAGGTCGTATCGTCAAGAATAAGCACGGGCGCTTTTACCGCGATTGCTCTTGCAAGCGCAAGTCTTTGCTTCTGACCTCCTGAAAGACCAACACCGCGTTCACCTATGATCGTATCGAAACCGTCTGATGTGTGCTGAATAAAGTCGTATGCTTCAACGGTTTTTGCCGCTGCAACTACATCATCAACGGAAATATCCGGAACACCGTAGCATATGTTTCCTTCAATCGTTTCCGAAAACAGAAAAACATCCTGTGTCGATACTGCAATCTTCTTCCTGAGCTCTCTCAGATCGTAATCTCTGACGTCAACACCGTCGATCAGTATTCGTCCTTCGGTAACATCGTAAAGCCGAAGTATAAGATTCGTCAAAAATGTTTTGCCGCTTCCTGTCGGGCCCATTATGGCAAGAGTCTGACCTTTCTTTACGGTAAATGATACGCTGTCGAGTATTTTTCTTCCTTCAAGAACAAGACTTACATTGTCAAATTCTATTTCGCCGTCGTTTCTTTGAGGAACGATCGGTTTTTCGGGGGTGACTATCTTCGGTTCAGCATAATATATCGGTTCGATCCTTTCTGTGGCGGTGCGGATCTTCTGATAGTCGTTTATTAGTCTGCCAAGTGTTCTCAACGGTCCGGAAAGCGACCATGAAAGCGATATAAGTATCGAAAGCGATCCGATGGTAATATCTTCATTTATGGCCATATATCCGCCGCCTACAAGGGCAACCGCTGCCATGAACATAGCTATGAAGTCTATCGGTGTTCTGAAAAGAATAAACCTGTTGGTCGCATCTATCTGAAGATTTCTGAGCGCTTCATTTTCCTTATCGAATTTCTCTGTTTCAAAATCCTCAGTTGCAAATGCTTTTACAACTCTGTTTCCGGCAATGTTTTCCTGCACTACCATATTCAGATCTGCCATTTTCTGGCGCATTTTCTGATAAAACGGTCTCACTTTCGTTGCCATTGCTCTCGTGAGAAGAAAGATCGGCGGGGTGCAGAGAAGAAGTATCAGAGTTACGGGAACATTGATGTAGAGCAGATAAACAAGCGTTGATACAAATGATATTACTGAGTCTATTATATTAGGCAAAAAGAATGAAACGGAATATCTCATCCAGTCAAGGTCGCTTGACATTCTCGACATCAGCTCGCCTGTCGGGTACTTTCTGAAAAACTCCATATCCTGCCGTTGTATCGAGTCGTAAAGATTTTTGCGGATGCCAAAAAGCATCGTCTGGCTTGCATTATGCAAAACGATGCGAAGAATATATGATGTTACCGAACGTATCAGCTGGACAGCGAGTAAAAATATTATGAGCTGCGGCAGAAGATCAAACTGCTGCTTTACGAGTCCCTCGTCAATAACATTTTTTGTGACTTCCGATTGCAGAAGCGTTCCAAGAGGAAGAAGCGCTCTTAACACAAGTGCCAAAATAAATGGAAAGAGCACTCCTTTCATGTTGGAAAGGTAGATATTCAATATATTTTTTTTCATCAACGCGAAGTATACACCATTATTCGGGAAAAGTCAATAATAAAGGAATAAAAATCACATTTATTTTGATAATGTAAATAATAGTTCGGATTTCACAGAGGAAATCCGAACATGAATGATATCAACGTATTTTATGCAATTATCTGGTATATTAATGAAAAAATCATGGCTGCGGCGAGAACTATACATATTACCGCCGCAAAAATGCGCGTCGCTTTTTTATTCATTACTCTTCTCCGTATTATTCAGAATCGATTTTAAGCAGTTTCAGCAGATCGTCGGGTATCTGGTATTTATTGTCGGATTTTCTGTCGAGTTCGGATACGGTGAGATCGACAGACGTTTCTATATTCTGTATTGAAAGTTTAAGATCCGACAGCTTCTTTTTCAGGTCAAGCACTGTTTTTTCTCTTTCTTCCGAAGCAGAGTCGAGCATCTGTTTAGCTTTTATTGAAGCGTCTTTCAACGTTTCATCAGCTTTTTTCGTTGCACCTGACAGAATGCTCTCTACATTGTTCTTTACTTCAGTATAAACGTTATAATCGGCTTTATGCTGATTCCAGTTATCTTCAAGGAATTTTATTCTTTCATCCTTCTGCGCGATCGTTGCTTCAAGCTCACGAAGCTTTGATCCTGCAAGAAGATCCCCTTCCGCTTCGTTTTTGAGTTTTTCCGAGCGTTCTATATATGTCCGCAGATCGTCCTCGACCTGTTTGTTCTTATCGTCAAGCGCAGTTAAGCGTTCAGACTGTTCGGCGATTTTTTCAGACTGTTTGTCGGAATTCGCCCGCAGCTCACTGTACATGGCATTAACATCATCAAGCTCTTTGCGGAGCAGCTCGATCGCGTTAACTTTTTCCTGTAATGCGGTCGCCTGCTCCAGTAATGCGTTTTTTAGTTGCATGACCTGCTCGGTCAGCTCGAGGTTCTCTTTATTTTTTTCGTCCAAAACACCGTTCAGCGACTCTATAATGCCATTCAGCTTTTCTATCTCAGCCTGCGCTTCCTGCTGTTCGCTCGCTCGTATCGCTTCGCTGTCAGCAAGAGACGTTTCAAGCTCCCTTATACGTTCGTCCTGTTTTTTTATATATTCACGGACGTCGTCGCGGTTGTATCCGTTAAACGCCGTTTCGCGGAATAATTTTTGCGTGGACATTCAAAACAACTCCGTTTCGTTATTTTATTCGTTATCTGATTATATTCTGTAATCTATTAACTAATTATAACACCTCGTTTTTATTTTGTCAATACGGTTTTGTTTTAATATTTGCTTTAAATGTATAAATTTCCACTTGACAAACATAAAATTATTTTGTATAATTACAAAATAAATTGCCTGTCGTCATCAAATTCGCTCAGGCATCAAGTAAGGGTGACTAAAATGATCAATGTTGCTGTTGTCGGCTTCGGAGTCGTCGGTTCCGGCGTGGTTGAACTTCTTGACAAAAACAACAGACTTTTCTCAAAAAAATTAGGTCAGGATATTTCCTGCAAGTATATACTTGATATAAGAAAGTTTCCGGACAGTCCTTATGCGTCAAAATTTGTAAGTGATTTTTCCGTTATAGAAAACGATCCCGAAATCAATATCGTTGTAGAAACTGTCGGCGGTGCAACGTTTGCCTATGAATATACCAAGCGAGCTCTTTCTGCAGGCAAGCACGTTGTCACGTCAAATAAAGAACTTGTGGCTAAGCATGCTCCCGAACTCCTTGCTCTTGCAAGACAGAATAAAGTATGTTACCTCTTTGAGGCTTCCGTCGGCGGCGGCATTCCGATCATCAATCCCATGTATCACTGCCTTGCGGCAAACGAGCTTAACAAGATCGTCGGCATAATGAACGGAACTACAAATTATATACTTACAAAAATGATAAAAGAAGGCGTTTCGTTTGACAGTGCGCTCAAACAGGCTCAGCTGCTCGGATATGCCGAAAAAGACCCTTCTGCCGATATAGACGGTATAGACACAGGCAGGAAGATCTGTATTCTTGCATCTCTTGCCTTTGGCAGACATATTTATCCCGAAAATGTTATGACAAAAGGAATACGCGGGATATCCCTTGAAGATATTTATGAGGCAGACAGACAGGGAATGGTCGTAAAACTTCTCGGATACGCAGAAAAAAAAGACGACGGTTGCGTTGATATATTTGTTTCTCCGTGCGCTATTCCCAAAGATCATCCTCTTGCGAATATAGAAGATGTTTTCAACGGGATAACCGTAACGGGCGACGCGATAGGGGACTGTACTTTTTATGGCAAAGGAGCCGGCAAAATGCCTACGGCGTCAGCCGTCGGAGCGGATATCATAGACTGCATAAAGGGCACCGAGAAAAGCAGTCTTTACTGGGTCGATGCGGATAATTCCGAATTTGTCCGCAGTTTTGATGATCTTGATCTTCATTATTTTAAAAATGATATTGTATTACTGAAGGAGTAATTCATTTGAGCCTTATAGTTCAGAAATTCGGCGGCAGTTCCGTTGCGGATACGGAACGCATACGCAGAGTAGCACGTATTATTACCGATACATATAAAGAAGGCAACGATGTTGTTGCAGTCGTTTCAGCACAGGGCGACACAACAGACGACCTGATCGAAAAAGCGCACGAAATAAACAAAAAACCGTCAAGACGCGAAATGGATATGCTCCTGTCCACCGGGGAGCAGGCATCTGCGGCGCTGCTGGCAATGGCTATCGAAGATCTCGGATTTCCCGTCACCTCGCTTAATGCGTGGCAGGTCGGCATAACATCCGACAGCAAGTATTCAAACGCCAGAATAAAACAGGTGGCTGACGAACGTCTTCGCCGTGAGCTCGATCAGCATAAAATAGTCATATGCGCCGGATTTCAGGGCGTAAACAAGTATGACGATATCACTACCCTGGGCAGAGGCGGAAGCGATACGACTGCTGTTGCGATCGCTGCTGCACTGCGCGCGGATATATGCAAAATATTTACCGATGTCGACGGCGTATATACCGCAGACCCGCGCATAGTAAAAAACGCACGCAAGCTGAACGAAATAACATACGATGAAATGCTTGAACTTGCTTCTCTCGGTGCGCAGGTTTTGTGCAACCGATCGGTCGAGCTTGCAAAAAAATACAGAGTAAATCTTGAAGTGTGCTCAAGTTTCAGAATGGTTCCGGGCACAATAGTTAAGGAGGATGTTAAAGTGGAAAAAATGCTCATCACCGGGGTCGCAAAGGATAATAACGTTACCCGTATTTCCGTTATCGGTCTTGAGGATGTTCCGGGTGTCGCGTTTAAACTGTTTTCTTTACTCGGACAGAATAATATAAATGTTGATATAATTCTTCAGTCTATCGGTCGTCACGGAACAAAAGATATCTCGTTTACCGTCGCATCGGATAACACTCAGATGACTCTTGATGTCCTTCACGAATCGTATCCCGATCATCCGATCACATATGATGAAAATGTATCCAAGGTCTCTGTCGTCGGCTCAGGTATGCAGTCAAACGCAGGCGTAGCGGCAAAAATGTTTGAAGCGCTCTATTCCGTCGGCGTTAATATTCAAATGATAAGCACGTCCGAAATTAAAATCAGCGTTCTTATCGACAGAAACGACAGCGATAAGGCACTTGAAGCTATCCACGATGCCTTCATCTGATTTTCAAAAATCATTTAAGAAAAAGCCTCATCTTCGGTTCGTTTTTACCTGATGAGGTTTTATTATTGGAGTTTGTAATCAGTATTCGGCATATTATCCAAAATGTCACCTGCGCTGAAAAAAGGGGTTGATTTTTTCGGCGTATTGTGATATTATATATAGGATCGATTGACCTTGTATTTGGTTCAGGGAACCGTGATTTTTTATCACATCATTCCTCAGCCGATCTTTTTTCATGTTTAATAAACGGCAACAGCCCAACATATCACACAAACAAATGGAGATTATATGAAAAAATTCAGTTTCGTTTTAGTTTTACTTATCACATCATTGTTTCTTTCTGTTTTTCAGATCGGCGCATTTGCCGATAGCGCTGTTTTAACATGCAATGCCAGCGCTACGGATCTATATCCCGGTTATGTGGTCTCTTTTACGGTCGATCTGCAAAACGCTCCCTTGGCAAAATCACTCGCTTTGGTTCTTGAATACGATCGTGAATCATTTGACCTCATTTTCGCCTCCTGGGACCTTGGTTCTGCCACTATTTCCGATGTTTCCTCCGAAACGGGTGCCGCAGTAATCGCATATGAAAATGATACCGATTTGAACGGAACCATATTTACGTTTACACTGTCCGTTAAGGAAGGGGCATCCGGCGGACGCAAAACCGTTACGATAGTCCCCAAACTTAAAAACGGAACTACGGACCTGGACTGCTCAGAAGCGTCAGCATCTCTTAACATACTCTTCTCGGAGTGTCAGCATCCAAACAGAACGTATTACGCCGCCAGGGAATCTACCTGTAAAGACAGGGGCTGGGAAGCGTATTTTTCCTGTCCCGACTGCCGCAAAGTATTTGCAGCCGACGGCGAAACCGAGCTCAGCGCGATACCTTACAAACCTCTTTCAAACGAACATACCGGCGGCGAGGCAACATGCATCTCTCCCGCAATATGTACCGTTTGCGGTAATCCCTACGGCAGACCCGATCCGAACAATCATACTAATGAAGACATCAGAAACGTTACACCGTCAACATGTACCGATTACGGATATGCCGGCGATATTTATTGCGGAGACTGCGGTAAATTTATTGTTTCCGGTTTTATAACCGAGCCGCTCGGTCATGATTATGTTACTGTTGTAACCGAACCGACATGTGTTTCGCGGGGATACACATCGACCGTTTGCAGTCGCTGCAATGATACTGTGATCACTGATTATAAAGAACCTCTCGGCCACGCTTATACCGCTGCAGTTACCTCGCCTACATGTACATCTGACGGATATACCGTGTTCACTTGCGATCGTTGCGGAGAATCATATACGGGCGATTATACTTCTGCGCTCGGGCATGATTACGGTCCGTGGCAGGTTACCGTTGAGGCCACAGAAGACAGCGAAGGGGAGCAGATCAGGGTCTGCGGAAGAAACAGCTCGCATGTCGATAAACGCATCATTCCAAAACTGAGCCATGTTCATACTCTTGCACAAGTTCCGGCTGTTCCTGCAACTTGCCTTGTAAACGGCAGCATAGAATATTGGGTATGTTCGGGCTGTAATAAGTATTTTTCGGATGCGGAAGGTAATAACGAGATATTGCCTGAGGATGTTGTTGTTCCCGCTTCAGGTCACACATGGGGCGAATGGACGGTCACAAAGCCCGCACAGGTCAATGTAAAGGGTGAAGAAACACGTGTTTGCGTTAATGATCCTTCTCACACAGAAACACGTGAAATCGAAGCCCTCGAAGAAGAGATCATTCCTGAAAATGAACCTGAAAGCGAGAATAATACAGAGGCTGAGAATAATCCTTATCCCTTTGCGGAAGATGAAGCCGAATATGAAAAATTAGCCGACTCTGAATCAAAATTATGGATGATCACACTGATCGTTCTTATACTTATCGTTATCGCGTTACTTGCAATGCTTTTCATCTCCAGACGTAAAAGCAATCCCAAGCCAAGATACGATATTGAAGATGACGATTTTGACGATGATGATGACAGTGATAACCCGTGAATCGAGAATGGTTGACTGATCGGCAATGAATTCTTAAAATAGCACTAAAAAAGAAGAAATGGGAAACCGCGATCTCCCATTTCTTTTTTGTTGTTTCTTTTTATTGATCTTGTTCTTCCGGCCAGAGCACTTTCAGCGTCTCTCTCGGCGAAACGGCTTCGTTATCGATAATTCTCTGATTATATTCTTTGTAAATATCAACAAGCTCCGCAACGGATTTATTTTTTCTGTCTGTTATTGCTTCGTTAAACTGCCTCATACCTACAATAAAATAATTGTATTCCGTGTTTCTGAACATATCGAAGAAAATATCCGCATCCCTGTCGTCGAAGAAATAATTGTAAGTCATAAATTCCTTTATTTTATCTTTTGTTTCATATCCTTCAAACGGTTCGTATAATTTATCTATGATAAATGCAGATGCGTCAAAATTTTTGCTGTATGCGGAAAATACTATCATCGAACGGAAGCTTTCGTGCACAGCGAATCTCCTTCCGGGATCTACATCCGGACCGGTCGGAGCGGGCAAAACGGCGTAGTTTTCAACGTTTCTCGAAATCCTGCCGTTATATCCGAAAAGCTGCTCCGTATCAACAACGGTCATTGTAGCTTTTCCTTCTATGAAAGCGTCCGCAACTGCATCCGGGCTCGTTACATTATGGTCAAACGCAAATGCATACTCACCGTTATATATATCTCTGAACTCCTGGAGCGCCTTCAGCGCGTTGGGCTCAGCATATCCCCAGGTGTAATTTCCGTTGCCCTTGTCAATGATTATCGTGTCTCCGTTTGAGCGCAAGATCATTTCTCCGAGATAGGGCGGGTGAGCAGACATACCGTATACTTTTGTTTCGCCGCCTTCTATTACTGTTCCTGCTTCAAGGGTCTCTTCAAATTTATCCCAGTTCCATTCTTTGTTTTCAACTGTTTCACGAATGTCCGGTATTCCGAGAGAAGAGGCAAGGTTCATGTTTGCCATAAAAATATATCCGAAAGACGAATAGTTAAGTTCAGGCCATGCTGCAGGAAGAATTCCGTAAAGCTGACCGTCCCAACACATTTCTTCAAGCATTGCAGGGGTGCCCCATTTTTCGGAATCCCGATAGTCAATATAACTGTCAAGCGAATTTATGCTTTGAAATATCCCTATCTTCAGGGATGATCGCAATCCGTGCGTACTGCCCTGAAGAACATCACAATAGAATGCTCCAGACATTGAATGAACGGTAAAATCATTCTCATTTGCTCCGTCGGATGTATAAAATGCGTCGATCGTGCAGTTATAGTTTTTCTCGATTTCTGCCTTTCTTTTTGCTGCAAGATCGGAAAACAGAGTTCCCGAGGTAAAGCCTAAAACGTTTTCTGCGCTTGAGTCTCCGAAAAGCGTGGCACAGGTAACGGCATATCTCATAGAATATCCGTTCAGATCAGCTCCGGCAGTATTACTGCCTGCGTCATAATCAAGATCAAATGTTTCAGGTGTCTGAGTTGCGCATGCAACGGAAAGAATCATTATTACCGCAGCAAGCAAAACAGCCTTCAGTGTTTTTTTCAATTATGTCATCTCCTTGTTGCTTTATTGTATGTCGGCTCGATTTATTTGATTTCGATCGAGTATGCGGCGGAATAATCGTTGTTGGGTTCAAGAGTGATTATCGCGGGCTTTTCAGTCAGTTCTTCGTCGCTTTTCACTTCAGAAGGAAGTCCGTTCCACGGTTCGATACAAATATACGGAGCTTCTGTCATCGGCTTATGCCATATTCCGAGATATTCAAAGTCCGCGAAATCAACGGTGATCGAGTTTTCAGACTTTTTTGAGCATACCGTAAGTTTTCTCGATCTCATGTCTGATAAAATTATCGCGTCGTTATCAAAAAGATCATGGCGAAGCGGAAGTATCCTCCTGTTCTCAAGAGCGAACGGGCGTTTTTCCCCGGTTATATAGCAGTTTTCGCAAATAACTTCATTTGGCTCGCAGTCGCCTTCAAAAACGATTGAGTAATCTTCAAACTTTTCTTCGTTGTTTATCGGAATGTTGAATCCGGGATGAGCGCCTACGGAAAAATACATCGTCCTCTCTCCGGTGTTCCTTACTGAATAACGAACAGTGATCTTATTGTTTTCAAGAGTAAATTTTACGTTAAAATCAAATTTGAAAGGATAGACTGCAAGCGTATCTTCAGAATCGGAAATTCCGAAAACAACAGAACTGTCGGTCTGTTCTCTTAATTCAAGCTCTGAAATGCGCACAAATCCGTGCGGACTTTTAATTGAGTAGATTTTATCTCCAAGTCTGTATTTCCCTTCTTTTACTCTTCCGACGATAGGGAAGAGGTTAGGCGATCTGCCGGTCCAGAATTCAGGGTTTCCTTGCCACAGATATTCTTTGTCGTTCTTTTTATTAATTATAGAACGCAATTCCCCGCCCAGAGATGAAAAAGTCAGTCTGAGCAGATTGTTTTCAATAATGTATTCCATGTTTGCCTCTCCGTTTATAATGATTTGCAGAATTCTTTGAGGTATTCGCGGAACCCTTCACCGATTTCGGGATGTTTCAGCGCCATTTCCACCTGAGCCTTCATAACGCCGAGTTTGTTGCCCATATCGTAACGCTTTCCTATAAAGTCTACAGCGATCATTCCGTCTGTATTTGAGAGCACTTTCATTGCGTCGGTAAGCATAAGCTCTCCGTTATTCAAAGGTACCGTAGTGAGTATATCATATATTTTCGAAGGAAGGACCATCCTGCCTAGGCATGAAAAAAGTGAGAAAACCTGTTCAGGTTTCGGTTTTTCTATCATATCGGTAAGATTGTAAACATTGTCATGCATTTTTTCAACTTTCATAGTCGAATACATAAGGATCTGTTCGGGTGTGACTGCCTGAACACCAACAACGCCTTTGCCTGTTTCTTCATATGCGTCTATAAGCTGTTTTGCAACGGGGTATTCATCATTGATTATTACGTCGTCGCCGTAACAGACAACAAACGGATCGTCTCCCGTAAAAGACGCTGCCTGCTGCAACGCATGACCGGTGCCGAGCATTTCTTTCTGTCTCGTATAAACGATTTTAACATCGCTTGCAATATCCTTCACAAGATCAAGCAGTTTTTTCTTCTTTTCGCCTCCGGCTTCAAGTCGTTCCTCAAGTTCCGGAGATTTGTCGAAATGATCTTCAATAAGAGTTTTGCCTCTTGAAATGATGATCATTATGTCTTTTATTCCGCTTGCGGCAAGTTCTTCAACTATATACTGAAGAGCCGGCTTGTCTACTATCGGAAAAAGCTCTTTCGGAACTGATTTTGTTGCAGGAAGCATTCTTGTGCCGAGACCTGCAGCCAGAATTACTGCTTTTGTTACTTTTTTCATATCGGTATCTCCTTAAAAATATGTCAAATTCTTTTATCTGAAAACAACGGACCTGTTATCCAGAAATGCAGTTCTTGTTAATGACGCGGCGTTTTTTTGCCCGGTTTCATCTGCATATGCAGCAGTCAGCAGTGCAGGGCTGATATTGCGGTCGTTCCCGCATGGGGAAATAATTTCATAAACAGTATAACCGTCGATCTCACCTGTTTTTTTAATTTGCATTTCTTCTTTCAGATCTATGCTGATTTCTCCGCTTTTTGTTTTTTTGACGACCGGTATTGAATTACTGCTTATAAATTCATCAAACATCGAAACGTTATCGTCGGATATTTCAAGTCTGTATACGGCTTTTTCGATATACTTGAAATCTCTGTCTGAATCGTATATCTCCAAAAACGAAATACCGTCCGGCGCCTGCCCATTCATTCTTTCAAGCAGAACGGAGTATTCTGGCGGATCAACGAGCTTTATGTCAAGCAGTTCTCTTTCTCCGCAAACTCCTGTAGGCAACGCGGCAGAAAAAACCATGTACGGATGTGGGTTGAAGCCCTGTGTGTACCAGATCGGTATTTCAGCTCTTGCCATTATTCTTTGCATACAGCGGTTGAGATCTAAATGGGAAATATATTTCGCATATCCTTTTTTGGAAAAAGCTACTCTTGTCATGGGCATACATCTCCCTTGCAAAGTTTGTTCACTCCGCATCCGGCGCATTTTTCGGCGCAGCTCGGCGTTGTTTCCTCTTTGTATGCCTTTTCGCATTCGCGACGCAGAAAATCCGTTGTTATCCCTGAATCAACAAAACTCCATGGAAGTTCTTCTTCAAACGGACGTTTTCTTGCGGTATATGAATAAAAATCGATGCCGCATTCGTCGGCAGCCTTCTGCCATTTTGAAAAATCAAAATGTTCCGACCATGCGTCGAGCCTGCATCCAAGCCTCCATGCCGTCTGAATAAGTCGGGATATTTTTCTGTCTCCGCGTGCAAAAACACCTTCCAGAACAGTCGTATCGGCGTCATGATACTTGTAATGAACCCGCTTTGATGTTATTGACGATTTCAGCAGCTCCTGCCGTCTCTGTATCTCGTCAAGTGTCAGCTGCGCTTCCCACTGAAACGGAGTATGCGGCTTCGGCACAAATGTCGCGCATGAAATGGTTACGTTGATTCCCCGTGAACGGTTCGTAGCGTATTTATAAAAATAATCTACGACCTTTTCCGCAGTTTTAGCGATCCCGATAATATCTTCATCGGTTTCTGTAGGAAGACCGATCATAAAGTAAAGCTTTACTGCTGATGCACCGTTTTCAAACGCTATTTTACACGATCTTTCTATATCTTCATCGGTAATGTTTTTATTTATAACATTGCGCAGCCTCTGAGTGCCGGCTTCGGGCGCAAATGTCAGTCCTGTTTTTCGTATAGAGCTTATTTCGTCGCTTATTTCTTTTGAAAAATTGTCAATTCTCAATGATGGGACAGCAAGGCTTATTTTTCTTGGTATGCAATACTCTTTCAGTCCGTCCGCAAGCTCCGGCAGCTTCTGAAAATCGCTCGTTGAAAGTGAAAGAAGCGAGATCTCGTCATAACCGGTGCTTTTGCATAGTTTTATTGCATCTTCCTTCAGCCTTTCGACCGGTTTTTGCCTGTATGGCCTGTAAATTATCCCGGCCTGGCAAAAACGGCATCCGCGAATGCATCCGCGCATTATTTCAAGCGATATCCGGTCATGCACTACCTGCGCAAAGGGCACAACAAGCTTGTCGGGGTAATAAACATTCGGCAAATCATTAATGATCGCCCTCGTTACCTTTTTCTGCTTTTGACCGTGGTTAGGAACATATATCCCTCTTATGTCTTTTGCTCGTTCGAGAAATTCGTTTCTGTTCTTTCCGCATTCCTTATACAGATCAAACAGTTCATTTAAGTTCTCTTCTCCTTCGCCGATATCTATCACGTCAAAAAAATCGGCAACGGGTTCGGGATTGCACATGCACGGACCGCCTGCAAGAAGGATCGGCATATCATCGCTTCTGTCTTTTGCAAACAGGGGAATTCCTGCAAGATCAAGTATGTTGGCGATCCCGGTGTATGAAAGTTCGTAAACGAGAGTGAATGCAACAAAATCAAATTCTTTCAGTTCATCCTTTGATTCGAGTGCAAAGATCGGTGTTCCGGTCGAGCGTAAATACTCTTCCATGTCGGTGTTGGGCGCAAAAACTCGTTCGCACCATAAATCGTCACGCTCATTCATCATGTGATATAAAAGCTTCATACCAAGGTGTGACATTCCAACATCATAAAGATCCGGAAAGCAGTAAGCCACACGAGTATGAACGTTTTCTTTTGATTTATGAACGGAATTCAGCTCCGTTCCGATATACCATGACGGTTTTGAAACGGAAGAAAGTACGGAATCAATATTTTTTATCATTTTATACCGGTATTTTTATTATTTTTATATACATTTGTATATACATAGTTATTATATCTCAATGCTGCTCATTTTTCAAGGCATTTTACAAATTTTTACTATTTATTTTTACGGTGGTCCGAACCGACTTGAATAACATTTCCAAAAAGTTAAACCTCTGCAAAAAAGAATATGAATAATTTATGTTTTTTTATTTTTAAGCTTGACAAGCGTAAGAATTTTGTCGTATAATATCTTATAATGAATAAGTATATGTAAAAGGAGGTATTTCGCTTGTGAAAGGCAGCCGACCACCTGTTTTTGAAAGTCTTTTTTCGTATCTGAGTCGTCTTGATAAGCCGATACTTATCCTTGTTACAGCACTTTCAGCATGCGGCATGGTAGCAATTTCATCTGCTGTTATTGCCGATTCCTCCAAGTCCCGTTGCATTCCTATGCAGCTGATAGGGATTATCGGCGGATTTATAATAATGTTTATCGTCGCAAGAATAGATTATGAGTTTATCTGTAAGTTTTATATACCCATCGCGATCGTTTCGTCTGCTCTTTTGCTTGTTACCGCTATTTTTGCGGACAGTCAGGGCGGTAACTATAACTGGCTTACTTTCGGTTCTGTGAACATTCAGACATCAGAGTTTACAAAAACAGCTTTTATCGTAAGCATATCAACACATATTTCAAGAATAGAAGATAAGCTGAACAAGCCGGTTCATGTACTGCTTTTAGGCGTCCATTTTTTTCTTTATTTTATTCCCATCCTTCTTCAGCACGACCTTGGCTCAGCAATAATTTATGCTGTAATTTTTGTTTTCATTCTTTATTCTGCAGGGTTGAAATACCGATATTTTATCGTGGCGGCTGTAGCGGTGATCGCAGCGGCTCCCGTAATATGGCAATATCTTCGTGTTGACCAGAAAAAAAGGATCATATACGGTTTTCAGCCGGAGCTCGACCCTCTGAATTACGGCTATCAGCCTATTATTTCAAAACGTGCGCTCGGTTCGGGACAGATGTACGGCCTCGGTTTCGGCAACGGAATACAGACTCAGAACGCTCTCTTGCCGGCAAATCATACGGATTTCGTTTTTGCCATAATAGGTGAGGAATTCGGGTTTATCGGCTGTATCATAGTTCTTGCGCTTATAGTGGCTCTTGTGGTTTTTATTCTTCTTAACGTCACCAATATTAAAAACACCTGCGGCAAGCTTATATGCGTTGGCGTAGCCGGCATAGTTATCGCGCAAACGCTTGTCAATATCGGCATGGTCCTCGGTCTTGCGCCGGTAATCGGCGTGACGCTTCCTTTTGTTTCATACGGCGGTTCTTCCGTTATGAGCCTTTTCTTTGCCATAGGCATGGTTCAGAGCGTCCGCCAGAAGGAGCTTACAGACAACAGCCTTCGTTTCGGCGGAAAATCGAGACGGATAAACCCTGTCAATATCAATTTCAGCAACATCTCTAAAAATCGGGAGAAAAACAATACATGAAAAACAATCAATTTGATTTTGCCGTTATAGGCGCCGGAGTTTCAGGCGCGTGGATCGCATACGAGCTTTCCAAATATACTGCAAAAACATGTCTTATCGAAAAAGAAAATGACGTCGCTATGGGCGCAACAAAAGCGAACAGCGCCATTATTCATGCGGGGTATGACCCGGTTCCGGGCACTTTGATGGCAAAACTTAATATACGCGGAAACGAACTTGTAAGAAAACTCTGTAAAAAAATGGATATTCCGTTCAGACAGATCGGGTCTCTCGTTATTGCATTGACCTATGAGGATGAAGCAAAGATCCGCGAACTTTACGAAAGAGGACTTCAGAACGGAGTTGAGGGGTTGAAAATACTGAATAAAGCCGAAACGCTCTCTCTTGAACCGAATCTTTCGCCTGAAGTCAGAGGAGCTCTCTTTGCGGAAACCGCAGGCGTATGCTCTTCTTTCGAAATGAGCTGCGCTCCTGCAGAAGTTGCCGAAAACAACGGAGTTGAACTGATACGCAATTTTAAAGTAGATAATATCCGCAGCAACGGAGAATACACCGTGCTCGTTTCGTCCTCGGGTCAAACCGTATCCGCACGAACCGTAATAAACGCTGCCGGTGTCCATGCCGACGAAATAGCGAAGCTTTTCGGCGACGATTCGTTTACCATCACAGCCAGAAAAGGCGAGTATTCGATCCTGGACAATAACTGCGGAAACCTTGTTCATCATGTTATTTTTCAGCCGCCTGTCAAATACGGTAAAGGAATACTTGTATCGCAGACTGTTGACGGTAACATCATCGTCGGTCCTACCGCTGAAAATATCGACGATAAAGAGAATAAGGCAACCACGTTTGAGGGACAGCTCACTGCTTTTGAAGGCGCAAGACGTTCTGTTCCGTCCGTCAGCGAACGAGACGTTATCACATCGTTTACCGGCATACGTCCTATAGGAGGAAAAGGGGATTTTATAATCGGTTTTTCTGATTTTAATAACCGTCTTTTCAATGTCGCGGGTATAGAATCTCCCGGTCTTACCGCAGGTCCGGCAATAGGTGAGTATGTCGTTGAAAAAATAGCTGAAAGCGGTTTTGAATTTGTCGCAAAAGAAAATTTTGACAACAACCGAAAAGTAATCCGTTTCAAAGACCTTTCTGACGATGAAAA
>JAEEJJ010000115.1 GCA_016281805.1 Clostridiales bacterium
CTGTCTGTAACAACGGCACCGCGTTCAATTGCAACGCCGAGATTTTCAAGACCTATATCTTTTGTTACGGCACGTCTGCCTATAGAAAGAAGGACCTTGTCTGCTTTAACAGATTCGGTAACACCGTTTTTCTCGTATGTAACAAGCCCGTTTTCAACAGATACTACCTTGCAGCCAAGACGGAAATCAACTCCCTTTGCCGCATAGTTTTTCATAAGTATTTCGCTTATTTCAGGGTCTGTCGGACCGGCGATCTTATCAAGCATTTCAACGACTGTTACTTTTGAACCGACGGAATTGAAATAAGAAGCCATTTCAAGACCGATCACGCCGCCGCCTATAACTGTGAGGTTTTCGGGAATACTGTTAAGATCGAGTATTTCGCGGTTTGTAAGTACAAAACCGTTTTCAAGCCCTTCTTTTACGCCAGGGATAGGAGGAACTACAGGCATGGAACCGGTTGCAATAAGAAGATGTTTACCTTCATATACTTCGCTACCTACCGAAACGGTAACATTGCCGGCAGAATTTTTACCCTGAATATATCCTTCGCCTTCAACTGCAACGGCTCCGTTGGCTTTGAGGGCGCCTCTTATACCTGAAACAAGAGTTTTAACAACCTTGTTTTTACGTTCAACTACTTTTGAGTGATCAATTTTCTGGTTTTCGGCAGTAACTCCGTATTTCTCGCCGTGACGGGTATAATCGAAGATCTTTGCAGAATAAAGAAGAGCTTTTGAAGGAATGCATCCCTCATTGAGACAGCAACCGCCGAAAAAGCGCTTCTCGATAACTACGGTCGAAAGACCTGCGTGAGCAGCTCTTTCTGCGGCAAGATAACCTGCAGGACCGCCGCCAAGAACAATAAGATCGTAAATCATATTTCATTCCTCCCCTATTTTGCCAAAAGGAGCGAGAAATTTTCAAGCGCGGAAACAAGGTCTGAAAGGAATCTTGCTGCGGGCGCGCCGTCAAGCGCTCTGTGATCAAATGTAAGAGAAAGCCCCATCGCCTGATATGCTTTTATTTCGCCGTTCACGGTTTTTACTCTTGTTGTGATATTGTCAACACCGAGAATACCGGTCTGAGGAGGATTTATGACGGGTGTGAAAGATTCTACGCCGAGGCTGCCGAGGTTTGTGACGGTAAATGTTCCGCCCTTAAGTAAATCGGGATTAACCGTACCTGATTTGGCCTCTTCCTGAAGTTTTTTCGATGTTTCGGAAAGCTCGCTGAGAGACATTGTATCTGCGCCGAAAATCGTGGGTACCATAAGACCTCTCGGAGTATCTACGGCAACACCGAGATTGACATGTTTATAGTAAACTATCTTATCGTCAAAGAAGTTAGCGTTCAGGTCTTTATGGGAAAGGAGAATTCTTGAAGCAGCAAAAAGAACGATATCGTTAAGTGTTATATTGGCAAGACCGAGTTTTTCTCTGCCTTCTTTTACTTTTGCACGGTATGCAAGAATTTCTGTAGCATCAAATGATGTGTTGAGAGTAAGCTGTGCCATTTCAGAAAGAGACGCATGCATCTGACGCGCTATTACTTTGCGGATATTCGGAAGCTTAACTTCTTCACATTCGCCGAAATCAGGCAACGCTGTGGAAGAAGCGGCAACAGCTGGCTTAATTTCTTCGACTGCGGAAGAAAGATCCGAAGTGGTTATCATGCCGCCGATCCCGGTTCCGACGATGTCTTTTGCGTTTGCGGAATATTCATTTGCAGCGGCAGAAGAAACTGTTTTGCCATCGGCAATAAGTTTTCTGACGTCACGCTCGATAACACGTCCGTTAGGCCCTGTCGGTGTAACGAAACGAAGGTCTGCGCCTGTATCGGCGACAAGATTACGTGCTCTCGGAGAGATTTTAAGACGGTCCGTTCCCGAAGCTGCCGTAACAACCTGCTGAGCTGCAGCTACAGGCTGAGCTTGCTCGGTTTTTTCCGATTCATCTGTCTTTTCGGCAGAAGCGGTGTTTTTTGGATCGAATTCTTCGTAAGATTCGCCTTTGCTGCCTATGACGCATACATTGAGGAGGCACTCAACATCATCGCCCTCTTCAAAGAAAATGCCGAGAAGTTCGCCTTCTACCTTTGCTTTTTCGTCAAAAGTCGCCTTGTCTGTTTCATATGTAAAGAGAACATCGCCGACAGCTACATGATCGCCCGGCTTTTTCTGCCATTTGGTGATTATACAGCTTTCAACGCTCTGGCCCTGACGGGGCATAATAACAGGTGTTGCCAAATAAAACACTTCCTTCTGTATATTGAATATAATTATTAAGTTTTGCTATTTCAACATGACCTGACCGCCGGTGACGGGAATTGCCTGCCCTGTTTCGTATTCCTGCTCAACGCAATACATTATCGCACGAGCAACATCGACCGGCAAACATCCGCGCTTCATGGGAATTTTACTTTCGTAGTATTTTTTTACATCAGCGACGTTTTTTGCGCCGGGGACTTTGCCTGAATTAAGATAGAGCGTGAACAATCCTTTTACGGGATCCGACCAGAGCGGTCCGTCAAAGAAGTTGCCCGGACATACGGCGTTGACTTTGATATTATAATCAAGAAGTTCAAGCGCAAAACTCTGCGTAAGACCTATCGAACCGAATTTACTGCCGGCATAAGCGAAGTTTTTATTGCTTCCCTGAAGACCGGACTTTGAGTTTACGCAAACTATATCGGCATAATAGTTTTCACTGTATTTATGCTGTATCTTCATTATTCGTGAGGCGTGTTTTGTGCAGAGGAAATATGCGGTATAATTGATTTTTGTAATTAAAGAGAAAAGATCGGGGCTCATTTCTTCGAGATTGCCCGGTTTGGCAATACCCGCATTGTTGACGAACAGATCAAGTCCGCCGTATTCAAGAACAGTTTCGATAATCATGTTCTGAACGCTTGCCTCATCCGAAACGTCTGTTTTTACTGCCAAAGAAGTATGGTCGCCGTACTTTTCGTTGATCGATTCGACATTTTTTTCTGCGAGCTCATAGTTAAGGTCAGCTATAACGGTTTTAGCGCCTGCTTCGATGAGAGAATCTGCAATTCCCGCGCCGAATCCCTGAGCAGCGCCGGTAACTATTACGATTTTTTCGCCCAGACGTTTATTTGCGGTGGTAAGACTTACTGATCTGCGGTAACGTTCTGCGTCCCAGTTATTGATGAAATCTACGAGCTTTTCAGGGGGAAGCGAACTGCCCCCGAAATTGTTTGCATATGTAGCTATCTTCATGTTGTCTATAAACAGCTTCATGGCAACATCTGCAGCCTTTTTCGTAGAGCCGTGAGCAAAAACGCCTACATTCTGCAATGCAATTATTCTGGGAAGATAACCGTATTTTGTTTTATATGCGTCGATTTTTTCTTTTATAAGATCATCCTGCGCATCGACACCGTCTGCTGAAGGCACAAAAAGGAATTCGCTGTTGCAGTATACCATATGATCAGGCGTGTATGCCTGCGAAACGGGTGCGAACGATTTTTCATCAGAGACATATTTTTTTATTTCACTGCAGGTTCTGAAAACGACGGAAGATGTTTCACTTTCACCTTTAAGAATCATTCTGATAGCGGGAGCGGCATAAGCTGCCTTTTCGCGGTCGAAATCGGTCTCAGAAAGATCGGGTGAAACGGAGAGATATTTCTCGATCTTATCGAATATCTCACCATACATTCTGTCTGCTTCTTCAGCGGTATCTGCTCCGACGAAAATACCGTGATTTGCGAGAATAATGACCGAAGCATCTTTCTTATATTCGGCTTTGTATGCATCCGTTGCTTTTTTGACTTCAACGGCGAGCGTCCAACCAGGTTCCGTCGGTTTTATCCACACGATATCATTGCCAAGAATTTTTTTCGCGAATTTCTCGCCCTCTTTTGCACAGGAAAGTGCGTTGACCGTTGTGGGGTGAAGATGAAGAACATATTTTTGAGGCATAAGATCGTGAAGCGATGTTTCTACTGACGGGCGTTTTGCATATTCGCTTCTTTCTCTGGCGTTCATCAGGTCGCTGAGAACTTCCGATTCACGCTCAGAGGTGTTGTCGGAATAAGAGCGTGTAAACATTTCGGCAAGAGCTTTACGATTCATTTTAACAAAACCTTCTGCCTTAATTGTGGCAAGTGTTGTGCCCGACGCCTTAACATATATAAAATCTCCGTCTTTTACGGATGAGTTGCCGCCTCCGGCTATAACGCACTCTTCGCGTTGACCGTACTTATTTGAAAGGTTAACGAGGTTTTCAAGCATAATAATATTCCCTCTTTACAATTCTTTATTTTTATATTTGCTTTGCGTTTGCAAGAAGATACTTTTCAGCTTCTGCGCACCACAGTCCGTTATTACGTTCAACTATTAAAGCAAGCTGCTGCAAAAGAGGATCGTCGGACTTTGA
>JAEEJJ010000116.1 GCA_016281805.1 Clostridiales bacterium
TCCATCATATCAAAAAGACCGCAGAGAGGGCAGCCCTCAAGCTTTGAAAAGTGTTCGTTGAGCGGAATGGTGTATATATGCTCTTTCATGGTCTCCTCCTCATACGTCTATAAATTCTCTGTATCTCGGCATAATGCCTATGCCGTCCTCATAAAATGCCGAAAATTGCGGTACTGCGTGCGAAGGAAACGAATTACCCTCTATAAAGACAGGACCGTCGGGAGTGATTGCCACATCCCATGCGATATATCTCATTTGCGGAACCACCTTTGCCGCTTCAAGGCACATATCCTTTGCTTCCGCAAAAAACGGTATTGTAAAGCCTTTAAGCTTTACTCCGCTTTCGGGATGACATTCGTAAACATTGCCCTGCTTATCGGCGCCGGGGGTAGATATAACTCCGCTCTCAAGGTCGATGCGGCACGCCATTCCGCCGCAGTCAACGTTATCCATATCGGTTCCGTTCTGACCTATTCTTATGCAGGCGTAAACTATTCCGTTTTTCTTCGGGCCGTTGAGCGTTACTATTCTTACGGTATTGACAGATGACGGATTTATTTTGTTTATCGCTTCGTGCTGGATAACGCACTCTTCCACTATTCCGGTCCCGTCCGCTTTCAGCTCGTCATAAAAATCGGGATCGTTGCGGTATTTTTCGGGTCGTATTTTCTTTACTCCCCTGCCGGAAGAACCGTCGAGTGGTTTTGCCACAACAACATCTTTGCCTTCAAGCCACTTTTGAAATTCTTCCTTTGTTCCGTTTTTCAGATCGAACCAGTCACGCTTTACATATTCGGAAAACAATTTGTTGAATTCCGTTTTATTGTCGAAATAATGCCAGTATTCTTTCGGATTCATCTCCGCAACTATTCTGTTGGAAATGCCGCGGGTAATAACGGTTTTTCTCTGTGAAGCTGAAAGCCTATACATCTCAGCGATACGGTAATCAACATATCCTGCGCCGTATCTGATGGCGCATCCTGCCATATCGAGCAGGATCGAAGCTTTTTTTCTGCCTGTTTTTTCGCTGATCTGTTTTGCGGTATCAAAGAATTTATCGTAATGCATATATCTGAGACGGCGGAAAAGAAATGAAAGTTTACCCATAATCAAAGTCCTTATTTTTAATTTCATATATATTATATATCATTTTTACACAAAAAGAAAGGGGGTTTTTGAAATTTTCCCCGATATTACAGAAATTTCGGAGAATTTTTTTAAAATCGCTCCGACAAACATATCATTAAAAGACACTTTTGAGTGCGGTCAGTGTTTCAGATTTAACGACGACGGCAGCGGATACGTCGGTGTTGCAATGAAAAAGGCTGTCAGATTCATTCAGGGAGACAACTGCATTTATATCAAAGGCGCAACAAGAGATGAGACGGAAAAGCTATGGCTTAAATATCTTTCGCTCGATAAAGACTATTCCGACGCAGTAAAACGCTTTGAAAATGACGAATACATAAAAAAGGCGGCAGCATTCGGCAAAGGCATACGCATCCTTCGTCAGGAGCCATGTGAAACCGCGATCTCGTTCATTATTTCTTCAAACAACAATATTAAACGCATAAAAAAAATAATAGAGCATTTTTGCTGTCTTTTCGGCAGAGAGATCATATTTGAAGGAAAACTATATTACACTTTTCCGACAGGCGAGGAGCTTGCGGCTGTAACAAAAGAGTCGCTGGCTCCGATAAAGGCCGGTTTTCGTGATAAGTATATTGCTGACGCGGCAGAAAAGATCGTTTCGGGAGATATCGATTTTGAGAAGATATCGGCGCTTGACACAGACGCGGCAAGAAAAGAGCTTATGCGCATAAAAGGCGTTGGAGAAAAAGTTGCCGACTGCATTTTGCTTTTCGGGTTTGACAGAGGCGAGGCTTTTCCGAAAGACGTATGGATAAAGCGCGTAATGAACGATATTTACGGCGACGGATTTGACGAAAAACGGTTCGGGAACGATGCAGGAATAATCCAGCAGTGGATGTTTCACTATGCAAGGATGCACCCAGAAATTTCCGAAAAAAAAGACTGAATAAAAGCGGAGAACAATAATGAAATATGTGATCATAACCATTTCGGCAGCCGCAGGACTGTTTCTTCTTTACACTATCATAGGCACGATCATAGGTACGAAAATGGCGATCGTTCGCCGTTCCGAAAAGGAAAAAAGAGAAAAAGAGGCGAACCGTGAACTTCTTTACGACCCCAATTACGATAAACGGCTCGCAGAAATGAAGGAAGAAGGGCTGGAATGGCTTTCAGAGCGTCCGTATGAAAAACACACGCTGAAAACATTTGACGGGCTGACGCTGAGAGGAAAGTTTTACAGAACCGAAAACGCACGCGCAACGGTGATACTCGTTCACGGGTACCGTTCATGGCCGGAAAGAGACTTCGGCACGGTCATGAAATATTTCGGAGAAAACGGCTTCAACATATTTATGTACAGTCATCGGTCGCACGGCGAAAGCGACGGAAAATATATATCTTTCGGAGTTCTTGAGCGATATGATCTTCGTGACTGGACATATTACGTTGACGAGCTTTGTGAAAATAAACTGCCTATACTATGGGACGGGATCTCTATGGGCGGCGCCACCGTATGCATGGCATCTGCGCTTGAACTCCCGAAAAACCTCAAAGCGATAGTATCCGACTGTCCTTTCACTACTCCTAAAGAAGAGATCCTTCACACGATGAAGCATTATTATCACCTGCCCTCTTTTCCGCTTATTTATACTCTTCAGCTCGCCGCAAAAGCCGTTGCAAAATTCGGATTAAATGATTGCGATTCCAGAAAAGAAGCAGCAAAAACAAAACTTCCGCTTTTTCTTGCACACGGGCAGGCGGACAAATTTGTTCCGCATTATATGGGTGAAGAGATTTATAATGCATGCGCCTCGCCTAAAGAATTTCTTTCGGTACCCGATGCGATCCACGGTTTTTCGTATATTGTAGCTACCGAAGAATATCAGCACAAGCTTATGGCGTTTCTTGAAAAGAACGGTTTTTTCGAATGATCTGATATTTTTCCGTAAACACTTCTTCCGCCGTTTTTATATCGTCAACGCTCCTTATTCCCGTATGATAATCGTCCGTCATCGGGTTCGTTTGCTGAATTATTTCCAGCTGTTTCAGCTTTTTTCCTTCAAGGGTATTGACATTTCGATTTTTTTGTGATATAGTATCGACATTAAAAGAGTTCTTCGCCACATTACGGACAGGTCTTTTGACTGAGTCGTTGCTCGTGCCGTTTCGGTAGTTGGGCCCCGTGGCGGAAGATCTCTTTTTTTCTTGTTGCAATTCCACGGTATAAATATAGTGTTCTCCGGTTTTCGTTTCCTTGACATTTATAACAATATCGTATGTTTCCTTGTCAATCTTTACTCTTTTGCTGAAATAGTCAAAACCGGCAACATCTTGATGACCGAGTTTTCCTTCTTTTTTTACATAATGATCTGAGTCCCTTACATATTCGGCATTGGAAACCAGTTGAAAGAAGTCCCCGCTTGCACCTATTCTTCGGCGTGCTTTATCCCAGGCGACCTCTTCCTTGCTTGGGAAAGTTCCGTATTGAAGACAAAGCGCGACTGCTCGGACCGGATACACTCCGGTCCGTTTTTTTGTGCGGGGGACCGTATTCAAAAAAAATCAACATGTCGCGGTGAAACGAGTGAAAACTATTTTACTCTGTGTCACAATTATGAAGAAAAATAATTATTTATAAAAAAGCGAAATATCGTCTTGACAAATTGGTAAAAAAGTGTTACATTATCTCTGTTGTTAGCACTCGAACGTCCTGAGTGCCAAAATATCGGTTCGACTTTATGAAAGGAGTGGCGATGCATGGTACTTGACGAAAGAAAAAATCAGATACTCGATCTTGTTATATCGGAATACATTTCGACGGGTGAGCCTGTAGGTTCAAAAACGCTGATAGAAAAATCCAAAATCAACGTATCTTCCGCCACGATCCGAAGCGAGATGCTTGAGCTGGAAAAAATGGGACTTCTGTGTAAGCCTCACACATCGGCAGGAAGGATCCCCTCACAAAAAGGGCTTAAGCAGTTTGCGGAAAAATCGATAAACAGGTATTCGCTTACCGAAGATGATCTTCACATTTTAGTTCCGGCGGTAAAAGCGAGCGTCGGGTTGATAGAGGCGATAAAAGACGCGTCTGTGAGACTTGCGGAATTTTCCGGCTGTGCCGTTTTCACGGCATCCCCTCTTTCGGAGGACGGCAAGTTCACGTTTGAGGTCATGCCTGCTGGCAAAAAAGCGATAGCGATCATGGCTGTCAGCTCCTCTGGCGCGGTAAAATCGGTATTCACGAAGGTGGACAGAGAGATCACCGCCAACGACGCACAGAAGCTCACGAATATCCTGAACAGCGCCTTTGCGGGTTTTCCCGTAAACGAGATAAACGGAGTGCGGGTAATGCTTTTCAAGGATGAGGTAACAAAGAACATTCCGGAGTTAAACTGCGTGATCGTTCCGGTAGTTGACCTCGTTCAAAGCATAAAATCGTATGAACTCTGCATATCGGGCAGCTCGAATCTTCTTTCGTACCCCGAATTTGCAAACATCGAAACAGCAAAAGAATACCTTCAGCTTCTTGACAGACGCGATGACATTATCGACGAGCTTTTGCAGACGTCGGACAACGGTATAGACATCAAGATCGGTGATGATTCACACCTTCTGAAAACAACGCCGGCTGGTATCGTATCCGCAAAGATCAATAACAGAATACCGATAGTGATCGGCGTGCTCGGTCCGGCAAGAATGAATTATTCAAAAATAATCGCAGGCTGCAAGCATGTTGTTTTACAGCTTCGGGAACGTACCGACAGCGATGAGGAAATATAAAGACAGGGAGAGAGAGACAGAATGGCAAAAGATAAAAACAAAAAGAAAGAGGCAGAA
>JAEEJJ010000117.1 GCA_016281805.1 Clostridiales bacterium
CGATAAACGCCGCGCTGGAGACCGCTTTGAACGCCGCCTCCCTCGCCTACCGCGACGCCGCGTTCGGCGCCTGGGAAGATTTTCTGGACGAAGCCCTTGACCTCGACAATATCTACGCGCACAACCAGGAGCGGATCAACCAGGGCGGAACCGTCGCAAACAACGCGTTCGAGAACCCGACCTTCGATTACGAAGTCTGCTTCGTCGCCGGAACCCAGATCCTCATGGCCGACGGCTCGACCAAGCCGATCGAGGAAATCCGCCCCGGCGACCAAGTCCTCGCCGCAGATCATCTCAATCCCGAAGAAAAACCTGCGGCGGCGAACGTCGTCCGATTCTTCGACAACGGCGAGAAAGATGTCGTTAAACTGATTTTTGATAATCGGGAAGCTCAAACCGCCGCCGACCCCGAGGGGATCATTTGTACCCCGAATCACCGTTTCTACGTCGTCGGCAAAGGCTGGGTTCAAGCGCAAGACCTGCAATCCGGTGATTTATGTCTATCCGCAACCGGCGAAAGAATCGCGTTTATCTCCAGAGAGAATCTTGCAGAAAAGCAACGCGTTTACAACTTTGAAGTCGAGGAAAAACATACGTTTTACATCGACTCTAAAAAGATGTTGCTTGTCCATAATCAATGCGGACCGGGTTCTCCTGGAGGTCAAAATGTAATGATGCCTGATGGTTCCATACTATTTATCTCTGATACAATTGATCCAGGAATTCCATTGCCGCCTTATATAAAACGACCACAAACCGACGTTGTTATCTTGCCTCCTAATATAGAAGACCAACCACATCTAGAAATTCAATATTCCTGCGATAACCCAAACATTCGAAATGACAATATCTCACGATTAAAAGAAGATGGTGTTTCACAAGCCGTGATTGATAATCTTGGCTCAACATTAGAAAAATTTTTAACGGCGTATTATAATTATGATTCAATTCAACAACAAGCTTTAATTCGAAATTTAGAGAAACATCCACGACATTATTCAGAACGCTTTATTCCGAATAGAATGAATGAGTTTTTAGATTTAGATTGGAAAGTTCTTTCTAACCAAGAATATTTAGACAAGGCAAATAATGGTTGGGTTATAACAAGTATTTTTTTGAATGAAACATGGCGATTATGCCCGAGGGGAGAAGCGGAATTCCACGGAGCTGGTTGTTTTAAATGGGTTTCAGAATCCGGAAGAGAATTAGTAATTAAATCGAACGGAGTCTTGGAAATCAATCCATTGTTTTATGGTACTTTTAACTTTTCAAGCTACCAAAAGCAAATGTCATTACGAGGGACTTTTCATGGCATAGAAGATCTCACACCATATTTGTTTTTGGGTAATATCCCCAATGATAAAAAAATAAAAAAAGACGCCAATGATATAAGAGAAAAGATGTTTCGTTGGCGTCAATATTTCGGTGATCCAGAGCAAGAAGTTCTGCGTCATAACCTCAACTTTCCTTGGTAGAAACAATTTGAAAAAGATCGATATTTCATGATATTTTAAAAAAGTTCTGTTTTTACGAGATATTCCAAAACAATGTAGCTAAGTTGCTATATTACAAGGCTATGCTTGAGTCGCAAAAATTTAATTCATTCAATAAAACAGGAAAAGTTTTTAAAACAAAAACCTAACATATTAGTTAAGTTGTTTTAAGCCTACTGTTATTAAGAATAAGCGACATTTATATCGTTTTAAATATATAAAATGAGTAATAAAATAAAAAAAATTAGATTATTTTTCGAAATAATACTTATTATTCTTGTTTCCTATCAAAATATACTTGCGTTTATGTTTAACGATCTTTGTGGTTTTTTTAAAGATAAAGATATTCTTTTTTTTCGTGAAGTTGGATTACACTTATTCTTTCCTACAGCGATTGTTTTTCTTCTAACACCTTTCATGTTTTTTACAGGAATATTAATGATATTGGTCTCATTGTGTCGAAATAATTTCAATATTAAGGATTATTATTTGTGGTTGATTGCTATTCTTTATTCTTTTTTTAGTTTTTTCTTATTTAAACCATACGGGATTCTATCCATGACATAACGTCGCGTTATTTGCAAATATCAAAAGGACAAGTAAGGGAGATTAAATCTGCTCTTTTTTTGTCAATTTTGTATGTTTATTTCATTGAAGTATTAACAATAAAATAAACATTTGAAAAGATCGGGAAATACGATGGAAATCGACAACCTGATACGGTTAGTGCAGGAAGCTTACGGCTCCTGTAATACGGTTAAAGATTTGGCTACGAAATTAATACATGACGCCTTGGCGCACGGCGCGTCGAGAAACAACGACGAAATTTTGCAGCATAGATCGGAGATCTATTGGTATAATAAAGTTCAAGGCGAATATTGTTCTATTTTAAACAGCTTAAGAGAGAGAAGACGACAAATCTCGAATCTTACGATAGATGCCAGAAAATTCGATACAGGTTTCGCGATTCTCCACTTGTGCCCGTTCGATATTTTGACGATTCTATTATGATAAGAGCAGCGCGCGAGTATGAGCGACAGTGTAAAGAGGAGAAGTTGGAAGAGTAAGCTTTAGTCGTCGTCTCTCTTTAACGCATTTCTGTGATCAAATCGGTTTACTCGATTTCGGTCGCACTTTGGGCGCGGCTCTCGCCGCTTCTTATATCAACGCCGTTTACGACTATTTCGCGACGCAAAACGACTCGACCGCCGCCGCGTTGAACCGAACGAAAGCGAGCGACCAGGCGGAGATCGACGCAAGGATCGCCTACTACCGCGCCGTCGAAAACGAAAATTGCGCGCGGGACCTTGCAGTCGTCGAAGCGAACGCGGACGCGGCGCGGCGTAAGCTGCGGCTTTTAACCGCATGGGGCGAATACGTCGTCGACGTCGCGTGGGATATCGACAATCCAGATTACGATTCATATAGCTATTCGTATATGAATTACTTTTCGACGGACCTCCCGACGACCCAAACCGCGACCCCGTCGTTCGGGTCATGGTGGAACAACGTCCCGACGCAGTTCGCTCAGGTTCCGATTATATCGGAGGCTAGCGCGGTTCCCTACGACGCGTCGACGCTGTGGAACGCCTTCGACTCGCTGAACGCGACGGTCGTCTCGATGGAGACGAAAAACGCGGAACTCCAACGCGACGCCGCCGTCGCGAACGCCGCGAGCTCATACGTCGGCGCCTACGCGAACGGCTACGACGCCGAAACGCGCGCCGCCCTGAACGACGCCGGGACCGAATTGTCCGCCGACCTGAGCGCCGAAACGACGCTCGACG
>JAEEJJ010000118.1 GCA_016281805.1 Clostridiales bacterium
CTCATTTTCCCTAAACTGCTTCATGTCTATCTGCTGCATCTTCGCTACATGCTGACGCGAATCGGAGATCGCTTTTTCAAATACCTCGCTGATGCAAAGTGCTTCCTCTGCAAGCGATTTGGCATTTTGCAGTGCGGTCTCATACTCACTCAACTGTTTTTTCAGCTCATCTGCTTCCTTCTCCAAGGCGGTCGCACGGCGCGTTTGTTCGCGCAACAGCTCCGCCAATTCTCTGCGGCCCAAATGTCGCAGCTCCTGATTTTCTGATTTTTTTCTATTGAAAAATCCCATTGCTATTTTCCTTCCAAAGTGTTGCTTTCCGTCAAAAATCACGAAAATACCGTCGAAGTTCAAAAGAATGTATATATATTATTCGATATACTAATTGTACCACAAAAAATGATATTTTGTCATGCTGATTCTCACTCCTACGCTGACAATTATCCCAGCTTGCAAAAATGCCCATAGGAAGCATCACTCCCTATGGGCACAACACATATTTATTTGTTCAAAGGAATTGCTATATTGCTGTAAAAATGCTTTCCCTCATGCGAAAACTGCGCGACGCCTCCGTAGTTTTCCGCAGTGGCGGCAACCGACGCCAAGCCGACGCCGCTGCCGTCTGCCTTGGTCGAAACATACCTGCCGTCTCGCTGACGGGCGACCCCGTTAAAGCTGTTGACGGCGACGATATACAGCTGCATCCGCTTTTCGGAAAGAACGGTGAGCTCGATCGTTTTTTTGTCCGCCGACTGGCAGGCTATCACGGCGTTTTCCATTATATTGCCGACCATGCTGCACAGATCGACGTCGGAGACGGGAAGATGCTCCGGGATGCTGATATGCAGCTTAAAATCTATCTCATTCAGCGAGGTGACATGGACATAATAGTTCAGCAGCGCGTTGAGCGCCGTGTTGCCGCAAAAAATCACATATTCATTCTTTGGCAGTGAATCGACATACTGGTTGAGATATTTGCCGATCTCATCCGTTTTGCCTTCGTTATACAGCTCGGCAAGCGTCAAAATGTTGTGGCGAAAATCATGCCGCGTCTTTTCGGACGCCTTGATGTACTTTTGCATGGAACGGAACTGACTTTCCTGCATTTCGAGAAAACTGTTTTTTTCTTTCATTTTGTTGATCGTCAGCATGCCGGAGATCGCAAAATAAAGAAGGATCAGCATCAAGCCCCAAACCACAAGCTGACCGAAAAGGATCAGCAGCACATTTGCAAGGAATTGCTGCTCACGGAACAGGTAATACTCGACCGGCATGAGCGCGATGTTGGCGATGATCAAAATCACCGAAAACAGAATGAGCGACATCCATACCGCAGCGAAGATCGGCTGGATAATGATAAAGCCGCCGTGCTTGATAAAGGGATAGGCAAGCAGCAAGATCGCAATCACCGTAATGCCGAGCTGAAACAGCGAAAAGGTCAGCGTAAAGGACTCGGGGCCTGCGTCCGGATTGCGAAAAGCGTCGATGCAAGCGGAAAAATTGGACAAAATCGCCAGCAGCGCGACGACGACGGTGAACACGCCCAGGGTTTTGACAAAGGGAAGCCGCAGGCTGAAATGATAGGCAAGGTAACTGATCAAAAGCACCGGAAGCAGCAGATCGTTTCCACTGAGAGAGAACTGCCATGTCAAAAACGATGACAAAACGATCAGCGCAAAAAGCGCGGGAAGCATGATGGCTATCGTTTTGGGAAAGCTGTGCTTCAAATTTGCCTTCACCGGCAAAAAGCACAGGACGCCCGCCGGAAGGATGATCAGATTTGCCAACAGGATATTCATCATTACGGCTTCACCCCCCAACGGCTCGTCGCGTTGCGGATGGCGGCAAATTTATAATTCAGCCATTTTTGCTGTATTTCTTTTTTCTTTTTCACTTGGACCGGAAGGGTTTTTCCGTCTCGCAGGATACAGACCGTATCCTGTATCTGACTGATATAATCCATGTTGACCATGATGCCCTTCATCAAAACCAAGAAGCGCGCATCCATCTGCTCCTGAACACTTGAAAATGTCATGCGCGTCCGGTAGGATGCTCCTCTTTTGTCCGTGATGACGATATAGTTGCGGTCTGTTTCGATCGCCTCTATGTCCGCATAGCTCAGGCTGTACTCACGTCTGTCATATGAAAAAGAAAAATATTGCTCCTTTTCCGTGCGGCAATGAAGGATGTGATCCAACGCGCGAAAAATCGCTTCCCGTGAAGAGGGCTTGCTGATATAGGTGGTAGCAAATACCGAAAAAGCCTCCGGACGGTGGTCTTCACTCGTGGTCAAAAACACCAGAACGGATTCTTCGTCCGTTTCTCTGATGATCTCAGCGGTCTTTATCCCGGTGATCCCGTTCATAAAAATGTCCAGAAAGATAATGGTATATTGATACGGCTGATAGTGGTTCAGAAAGGCTTCTCCGCCGGAAAAATGCTCGATGTTCATGTCAAGTTGATTGATGGCAGCGTATTTTTGCAGAATTTGCTCAAGATGACGGCGGTCTGTCGCCGAGTCGTCCACAATGGCTATATTCATGGCGATTAACCCCCTTCTTTCAACAACATATTATAACAACATATTATGATGAAGTATTGATTCTCACATGTTTGCGGAAAAGCGTCCGTGACCCTTCTCAGGAAAATTCCAATCATTCGCCGCCATACGGAAGGGCAGAGAATTTTTGGCAGAATTTTGTCAAAGCACCATAGTTTTTCCAACTTCTACCAAAGCTTTATAGCAATATTATGTCATAAAGGAGATGTGCTTATGTGCGGCAGGAAAGTGCCGGAGGTTTCGTATAGCCCTTTAAAGCTTTTTAAACGGGGATATTTGCCGGGGTGAGCCGTTTGAGGCTGCAAGCAAAAAAGCAGGATTTTATATATATCAATAAAATATCCCTTTTCTCCTCATTTCCTGAATAAAATGTGACGGAATTGCTGTTTCACATTTATTATATCAGCAAAAAGTATAAAAATCAAGAAAAAGCATAAAAACCAAGAAAAAGCATAAAAACCAAGAAAAAGCATAAAAATCAAGATAGCGCGAAAAGAAGATTTATATAATGAGCGGATTTTTCAGCCGCCGCGCTTTTTGAGATTTGGGATTAGGAAAGGCGCTCTTTTTGCGTTGCAGGAGAAGCAAAAAAATTATTCTATAATCTTTTGCTTTTTTGCTTCTCGTATGGTACAATAGAAAAAAACAAACAGGAGGAAACTATGAAACGCATAACAGCACTTGTTATTTCTGTCATGATCCTTTGCGTCAGCGTGCTCTCTGCCGGAGCTGTCAATTACGGCTGCGACATAAGCA
>JAEEJJ010000119.1 GCA_016281805.1 Clostridiales bacterium
CAGCGAGCAGAGGCATCCGCGCGAATGAACATAATCGACGACCTTTTTCATATGCGGGTATATGATCTCCCACCAGAGCTTCGGGTTGAACATCATGTCGTCCTGAGCGCCCCAGTCATCGGAAATATGGACCATATCAATGCCCAGATCGATGCAGTGACCCGCAAATTTAACGGTCCATTCCGCCTGACGTCTGTAAAGCTCGTCAAGTTCTTCAGGATACATTGCAAGATAAAGCAGCTGATTTTCAATACCGAAAACGCCGTTGAACTGCTCGAAAAATCCGGGAGTCTGGATATAACAGAACCGTCCACGTTCTTTATGGAATGCCATGGCTGATCTGATATTATCATATTGACTTAAAACATCAGGGTCGGTAAAGAAATCTTCATCTACGAGAATATCGGGAGAAAGCTCATCGTTTTCTGCTCTTAACCGGTCAAGAACATCTCCTTTGAAGCTTCCGGGACCGCCGAATATATGGCTTGCGTCAAATTCGTATTTGTCTTCAAAAGCCGCAACCGAACCATATGCCTCATTCAGCTGATTTGTAAGGTTTGCCGATACCCAGCCGTATATCGGCTGGCGGTCGGCAGGCTTTCCGAGAATTGTATTGCGCACTCTTTCGGTACTGTTCATATGTACCCTCCGTTCATTTCCGAAAACACAGACACTCTGTTTTTTGCGTAAGTCGGTCACTGTTTAATACAATATCATATGAAACAAAAAAAGTCAATCGTTTTTTTGAAAAAACTTGACATAAACATTCGAGTTTGATATAATACAGAAAACATAAACAAAAAAATCGTCCGAGCGTATTTTGGTTTACGGAATTATGAAAAGACCGCTTTACCCGACCACGGTTCGGAATATTCTCAAAACCGCAATAAGCTATCGAAAAAACATCTCAAATAAACAGTGAAACGGAATGGTGATTTTTATGAATCCTTTGCTTCCCAGACAATTTCATGTTGCAGACGTCGAAGCTCGCGTTATGCCCGACGGAAGACTGTATCTTTACGGCTCTTTCGACGAGCCCGGGTTTTATACATATTGTTCTCGCCGTTACCGCGTGTTTTCAACAGACGATCCGTCTCTCGCAAACTGGCAGGATCACGGAATATCTTTTGAAAATACAGAGGAAAATCCCGGTATTTCGTGGGATCCCGCAAGCGTTCTTTACGCTCCCGACGCAATATACAGAAACGGAAAATATTATCTCTTTATGTGCGGCAACAATGATTTTGAGGGCGTTGCGGTGTCAGACACTCCGTACGGTCCTTTCAAAGATGCTAAACCGATCGTCGGTGCCGACAGAGACGGAATAGATCCCGCTGTTTTTATTGATGACGACGGACAGGCGTATTATCTTTGGGGACAGTTTGCCCTCAAAGGTGCAAAGCTTATGGATGATATGTGCACTCTTGAACCGGGTTCGATCAAAACAGGCATACTTACCGAACAGGAGCACGGTTTTCACGAAGGCTCATCCATCCGTAAAATAAACGGAAAATATTATATCGTCTATACCGATATTTCGAGGGGGCGCGCCACTTGCATGTCATATGCGGTTTCGGATAATCCTCTCGGTCCCTACAAAAAAGGCGGGGTTATAATAGACAACACGCTTTGCGACCCGCATACATGGAACAACCACGGCTCTATCTGCGAATACAAAGGACAGTGGTATATCTTCTATCACCGTTCGTCACGCAACAGCGATAAATGCAGACGTGTGTGCGCTGAACCGATAACCATCAATCCCGACGGTTCGATAAACGAGGTTTGCATGACTTCCCAGGGGCCTGAAGGACCTGTTTCAGCATTCAATGAGATAGATGCTTCGTGTGCATGCCGTCTGAAAGGCAACGCATATATTACAGAAGATAAACCCGGAAGCGAAATTCTTGCAGGATGCGGCGGAGGCAGCTGGAGAGGGGCATGGGCGGAATACAGGTATATAGATTTCGGCAGCGGAGTTGCTTCCTGTTCCATGAAGGCGTCAGGCAAAGGCGTTATCGAAATCAAAACAGACGGCTCTGACGAAACAGTCTGCGCTGTAAAAATAGATTCTGAAAACGGATTTGCGGTTTTCAGCGCACCTGTCAGCAAAGAAATCAAAGGAATACATCCGCTATGGCTTTTCTTTGACGGTAAAGATATGTCTCTTGATTCATTTGTTTTTGCATAACTGATAATAAAACGACTGTATTGTTATTTAAGCAATACAGCCGTTTTTTCGGCATACTATATCTTTTTTATGAATTTATGTGTTTTCGGAGACAAAAATGCACGATTTACTTAAAGAAAAATCCGTTATATTTTTTGACCTGGGTTATACTCTTTTATATCCCGCTTCGGGGGACTGGACATTCACAAATAAGTTTTGTGAAATTGCCTCAGGGCGGCTTGAAAAATGCGACCCCGAACTTATCCTGAAAGCGCGGGCACAAGGCGCCGACTATCTCAATAACCATCAGCTCCTTCATAATGAAACGGAAGAAATGGAGCAATTTTTCCGGTATTACAGGATGATATCGGATATTCTCGATCTTAAGCTGACGGAAAACGAAATTGAAAAAATATCGCACGACCGCACATACAATACAAACAATTATTTTCTTTATCCCGATGCGCTTAAGGTCCTTCAGACGCTTGGCAAAACACACCGCCTCGGCATTTTATCCGATACGTCTCCGAGTATTGAATTAAAACTTCAGGCTTTGAAAATAAGACAGTACTTCGATTTTGCCACATACAGCTTTGACGTCGGCGTGTGCAAGCCCGATTCCCGCATGTATACGGATGCCCTTCAGAAATGCGGATGTGATGCAAAGAAAACGGTTTTTATAGACGACAGACCTCAAAATCTTGAAGGCGCAGCAAAATTCGGCATTGCGCCTGTTCTGATCGCGGCAAACCCCGCATCGGATATAGAAACGCAATATCCCAGGATCCGCTCACTTTCGGAACTGCTTTGATTTTTCCGTAAATTCCTTTTGTGTTATTTTAACCTTAGAATCATTATTCTTTCGGAGCATTTGTTCCCGCGAGAGTTATCAAAAACAGATGAAAAATATAAAAGCCGCCTTAACTTTCAATGTTAAAGCGGTTTTTAATAACAGATGCCACGGCTGTTTTTTTATTTCGTTGTGCCAAAATTCGGAATTATACTTGACAAAAAATGTTCACCGTGATATAATAGAAAATAAGAAAATTATGAAATCCGCTTACCCCAACATAACTTTTCCGAAAATCATTTCGGCTTAAAATACAGCAATTAAAAACGAAACAGTGAAAAACATCATTTATATCTCCGTCTGTATCTTCCACATCAAAAACAGTTTTGAACAACAGTAATATATTTTCCCGGGAGGAAGCTTATGAAAAAAGTACTGAAATTTTTCGCATTACTTCTGATTTTCGTTTTTGTTTGTTCATCATGCACTCAGGAAGCGCTGGAGATAATTCCTGAATATGAGTCAAATCTGGGCAGTATAAACCTTGACGGATATACAGTGACCTGGGGCTTTTCAATGGACCGTTATCACTCAAACGTCGAGAATGTCTTTGGGTTTATTCCGGGTTCTGTTTTTGCGGATCAGGTAATGGAACGTAAAAAACAGGTAGAAAATGACCTGAACTGCGTTATTTCCGTAGATAACGATTCAAGTTCATGGATAATTCAGGACCGTCTCAACGCTTCCATAGTTTCAGGCTCAAGACTTTACGATATTGCAACGTCCGACTCAAGCATGCTCCGCGGAATGGTAAGGTCAGGCGGATATCTTATCGGTCTTTCGTCGTATCTTGATGTCGAAAATACCGACAAATGGGGCACTCCGAATATGCTTTACTCAATGTTGTGGAAAGATGATCTGTACGGGGTAGTTCCTTTCGCATGGCCGGAGCTTCTTTATTCAACAACGGGTCATATAATTGCCGTAAACGAAACTCTGGTATCTCACCTTGCGCAGCCCGATCCTCGTGAATTTGTTGAAAAAGGCGAATGGACCTGGGATAAATTCGAAGAAATCCTTCACGCATACACATATCAGGATGCAGGCAGGACCGTTTACGCCATGAACACGCACAATGCGTATTTCGCAATGAATATGTTCCTTTCAAACGGTGTTACATTTTCGTCTTTTGAAAATGGACAGGTAGTATGCGGCGTTTATACCGATCCGGGAAGAGTTGCGCTCGAACGTGCAAAGTCCATTCATAACGAAACATGCAAAGACTGTTTTTATCCTGAAGATTCTTCGTCAAGCGATATCTTCCTGAACGGAGATTCTGTAATGGTGGTAGCTTCTCACGGCGGGCTGATAAGCACTTCAGACTCCCTTATGTATAAAATTGATAATGTGGGTATTCTTCCGTTTCCGCTCGGACCGAATGCAACTCCCGGCATATATCGCTCATACTATGAACAGATCGCCTTTACAACAGTTATTCCGGTCAATACATCAGATGTTCAGGCTGCCGCAGTCGTTCTTTCCGCAATGTTTGAACCGTTCCCAGGTCTTGAAACTAAGGACGATATCGCGGAATATCTTGCGACTCAGACATTCTTTGACATCCGTGACGCAGAAGTTTTTATAAACACAGTCACAAACACTGAATACGGCTTTTTCTGGGAAGGCGGAAGAAGCGCCATAGAGACAGCTATCAACGCAAACACGTCTGTTGCGCAGATTCTTGAATCAATGCAGGACAAATACGATCAGATGGTTGAAGAGTTCCTTGTATACCATTATGCAGGCAGAGAAGCAGTATACGGAGAATGATCTGAAAAACACAAAACATATTATTAAATAATATTTAAGGCTCCGCGGCTGACTGTGATGTCAGTCGGGAGCCTTTTTTCAGCTGACTTTTCTGATATCCTTTTTATAGAGCAGGATGTATGCGCATAAAAATACGGACAAGCCGAAAACTGCGGCAAGGCATTCGAGCGCCGGTGAAGGAATACTGATAACGCCGAAAATATTCAGCGCGAATATGAAGTCAAATGCAGTATGAAGAATTATCGCAAGAGGATACAGAAAAAAACGTTTCTTGTCGTTGCTTGCGTAAAATACAAGAATCGATGCTCCGATGTGGAACAATACCGCAAATATACGCACGGCAAAATCATCAGCAAACTCCGCAAATGAAAAAGAAACAAGCATATTTACAATAGCTTCAATATTTTCCGCCTGTTCCGGAGCCTGCGATAATGCCATATCTGTTACGGCACCAAAAGTTCCGGAATTGATCATAACTGCATATGCAATATATTGGATATACGTAATTCCCAATATCAGAACAACTTCAAAGCCGCCGTGACCGATGCCGTAAGAGATCGAAGTTTCTCTGTTTCTTCTTTTCTTCAGAATCGTCTTAAATGCAAAAAAACGGCCGGTTTCTTCGAATATCCCCGGGAAAAGCCCTGCTGTAAGCGCGAGCAGAACAGGGTTTTCATTCAGAAAGCGGCTGACGGCATGTTCTGAAAGCCCCATTGCCGAAGGGAAAGCCAGCACGTTCTGTATTGGCTTTTCAATGATCAGTGCAAACAGTAAAAAAATTGCCGCGCCGACGAGTATCGTTGAAAAACGTTCCTTTTTTCTGATTTTCCATATTATTGCCGCTATAATGGGCAGAAGAATAAAAACTGCGGCACCCATTGTAAGCCATACAAATGATGTGCCTTGAACATAGGCATTTTCAGACATATCATCTTACCTCATCTTCTTTTTTGCCGAGGACTTTTTTCTGCCAGCTCCATTTGCCGCATTCAGGACATTTCATATATCTTGTTCTTCCTATATGCATGGCAAGATTTGTCTGCCAATAGGTAGGCACATGCCTGTGACGGCAATTTCCGCACTCATAATATCCGGCTTTCTGCTCAATGCCCACAGCTATAAATGCAACTGCAAGAATCATAACGAGAGCAAATGCTATCAGTGATATCCTTAACCATACAGGCATTTCCACAAAAGACGCAATGAAGCACATAGCTATACCGGATACCGTAGCCGGAACGCCTATCATGTATTCCGTATTAAGCATCTGCCTGTTTTTTTCCTCAACCTGCCTTCGCATTTCGAGAAGGTTTTCTTCTGCCAGTTTATTATATGATTCAGCCATGATCTTTTCGCCCGATAAGAGCTCATTGACGTTGATTTTCAGAATTTCGCAAAGCTCCAGCATGATCCCTGAGTCAGGCATAGACCTCCCTGTCTCCCATTTCGAAACCGCGCGGTCGCTTATTCCGAGCTTTTCGGCAAGAGCGGCCTGAGTCATGCCCTGTTCCTTTCTGCATAATGCTATAAATTTTCCGATTTTGATCTGATCCATATCGGGCTCCTCCTTTCATGGTTCAATTATATCATAAATCACTGCGTTTTAACACGAACCGTCGGTTGATATTCAGCCTTTCAACCGACGGTAGTACTAAAATCATTGCTTTTTCAAACACTGTTGCAATCGCGCAGTTACATATCAGGCAAAGACATATAACTGTTTATTCCCTATCAGGGTATAATTATTGATCTGTTTCGATTTTGTTCTCACAGATCAGATTTGTTTCTGCCTTACATCCGCTCAACGCTGTTTTTCAAGAATCAAAACATCATAAGGATTCAGCTCAACAGTATTCTGATATTCAATTCCTGTCAGAATATCTGTCATAGGCTCGGCAAGTTCATATGAAGCGGGACGATGAGCCGTTTCTATAAGAATAAGACCTTTTCTGTCTTTGCCTTTTCTCGGTATGACGCATACAGAGCCTGCCTTTTTGGAAACTTTGATGCCGTTTTCTTCACAAACGCGCACAATAAGCTTTTGCCAGTCAGCGCAAGACGGGAATGTGCCGAGAAGCCATACGGTTCCTTTGCCGTATCTGCATTTCTGAAGCACCGTTCCTCCGTTAAGAGACTTATAGTCACCGCAAACTTCCGTCAGGGGCTCCGCACCGTCTGCAACGGAGTATACTTCCTGCCAGATATTTGCGGAAAAAGGTGAATTGTCTTTCCATTGAGATCTGACATATCTGCCCGAATCAGGCATTGCGGCTAAAAGGCTCGCACCCGTCATTCTTTCCAGTCTTCCGAGCGCTCTGTCCGTGAAATGAGTTCCTGCGGCGGTCCGAATATCTGTCATCGGGCCTGCTATCCATGTTCCGCCGTTCTTCACCCATTCCTCAATATGTTCTCCCAGGTTTTCGTCTTCAAGAGACATAACAAGAGGAGAAATAAGCACTTTGTATCCGGATAAATCTTTTTTTACACCTATAACATCCGTACGAATACCGAGCTGTTCGATCGGACGATAAAAATAATCCATCAGTGCGGGATAATAGCTCAGACCTCTTACCGTTGGCTGAACTTCAAACATCTGCCATGCAAGAGACGTAAAATTCATGGCGATCTGAGTGCTGACTTCAGTTTCATTTAAGAATGATTCGGCTTTTTTGAATTCTGCGGCAATCTGTTGAATCTCATCAAACATCGGCAGCGGACGTCCGTTTGCATAGATGACTGCCCCATGGACCAGCTCATGAGCTGCCCAATGTTGTCTCCATAGCCAGTAAAGGTTTGCTTTTCCGCCAAGTGCTATCGGGAGCCATGAATTGACACGGCAGAATCCTGCAGGTTTGACGATCTGATCCATTTGATTGTTGCCGTTCCAGCTCGTTGCGGTTTCAGTATTCCAGAACGGACGGCTTCCCGCAACGGTCCTCAAATAATCGAACCAGAACGGCAGGTCGGGCAGAGTTGACTCATCATTGTAATGGTTAAACATTACTACATCCAAAGGTTCGCACATTTTTTCATACCCAACGCCGTTCAGCGGCATCATGTCCGTGCCTATGGGAGCATCTGTATACTCTTTTAATATGTCACGCTGCATATGAATGAATTCGATATCCGAATCGTGAGTAAACGCCCTCCATGCCTGTCTCAGATGCGGGTTCTGCCATCCGCTGACGGGCATGGGAATATCGTCAAATGAGGAATATGCCTGACTGAATATTTCATTGTTCCATGCTTTGTTGAGCTCGTCTATTGTAGTAAACATTTTTTGAAGATAAAGGTGAAATTTCTTTTCACATTCATCACACACGCAGTCGCCTGAATATAATTCATTGTCAAGCTGCCAGCCGATTACGTTGGGGTCGGAACCGAATTCCTTGCCTAGCTGACGGATTATCTTTTCACTTTCTTTACGATATGCGGAATTGTTTGAACAGCAATGCCTTCTGCCTCCGTGAGGCTCTCTCTGTCCGTTCGGATGAAGTATGGCTGCTTCGGGATGTGCTTTGAGAAACCAGCGCGGAGGAGTTGCCGTAGGCGTGCCGAGTATAGTTTTTATTCCGTTGGCGGCCAAGTCGTCAACTACTCTGTGGAGCCATGAAAAGTCGTATCTGCCGGGCTCGGGTTCACATTTATGCCATGCGAATTCTCCGATTCTCATTACATTCATTCCGGCTTTTTTCATCATTGCTATGTCGGTTTCGCGTTCGCTTTCAGGCCATGTTTCGGGATAGTATGCTGCGCCGAAAAGTACAGATCCATTGTCCATATTATTCCCTCCTGTTTTGTCGTCCGGTTTTATACGGATGTTTTTTTATTATTTTAATTTATTATCGGTAAAAAACTGCTTCGGTATCTGCGGGGCGCCGCAACGGAAAGATGTGTGATTTCTTATTTAAGCTCACCGTATTTTTCATCAGAAACCGCTTCCAGCCATTCGTTGGATGTCTCTTCTCCGGCAACCTCGATCGCAAGGTGCGAAAACCATGAGTCCGGAGCGGCTCCGTGCCAGTGCTTGACCTCGGGAGGAATGTTTATTACTTTGCCTGCAGTCATTTCCACTGCATCTTTGCCCCATTCCTGATAATATCCTCTGCCGCCTACACAAATAAGTATCTGACCGCCTCCGCTCTTTGCGTGGTGTATATGCCAGTTGTTTCGGCACTTCGGCTCAAACGTTACGTTATATACGGGTACCTGATTTGTTGAAACCGGAGCAAGATAGCTTTGACCCACAAAGAATTCTCCATACGGATTCGGTTCTCCTATCGGAAAACAGATCGTATTCTGATAACGGTCTTTTTCCGTCTGTTCCGGTACTTTCTCGTTCCACACTTCCTTTGCCAGCCTGAATACCGCCCAGGCTTTCGGCCAACCTGTATACATTCCGGCGTGAGTAATGATCTCTGCGATCTCTTCTCTTGAAACTCCGTTTGCCTTTGCGTTCTTCAGGTGATATGTCAGGGACGAATCCGTTATGCCCGACGCCATCAGACTTACCACAGTGATAATACACTTTGTTTTTACATCTATCGCGTCCGAGTTCCATACTTCGCCGAAAAGCACATCGTCATTTAAA
>JAEEJJ010000120.1 GCA_016281805.1 Clostridiales bacterium
ATCATTCTTTTGCACGGGATACAAAATGCTTCAGTTTTGTGAAGCGGAAAGATCTTCATAAACAGCAGTCAACAGCTTTTTAAGAAAATCACGGTCATCAACGTTGTTTACAAGCAGCATTTTTTTTGCGCCTTCATATGGCGATTCCTCGGACGTATCAGGCATCAGAGATCGCGCTGATGGTGTGGGTTTAGCAAGAAATCGGTTGTCGTAAATACCGCCGATTATTTTGCCGCGATAATAAATAATGTATTCACCCATCATTGACCGATAAGTGATCCCGTCCAATGCTGACAGTTGTTCAAGTATAAAATCGAGATATTCCTTTGTTGACGCCATTACTTTCGCTCCCGAATCAGATAATGAAAAAGTCCTCTCTCGACGCCTTGCTTTAAGGCAGGAGTTCGAGTAAGGACTTTCTGGTGGAGGCGAGGGGAGTTGAACCCCTGTCCGAAAACCCATCCGCGGGACTTTCTACGAGCGTAGCGTGTTGTTCGTTTTCGCCTGTCAGAGCACAGCATGCAAAGCTTTGGCAGGAACATGCCGTATTCCGTTACCGGGCTACGGCAATTGCCCGGTTAACGTTCACCGCAAATCGACGCCTCTTTCCGCGCCGCGGTACTCGCGGAAGAGACGGCTGCCTTAGTTAGGCAGCAGCTAATTCTGTTCTATTAGCGTTTAATTTTAAAGTTTGCAGGTTAAAGCGGTCTGCGCGCTGCTCGCTTATCCGGCCTCAAGATCCCCGTCGAAATCCGGTACGCCCCCATGTGATATATTTTGCGTATTATATTATATCATAATCGAGCGGATTTGTCAATCTCTGAGCGCATTATCATTCCGTGATATAATAATTTTTTAAAAATATATCTATTGATATTTTTTTGAATATATGATATACTGTTCGTCATACGGGAATAAAATGTCAGGAGCGTATATGAGTCCGTTTGAAATATTCGCGCAGGCTCTGGGATTTGTCGGAGCCGCAATTTATGTTTTTTCTTTTCAGATCCGCAACGTAAAAAAACTTTTTCTGATGCAGGCGCTCGGCGCAGTGTTTTTTACGGTCCATTTTCTTCTTTTGGGCGCGTATACGGGAGCATTGCAAAACTCGCTTTCCATTCTCAGAGGGATAATCCTTCTTTTCAGAGATAAAAAGTGGGCAAAAAGCAGATTTACCCTTGCGGGACTGATAATACTTTTTATAGTTTCCGGAATAGTGACATACTCCGGACCGTTGGGACTTCTGCCTATGGTTGCAATGATAGTGAGCACTTTGGCGATGTGGACGGGCGACGGATTCAAAATACGCGTAACACAGCTTGCCGCAACATCTCCGTGCTGGTTGATCTACAATATTTCCGTAATGTCTGTATCGGGCATACTGACTGAATCGTTCAATATTATTTCGGTGATCGTTTCATTTATAAGATACGGCAAAAAATACGGAGACAAATAACTGATTTCAGAAAGGGTAAGTAAAATGGATATCAACGATGCAAGAGAACAATACAAAAAGCTTCAGGCGAAGCTGGCGGCATACGGACATGCCATGTCGCTCATATATTATGACGGCGTAACAGGCGCTCCGAAAGGAACGGCTGCAAACAGAAGTCAGACACTGGCAATATTGAACGAGGAGGCATATCTTTTTTCGACCGGTAAAGAAACAGTTGAACTCCTCGAATTTCTTGACAGAAGATCAGCGGAACTTGATGAAAAAGAGCAAAGATCGGTATACCTCGCGCTCAAAGACATACGCGAGATGCAAAAAATACCGATGAAAGAGTATATCGAATATCAGAAGCTTATGGTCGAGGCAGACGACATATGGCACAGAGCAAAGGAAACAAGCAATTTTGATCTGTTTTGCCCCGTTCTTGAAAAGATAATTGATTATACGGTCCGTTTTGCGAAATATTGCGCTCCGGAAAAAGACCCCTACGACTACTGTCTTGACAAATATGCCGAAGGACTGACGATGCAGACATGCGATGCGTTTTTTGATGTTTTAAAAAGCCGGATCGTGCCGCTTTTGCGAAAGATCGGGGAAAAACCTCAAATATCGGACGCATGCATATGCGGAGATTTTGACGAAAAAGCGCAGCGGGAATTTGCGTATGAACTTATGAAGATAATAGGGCTCGATCTTGATCATTGCGGGCTTGCAGAAACGGAACACCCATTTACAACGAGCCTCGGTTCGCATTTTGACGTAAGGATCACAACGAATTATCACCGTGAGAATGTATCGTATTCGATGTTCAGCGTTATTCATGAAGGCGGACACGCGCTTTATGATGCAGGCTCGGAAGACGAGCTTGCATATACGAATCTTGACGGCGGTGCAGCTATGAATATCCACGAAAGCCAAAGCCGTTTATATGAAAACATTCTCGGAAGGAGCCGCGGGTTCATAACATATATTTTTCCCATTATGCAAAAATACTTTCCGTCTCAAATGGCAGGCTATACTGCTGAAGACGTATATCGCGCAGTAAACATGGTCACGCCTTCACTTATCCGAACTGAAGCAGACGAGGTAACATACTGTTTGCACGTAATGGTCCGTTATGATCTTGAAAAACGGCTTATGCACGGTCAACTGAAAGTAAAAGATCTGCCGGGAGAATGGAACAGGCTTTATATGGAGTATCTCGGAATAGATGTTCCCAACGACAGGGACGGCGTTTTGCAGGACAGTCACTGGTCCGGAGGACTTATAGGCTATTTCCCCTCTTACGCTCTGGGCAGCGCTTACGGCGCTCAGTTTTTGCGTAAAATGAATGAGGAAACAGACGTTGAAAAATGTATGTATTCCGGTAATTTCAAGCCGATAAACGAGTGGAACAGAAATCATATATGGAAATACGGAAGAAGCCTGAAACCGGAAGAACTGCTTGAAAAAGCTCTCGGTGAGCCGTTTGACCCCACGGTTTACACAGATTATCTTGAAAAGAAATACACAGAGATATATAATCTTTAACAGCTGAAAACAGGAATGAAAGGTTTGAATCAAGGTGAATAATAACGACGATATCAGAACGAACGAGCATTTCCCATCCGAAGTAAATGCCCCTGCCCGTTCGGACATCGAACTTATTTTACGCAATTACGGAATCAATACCGTCGGTTATATACAGCTGATCGATTCCACCCACGATGCTGACGACATACGTCTGAATTATATCATAGATAAAAAATATGTACTAAGGTTTTGCAATGATCCTGCAATTACGGAAAACCGTTTGAGCGAGCTTAACAGACTTGTCGGAAGATACCATGATGCAGGGATAGTATGTCCCGGATTTATCATGCAAAAAAACGGCAAATATCTTCACGACAAAACACCTTTAAAATATTATCCTTCAGAGTATATCGACCTGCGTTTGGCGAATGAAGTAAATCTTAAAGACATTG
>JAEEJJ010000121.1 GCA_016281805.1 Clostridiales bacterium
GCCGACATACGCTCTGCGCGTATTTGCGTCGATATTCGTATGCGAGATGCTCGTCACCACGCTGAACACGGTGATCCTTAAAGAAATGACCTACGCTTCGTCGTGGGCGAGCTACCCGTTCATCGTCGTGTGGATACCGCGAGCCATAGAAGGGGTGTTCATCTGCGTGATCCAGGCGTACGCAATAACCGTGCTGCTCAAGGTGCTCAAGCGCGCGCTCAAAGTGGATTTCGATTCGCCCCGTTCCGCGCGCAAGCGCAAAGACGCCGACGCCGGCGCGGCGGAAGGCTGAGCAAAGCCATAAAAAATGCGATCCTTGCGAAAAAAAGTATTGACAAACCGCAAATAATGTGTATAATAAATAACGCTGTCCGTTGCGGACAGCGTGAATATGCGGCTGTGGCGGAACTGGCAGACGCGCACGTTTGAGGGGCGTGTGGGCAACCGTATGGGTTCAAGTCCCATCAGCCGCACCAAAAAATCCGGGTTTTTAACCCGGATTTATCTTTACCCAAAATGCTCGATAATCCTTTATTTTCAAGGGTTTTCGGGCTTTTTTGTTTTTCGCCTCAATTCGTTTGAAGACGTTAAACGCCGTTTGCGTTGCACACCGGTTGCACACTTTTCCGTTCGAGTCCTATCATCCCGGGAATCCGCACATTCGTCTTTTAGTCTTCTTTGCGCTAAAATATACGCAAAGGGAGGCGAACGCCATGAAATACATAAAACAGCCCAAAAGGCACATCGTTCTGGACGATTTTGAATGGAGAGCGCTTGTTAAAGGTATCAATGAATACCGCAAGCAAGTCATCTATGAGGACGGCTGTGTTGAAGATGTAAACGAGCTTCTGCTCAAGATTATCAACGCGCCAACGAAAAAGATAAAAGTTTTGGAGGAACAAAAATGAAGGATGTATTTATCGGACAAGTAGGCATCTGGGGACAGAGACATTATCAATATCTTAAAGAGAATAAGGCAACAATGGTCAATGTTATGCGTATGAACGGCACTCTGAAGCAGTATTTACGTGAAGTAGATGAGCAAGCGGAGGAAATGCTGTACGGCCTCGTTAGACAAATGGCGAAAGACGAAGGCGTGAACGAAGCGCTCAAACGACAAGATCAAATGCTGTGGGTTCAGCGCATGAACTCGATTCGTAATCGCGCAGAAGAGATCGTACTGAAAGATCTGATCTTTGTCTGACTGCGTATACAAAAGTATGGGAAAAGCAATAATTTGAGTTTAGATTACTGCGCCCACATTTTTCCGCAAAAGTAAATGCGTCTTCATTACAGAAGGCGCATTTTTGCATTTCTTTCGAACCGTCTGCAAATTGCTTCATCAACTTCTTTCTAATAACTGCGAGATGAATTCTCGAGTACACGCTTCTTTTGTGTTCAATAAAAGTATAATAAAAATCTTTCAAAAAAACGAGAATTGGGATAATTAAAGTATGAAAAAGGATAAGTGCAGTTTCTTTTTTCTTGAAACTGCACTTTTCCCAATATAGCGGCACATATCCCGCCGTATTTGTTCCATTCCATTGAATATTCCAACTGATTATGTCGGATCCGGTAATATTATCTGGACTACAAACATATCGCCTTTTTCGGAGTACTCTATCATTCCGCCGAGTTTTGTAACGGTTTCTTCTACGATAATATGCCCAAGCCCGTGGGCATCGTGATTTGCTTTTGTGGTTTTCAAATCACTATTGTCTTTTAACACCGATTTGCCGATTGTGTTTTTACAAATAATTATCCTGTTGTCTTTATGCCTGTTAAAGAGCAGTTCGATCCGTTTTTCCTCAAGCCCTTCTATAGCTTCAACCGCATTATCCAGAATATTTCCGAAAATCGAGACGAGATCACCGTCGGAAATATCCGACAGATCACCAACCGCTCCGGAAACAATGACCTGCGTGTCTTTAAGCGCGCACAGTTTGGAGTTAATTAAGTAATCGAGTATATCGTTATCGGATTTCATCAGTTTGCCAATTTGATCGGTCTTGGGAATAAGCGTGTCGACGTATTCTTTGCATTCCTCGATTTTGCCGGAATCAAGTTCTCCTTTAATCGCCACAAGATGATTCTTCATATCGTGCTGTACTTTTCGGATGTTGTTCCAGACAGCCGCTGCTTCCAGATACTTTTCCTGCTGATATTCATGACGATCTCCCAGCAGTTTAAGCTCATATTTCTGCTTTTCCAGATTCTTAACTCGGTTGACCAACAGATATACAAAAATGTTGATCAGTATGTATGTTATTAAAAGAAGATAGCATGACACCGGATTTGTCTTATAAAATCCTGACGTCACGGCTATCATCGTAGCTCCCATACCGAGTATGGTCAGCACCGAAACGCAGAAAACCGCGACGCCTGTAAGCAGGTCCGTTATACTGGAATTCTTAAAAACAGTCAAAACAAGTGCAAGCACGGCGGCAAGTATTACTTTATGTAGCGAAACCAAAATGAGCCTGAAGGTATTGTCCGACCCCATAAGCAACGATCCCGCGTCTTCAATAATCGAAGAAATAACGGTAAATAGCAGCGAACTCGAAAGAATAAGCAGTCCTTTATATATCGCGCATGCTAAAACCGCTTTTATATAATGTCTTTGACAGATAAGGAACGCATAGATCAACGAAGCCGCAAAAAGGATACTGGTTCCAAGCATATTGAAATTCGGAAGAAACTTATCGCAAAGAATGGTTATTACAAAGTAAATGGCAGTAGAAATCAACGCCATAAGTTTGTTTTTTTTGGCATTTATAAACCCAGAGATGAACCATATACATAATATAGAATCAATAAGAGACGCAGCATACTCAATTATTATTCCCATTACTCAGAAAATCTCCTGTTCGTGTATTCCATATAAGCGTTTTTGAATCCGGACACATTGCGCAAACTGATCGGCAAAGTATCGCCGTTACACATAACAACGTCAGAATACCCGGATATTCTTTTGATGTTTGCTAAATTAATTACAATTGATTGATGTATCTTATAAAAATCGTCGTTTTTTAGTTGTTCGTAAATGCCTGTGATAGTATTGCGAAATCTATATATCCTATTTCCAACCAAATGGGCGGCCAGGTAATTTTTCTCGCTCTCAAAATACACTATATCGGAAAGACGCGTTTCAAACTTCCCGTCGGTAGTGTTCAATTCAATTGTCTTGTTCTTTGACATCAGGCTGTCGATGGCGTCGATCAGCGCAGACTCCAATTCGTCTTTTAGGCAAGACTTTCTTAAAAACCTGAATGGCGTGTATTTAAAAGCGCTGTAAACATAATTCTCGTAAGCAGAGACGAAAATGATGAGTATATCAGGAAACTCTTGGTTCAGAATCGCCGCCAGTTCGAATCCGTTCATTCCTCCCAATTCGATATCCAGGAATAAAATATTGATCATATGGTTCTTTAAAAACCTGATAATGTCTTCCGCTGAATAAAAGCCATCGAACGTTTGGCAATCAAATGAATCCGGAATCTTATACGCGCAAATATCCCTGATCATTTGAGACAGTCTTCTCATATGGACCGGCTGATCATCGCAAACTGCAATCTGTATCATTTAATCATCTCCATTCAATAGTATACCCGACTTAATGGCGCTTGTCAATGGGACTTGTTTATGAAAAGACAAACAGGCAGATCAAAAACGATCCGCCGAAAGTTTGTTATTGACCTGCCCGTTTGACTTTCATTTGCTCAGCATTTCTTTGAGCTTCTTGGGTTCTTTAGGCTGATAAGTGCACCAGTCAGATGCAGAACCAGCGGCCGATTTAGCTGCTTTAAGAACGATGTCAGCCATCTTTTTAACCAGGCTCTTCTTCATCACACGTTTCTCCTTTCGTAGACTTAGGTATTATCATAAGAACTATTACTGAGAATAATGAAAAAAACAAAATACTGATAGGTAAATATGTAACAACTCTTATTATCAACCCGCACACAGATAATACTGAAAAAACAAGATGTGAGAGTTTTCGTAATCTTTTCTTTTTTCCATCGTCGAGCGGCTTGTTGACGTTTTCAACAGGAGCAAAATAATGGATTATAATATTGCCGACAATCGTAAGGATCACAAACATCCACCAATTAACATCAATCATGGCTGATGCAAGAAGCGACCCAAGAAATACGGAAACGGTGACCAATTTACATTTGAGATATGAATTAGCGTGATATCCGCCTGTAAATCTTCGTAACAGAATGAATACTGTCAAAAAGACTAAACTGCTGATAATGTGTCCGGCAATCAATCCGGCAATTAATACTGCAAGAACCGTGAAGATGAATGACAATACCAGTTCCGTGCCGTAAACATAAACCTCATGCAACTCGGGGTCGATGATCTTACGTTTACACAAATAATCTGCAAAAGAGCATGCTACCGAATTCTCCATAATTATCCGCCATTTCTTTACTTATAGTGCCTTTCTTTTTGATGGACCCATTATAACATGAATGATCCGAAAATGCGGATTCTGGGACAAACGATGGATAATTTGGGAAAAGCGCAGTCATTTATTTGAAACTATCGGTTTTTACGTCAACCGTTGTAGTGCGAAAAGCCATTTCCCCAATCAAAGGATCTTCTTTCGGATAGTATTCGTAATCAACCCCTACGGCGTCACCGTGTATGTTTTCTTTTACTATAACACGTCTTACGTTGTCCTCCGGCGGATGATTTCTAACCGCATCCGTGATCTGTTCGAACCACAGTGACAGCTCCGCAATGAACTTATACTCGTCCGGCCATTTTTCGATAGCTGTTTTAATTGCCACGTTTTTTTGATTGTTCAACCATTCAAGAGTATCAAATAAGAAGTTA
>JAEEJJ010000122.1 GCA_016281805.1 Clostridiales bacterium
CGTTTATATCCGCAAGACTGACGGCATATTTATACAGATTTTCCGCCTGTCTGCTGTTTATCTGATAAAAAGCTCTCGGGCTGATTTCATATTCTATATCACAAAGAGTATCTGTTATTCTTTCTTTTCCGCGTATAAGCCTGAAATTCCTTCCGAGTACCGTATTGCCGTGAGTTGTGTTTTCGTTTACGTAAACGCTCGACGCGCCTGTCTTTTCCATCAGTTCGGCAAATTCTTCCTCGTACGGCAGCTTTTTTCCGTTTATAACGGCGCATACGCATATTTCTCCGGTATTTTTTGCTTTTCGAAGATAAAGCTGACGAAAAAGCCCCGTTCCGCTTGTTTCGTTATATGGTGTAATGTTTTTATCCTTTACATATTGTTCGGTAGCGGTAAGATATTTCTCAAAATCGGCATCCTGCAAAAAACAGGCGTTATTTTCAATGTTTCTGTGACTTGCCCGTGCATAAAACCCGAATTTGCCGTTCATTGAAAGAGGGCAGACAACTTTGTTTCTGTAATTTTCTATTTCGGGCGACGGAACAGCGGGCAGGGGATCGGGAAAAGACTTCATATGCCTTTTAAATGCATTTATAACAGCCTGTCTTTTAATTTCGAGTTCGTTTTTGTAGTCCATATTAAGATATACACAGCCGCCGCACTTTTCAAATGTATCGCAGGGAACATTTATCCTGTTTTTTGACCCGCTTATCATTTTATCAATTATGCCGTAGGCAAAAGTTTTTTCCGTTTTAACTATGCGGCACATAATAACGTCTTGCGGAATTGCGTTATGGACAAATATTATGAAATTTTCAATTTCGTCGTCGGAATATCGTGCGACCCCGAGCCCTGCAAAACTGACATCGGTTATTTCGAGTTTCAGAATATCGTTTTTCTTTATCATTTTTTTCATATCCGTATTTGCAATATTATACTTAATTATATTATGATTTTTTTCTTCTGTCAAGAGCTTGCCGATATACCCGATTTGTGATTTTTGCGTGAAAACGCTTCAAGGGCGTTGACAGAATTGGTTCATATGTGGTATAATACCATACAGCGAAGCATTTTGCGCGTATAGCGAACGGCTGATGCTTTATTCAAACACGAAAAAAACTCTGATTCCGCAATTATTTTCTTCCGGCAGCAAAGAGGGATGTTTGTTATCTGAAGAAATGTGCGGTGTCTTTCGTTGTGTTTTGAATCTTTTTACTATATATAATATTAAACCGGGAGGTAATTATTTGAAAAAAATCGATAAAATCAGAATCATCCCTTTGGGCGGACTTAACGAGATAGGTAAAAACCTTACGCTTATAGAGTGCGGAAAAGATATCATAGCCATAGACTGCGGACTTGCGTTCCCCGACGAAGAAATGCCCGGTGTGGACTATGTTATTCCCGATATGCAGTATATCATAAAAAACAGCGACCGTTTCCGCGCTATTTTTATAACACACGGTCATGAGGACCATATAGGAGCGATCCCGTATCTTCTTCGCGATATCAAAGTTCCCATTTACGCCACAAGGCTTACCATTGGCATTATACAAAACAAATTAAAGGAATTCAATCTTGATAAAGAAGCCGAACTTATAGAGGTCCGCGCAGGACAGACGGTGGATCTCGATACGCTCAGCGTTGAATTTATTCATGTCAACCATTCCATCGCCGACGCAACTGCGCTTGCGGTCCATACACCGTGCGGCGTCGTTCTTCACATGGGTGACTTTAAAATAGATGTTACTCCCGTTGACGGTGAGATGATAGACCTTACAAGAATCGGGCAGCTTGGTAACGAAGGCGTTGAGCTGCTGATGATGGAGTCTACAAATGTCACCCGCCCCGGCTTTACGATGAGTGAGCTGAAGGTAAGAGATTCTCTTCGAAATATTTTCATGCGGGCGGCAGATAAACGCATTATCATCGCAACATTTTCCTCAAATGTTCACAGAGTGCAGTCGATAATCAATCTTGCGGCAGAATTCCACCGAAAAGTTGCCGTCAGCGGCAGAAGCATGGTAAATGTAATAGAAGTAGCCGATCAGCTCGGTTATATGTCTATTCCGGACAGAGTGCTCGTTGATATAGACGATGTAAACAATTATCCGCCTGAAAAAGTCGTAATAATCACAACAGGCAGCCAGGGCGAACCGATGTCTGCGCTTTACAGAATGGCATATTCCGACCATAAGATCGTAGAAATAAACAATCGCGATCTCGTTATTATATCCGCAACGGCAATACCCGGCAACGAAAAACTCGTAAACAGGGTCGTAAACGAACTTTACAGATCAGGCGCAACGGTAGTTGACGATTCGCTTGCGGAAGTCCATGTGTCCGGACACGCCTGCCAGGAGGATCTTAAACTGATCTTCGGTCTTGTAAAGCCAAAATACTTTATACCGGTACACGGTGAATACAGACATCTGAAACGCCACGAAGAGCTTGCTCTTTCTCTCGGCATTCCGGGAAAAAACATAGTAGTTGCCGATATAGGCGATATCGTTGAGATGAGCGGCGACGGAATAAAAAAGATAGGCACCGTTCCGTCGGGTAAAATCCTTGTCGACGGACTCGGGGTAGGGGACGTAGGAAACGTTGTTCTTCGCGACAGAAAACATCTTTCCCAGGACGGACTCATTCTTATCGTTGCGGTGGTAGATGAATATACTCTTACGGTCATGCAGGATCCGGAAGTGATTTCCAGAGGCTTTGTTTATGCAAAGGAAAACGAAAATATCGTTGACAGAATAAAGCATATAACCGTAAAGGTCGTTGAATACTGCGCCTCGGAAGGCTATGACGAATGGGTATTCAATGCCAAAACTCGCCTTAAAGACGAGGTTTCAAAATACGTTTCGGAGCAAACAAAACGCAAACCGATGATAATTCCCGTAATAAAAGTTATATGATAAACAATAAAGGAAGTAACTTGTATGAATTATTCCCTTATTCCGAAGGTCAAATCCGTTAAAACAAACGGCGATACTATAAGCCTTTCTGATTTTTCCCCTTCAATGTCTTTGCAGGCACATTGCAGAACTGAAGATATCCTTTCCGACTTTGAAGTTTCCCTTTCCGGCAAAAAGCTCATAAAAGCAGAAATATTGTCGTCTTTGCCTGAGGACTCATATTCCGTTAAAATATCAGATGAAGAAATACTGATCACAGGCAGCACGGACGCAGCCGTTCATTACGGCTTTTGCACACTTCTTCAGCTGTCGCTCCTTAACGACGGCAATATCCCTGCAGGCACGATCGAGGATCGTCCGGATATTCATTTCCGAGCCGTTTCAGACGATATTTCGAGAGGTCAGATCTCAACAGTTGACGGCTTCAAATCAATAATCAGGCGTATTTCTTATTTTAAATATAATGTATATATGCCTTATATCGAAGACACATTCAGGTTGGAGTTCTGCCCCGATTTCGGCAAGTATTCAGATCCTGTTCCCGCCTCCGAATGGCAGGAGATATGCAGCTATGCAGCGGGTTTCGGCGTTTCTGTTCGCCCGATCATAAATCTCATCGGCCATTGGGATAAAAACAGCAAGCTTTACGATTTCAGAGATATGATGCTCAAGGACGGCGACAGGGTTACCGATGTTTTGGACATTACAAAAAAAGAAGTCCGCACGTTTGTATGCAATATGCTTGACGAGATAGTTGCCGCATTCGGTAAAGGCGTTATTCACGCCGGCGGCGATGAGGTCGCCGATCTGAAAAAAATATTCGGAGAAGAAGAGGGCGGCAGAATATATGTTGAATATTTCAACTGGCTTTCGGAAGAAGTAAAAAAACGCGGATGCAGTCTTTTTATGTATGCCGATATGTTTCTCCAGCCTTACGGTGATTACGGATTCGGTTTTGATCTTCTTTCTTCTCTTGATAAAGATATTACTCTCATAGCGTGGGATTATGCGGTGAGAGATAAATACTCGTCTTCACGTTTTGCGGAAAGCGATCACAGATTCGGCATTTCATCGGGCTCGTGGTCCTGGGCAAGATTTATTCCGCAGCTTGAAGTATCATTTACAAACAGCCGGAATTTCGTAGCCGATACGCGCGGAAAAACCGATATTTTTGTTCTGTCCGGCTGGAATGACGGAGGATGCTGTCTGCGCGAAGAAATGATGCCTGAAATTGCCGCAGGAGCATTGTTTGCCTGGAACACGGATGAGTCTTTATCATTTGATGAGTTCCTTGGGGCGTTTTGCAAAATTTATTTCGGATATGGTGAGCAAGTGACCGGGGCGGTAAAAACCGTGTATGATTACGACAGGCATTTCGGGCTTGAAAGCGTTTACGATTACGCCGAGATAGGCGGGATACTTTTCAATGAATTCTGGCAGGATGCAAGAAAACCGACAACAGAGAAGTATTCTCTTGCCGAATACTGCTCTCAGCTCATTACGGTGCTGGGCGAAGCTGAGGATATCCTCAAAGAAAACAAGCCTGCCCGCTTCAAACAGACTTATGACGCTTTTATGTTTGATATAAGAAGACTTATGTGGACTCTTATGCGCATATGCATTATACCTTCCTCTGCGTTTGAAAGCAGAGAAGAGGCAAAAAGCATAGTTGACGACCTTATCGCGCTTTCAGAAGAGTTTGAGCTCATAAAAAAGGAAAACAGACGTTTGTGGATGCGTATGAACCGTCAGAGCGAATGGAATTATCTCGAATCAAAGTATATAGATACCGAACAGTCCCTTTATTCTCTGATAAGATATTGCAAATACGGCAAACACCTGAAAACGGAAAAATATATGTAGCTTTTTACGAATAAAACTGATGAAGCGGTGTGAAAACGCCGCTTTATTCTGTTTTGAAAGATAAAAAAGAGAATGAATCGCAAGTTCACAAAATGTTCATAATAGAATTTAAGGAAAACTATTGCATTTCTATTGCCATTGTGTTATAATACCCAAGCATGGCAATTTATGGCAATGATCTCGGAGGTTGCCGTCCGGCTTTGAAACCGGTCGGGGAATTCCGGGGGAGCGACAATCCGATTTGAAATTGGATGATACCGAATTTTGCTGATGTAGTCGCATTTTCGTTCGACTGTACGTTAAAGGACCGGCTTTCCGGTTACTAACGGAGATCGCATCTGTGCCTACCGCCCAGCGCCCGAATGTTTTCGGAACAGCTTGCCCTGTCCGAAATTTTTTGCGGTCAAATCCGGAAACACACGGCAGAGTGTTCGGTTTTTCATCGCCGCCAAATCAATCAAAAAGAAATTCATCAGGAGGCGAAATTATGGCAGATAACAAAAACAAAATCAGAATCAGACTCAAATCTTACGATCATAAACTCATCGACCGCGCGTCAGAGAAGATCGTTGAGACCGCCAAGAGATTCGGCGCAGAAGTTTCCGGTCCCGTACCCCTTCCCACGGATAAGGAAATCATCACCATTCTCCGCGCTGTTCACAAGTATAAAGATGCCCGTGAGCAGTTTGAGATGAGAACGCACAAACGCGTTATCGATGTTATCAGACCCTCGCAGAAAGCTGTAGATGCTCTCGTAGGCATTGAACTTCCCGCAGGCGTAGACATTGAAATCAAATTCTAATTTACAATATAAATAACCACGGCACGCCATGCAGGTCACGTTGGTACTTGACCAACCAATAACCGAAAGGAGATTCATTTAATGGAAAAAGGCATTATCGGCAGAAAAATCGGTATGACTCAGCTTTTCACAGAAAACGGCAACGTCATTCCGGTAACCGTTCTTGAAGTCGGTCCCTGTCCGGTCGTTCAGAAAAAAACCGTAGAAAACGACGGTTACGATGCGGTTCAGCTCGGCTTTGAAGACATTCGTGAAAAACTCGTTGTTAAGCCCCTTAAAGGGCACTTCGACAAAGCGCAGGTCGCTTATAAGAGAGTTCTCAAAGAATTTACTCTCGACAACAGCGCAGACCTTAAAGTAGGAGATATCCTTAAAGCGGAAGTTTTCGCCAACGGCGATAAAGTTGACGTTACGGGTATTTCAAAAGGTAAAGGATACCAGGGCACCATCAAGCGCCACGGTTTCCATACAGGTCCTATGGCACACGGTTCGGGATATCACAGACACCAGGGTTCTATGGGCGCAAACACCGACCCCTCCAGAGTTATGAAGGGCAAGGGAATGCCGGGACACATGGGCAGTGAGCAGATCACGATCCAGAACCTCACAGTTGTTAAAGTCGATGCTGAAAACAACCTTATCGCAATAAAGGGCGCCGTTCCCGGCCCCAACGGCGGTCTTATAATCGTTAAATCCGCCATCAAAAAACAGGCTTAAGGAGGGAGGATAAACAATGCCTAACGTTAAAGTTTACGATATGACCGGCAAAGAGACCGGCACGCTCGAATTAAACGACAAGATATTCGGCGTTGAGGTCAATGTCTCTCTTCTTCACGAAGCGGTCAAAAACTACCTCGCAAATCAGCGCCAGGGTACTCAGGATACAAAAACGAGAACAGAAGTTCGCGGCGGCGGCAAAAAGCCGTTCAGACAGAAGGGCACAGGCAGAGCAAGACAGGGCTCCATCAGAGCTCCGCAGTGGTATCACGGCGGCGTAGCGCTCGGTCCCAAACCCAGATCATACAGATATTCCATGAACAAAAAGGCTAAGAGAGGCGCTATGAAGAGCGCGTTCTCCGTAAAAGTTCAGGAAGGCAAGTTCATCGTTCTTGATGCTCTTACATTCGAACAGGCTAAAACCAAAAACATGGTAGCTGTTCTCAAAGCACTCAACGTTGCTGATAAATCACTCGTTGTTCTTCCCGCACC
>JAEEJJ010000007.1 GCA_016281805.1 Clostridiales bacterium
ACCTCATCGAAAGTTACGGCAGAACCTGCTTCAACGTCAAGCTTTTCGATAAAAAGAACGTCGCCTTCGGACGCTTTATACTGCTTGCCGCCGGTTGTGAATACTGCGTACATTTTTATACCTCATTATTTAAGTCTCGCTATCAAGGCAACGGTAAACCGTTTTAAGGGGCCTTTTTTATGCGGCAATTCAATATACCACAAAAGAATGCGTATGTCAACAATATAATAAAATTGTTCAACAAAAGTTCAAATACAAGATCAGTTTTTCGTCATATTACCGTCGTTTTTCCGAATAAACGCACGACAGCTTCCGCGATACCGGAATATTCCGGCAGAGCATACCAGTCTTTTTGAGAAGTTATTTCCGCCGCGATATTCTGCGCGTCGGCAACTGACGGCATATCGGCAAGAGACGCGAGTTTAAGACCGGAAAGTCCGTGCTGGCGCGCGCCGAAAAGGTCGCCGGGACCACGGAGCTCAAGATCCTGTCTGCTGATCTCAAAACCGTCGTTTGTTTTGCAGAAATTTGCGAGTCTTTCAAGCGTTGGGCCCTGCATATCGGTCACGAGAAAGCACCAGCTTTTTTTAGAGCCTCTTCCGACGCGTCCGCGAAGCTGATGAAGCTGCGAAAGACCGAATTTTTCGGCGTTTTCTATGATCATTACTGTCGCATTCGGAACATTTATGCCAACTTCGATAACGGTTGTTGACACAAGCACGCTTATTTCGCCCGAAGCAAACCGTTTGAGGACGTCGTCCTTCTCTTTCGCCGGCATTTTTCCGTGAAGATATGCGATATTTATATAACGAAGGTATTTTTCTGCAAGCTGCTCCGAAAATTCAACTACCGAAGCTGTCTCGCTTTCGTCGTTTTCCTCTATGAGAGGGCAGACAACATACGCCTGCCGTCCTTTCAGCACCTCCTCGCGAAGGAATGAATACATTTTTTCATGCGATGCGGTATTCACGACAAACGACGACACCTTCTGACGTCCTGCCGGAAGCTCGTCTATAACGGAAACGTCAAGGTCGCCGTAAACGATAAGCGCCATCGTTCTCGGTATTGGAGTTGCCGACATTATGAGCGTATGCGGATTTTCGCCTTTCTGCGTAAGCATGTTTCTCTGATTTACTCCGAAACGGTGCTGTTCGTCAACAATAACGAGAGAAAGTCCGCAAAAAGCCACATCCTTCTGTATCAAAGCGTGAGTGCCTATCAGAATGCTTATTTCTCCGCTTTCCATACCCTCTTTTATCTTTCTTCTTTCCGCCGCGCCGGCAGAACCGGTAAGAAGCGCCGTTTTTATGCCGAGTTTTTCAAACAGAGGCGAAAGACCGTGATAATGCTGCACCGCAAGCACTTCCGTAGGCGCCATAAGAGCCGATTGTCTGCCGCACTTCGCAGCGTAAAACATACAAGCCGCCGCAACTGCCGTTTTTCCGCTGCCAACATCGCCCTGAACGAGCCTTGCCATCGCCGAAGGCTTTTGCATATCGCAAACGCACTCGGCAATGACCCTTTTCTGAGCGCAGGTCAGTTCGTAAGGCAAAGCGCGGTAAAATACGGACATATCAACGGACGGATCAAGAGGGAATGACACGCGTTTTCTGTTTTTTCTTTTAAGAACGCCGAGACCGAGAATAAAGTTGAGAAGCTCATCGACCACAAATCTGCGTCTCGCCTGCTGCGCCTGAACGGGATCGGACGGAAAATGTATTTTTTCGTATGCCTCTTTAAGCGGCATAAGACCGTATTTTTTTATGATCTTTTCCGGCAGCGTTTCTTTAATGTCGGAAAGGCAGCTGTCCAGCGCAGAGCGCGCGCATGAACGCAGCATTTTTTGCGTGACGTTTGCGCTCAGCGGATATACCGGAAAGATCGCCGCGTTATCCGCCTGTTCTATAACGGGATTTTTGACCGTTTTAAAAAGCCCTATTGCCTCGCCTTTTCCGTAAAAAATATATTCCTTTCCTCTTACGATGCTTTCAGCGGCGTATTTACGGTTGAAAAGCGTGATCTTCATCGAGTCTTTCCCGTCTGTGGCAAGAAAAGAATAGACGGAAAGCTTTCCCTGACTGCCCGCGCGTTTAACGCTCACATCCGTGGTGACCGTTGCGCGGACGGAAACCGGCTGTCCGTCTGCAATATCGCTTATGGGAACGGTGTTTGCCATATCAACATACGCCCTCGGGTAGTAGCCGAGCATATCGGCTACAGTATTTATGCCGAGTTTGCGAAGGGTCTCGGCTCTTTTCGGGCCGACACCCTTTATATACGTTATATCGCTGTTCAGACCTTTTTCCATTTTACGCCGTCTTTTGTATCCTCCAAAATGATCCCTCTGGCTTTCAGGCTGTCGCGTATTTCGTCGGCGCGGGCAAAATTGCGGTCTTTTCGCGCCTGCTGACGTTCGGCAATAAGATTTTCGATCTCCGCTTCAAGACCCGAGTCTGTATTTTCATATAAAAGACCGAGCGTGCCTGCAAGAGCCATAAAACGTTTTTTCAGTTCGCAGTAAAACTCTTTTGAGAATTTTTCATCCGAAACGGTTATATTTATTTCCTTTGCAAACTCAAAAAGGACTGAAAGCGCGTTTGCGGTGTTCAGGTCGTCATCCATATTCTCTTCAAAACGGACTCTGAACACGTCAAAACTGTCAAGCTTTTCTTTTTCACTTTCCGAAAGCGGCGTATCGGCGGCGGAAGCGGCGAGAAAATCAAGATTGTTTACACAGTTGTAAAGTCTTTCAAGAGACGCTTTTGCGGCAACTATGAGTTCCGGCTCGTAGTTTATGGGCGTTCTGTAATGTGCGGAAATTACGAAATACCGCAGCGGTTCGTAACCGTAAACGGAAGCAAGATCTCTGACGGTGAAGAAATTGTTTTTTGACTTGCTCATCTTCTCGTTGTTTACGTTTACAAAGCCTACATGGAACCACATTTTCGAGAAGGTGCAGCCGTTTGCGCATTCGGACTGTGCGATCTCGTTTGTGTGGTGCGGAAATTTAAGATCGCTGCCGCCGCAGTGAATATCTATAGTATCGCCGAGATACCTTTTTGCCATCGCGCTGCATTCTATATGCCAGCCCGGTCTGCCGTTGCCCCATTCAGATTGCCAGAACGGTTCGCCCGGCTTTGCGGATTTCCAGAGCGCAAAATCAAGCGCGTCCTCCTTGCGTTCGTCAACGCTTATTCTTGCCCCCGCAGAAAGGTCGGAAAGCGACTGACCGAGAAGCTTGCCGTAATCCGCAAAGCTGTGGACGCGGAAATAAACGTCGCCGTCAAGAACATACGCATGGCCTTTTTCAACGAGCGTATGCACGATCTGTTTTATCTGTTCGATATTTTCGGTCGCAAGCGGGTGATATGTGGCGCGCTGAATGTTTAGACCGTCCGCATCGGTAAAATACTCTTTTATGTATTTTTTCGAAATATCCGAATAATCAACGCCTTCTTCATTTGCCCTGTTTATTATTTTATCGTCGATATCCGTAAAATTCTGAACAAAGCGAACATCATAGCCCTTATACTGAAGATAGCGGCGCAAAACGTCGTATACCGTGAACGCTCTTCCGTTGCCGATGTGAAAATAATTATATACGGTAGGTCCGCACGCATAAATGCGGATGATATTGTCTTTTGACGGAACGGGTTCTTTTTTACCCGTCATTGAGTTGAAAAGAAGCATATTATCTCTCCCTGATCAATCTTTGATATACTGTTTCATAGCATTGTAATACGGTATTGCGGAAATTGCGCTGTATGCCGCCGTAAGCCACAGTAAAATCTGCGGTATAAGCAGATTGCAGACGGGCTGATCGAGAACGACTGTCGGCTCACCGAGAATCGTTTCGGGCAAGAGCGCGGCAAAAACGAACATTATGCCTATCGTTATACCCTGCATAGTCGTTTTTATTTTTCCCCAGTAATTTGCCGCCACAACAACTCCCTTGCCTGCCGCGGCAAGACGAAGCCCCGTAACGACGAGCTCTCTGCAAAGAATTATTATTACCGGAACACTTGACAGAACACCAAGTTCGGCAAATGCGATAAGAACGCTTAAAACGAGAAATTTATCGGCAATGGGATCGAGAAATTTGCCGAAATTTGTTACGGCATCGTATTTTCTCGCTATTTTGCCGTCTATAAGGTCTGAAATGATCGCTATGCCGAATGCGATACCGCTTATACAGAACCGTGTTTTTACCGGCAGTGATGAGGAAAGCGGATTTTCAAGAAGAAAAAGAAGAATGAAAGGAACGAGCAGCATTCTGAACCAGCAAATAATATTCGGGATCTTTTTTATCATCTCACATTACCGCCTTTCCGTAAAAATCATATGAATCGTAAACATCAAGTCTTACTTTATAAAAACTGCCTTCCTCTGCCGGATCATCGGACGCAAAATAGATCTTTCCGTCCACATCGGGAGCCTGAAAAAACGCTCTGCCCGAAAAAAGCTCTTTTTCTTCGTCGTATCCGTCGCAAAGAACATCGAATGTTTTGCCGATATACTCTTTGTTTATGCTTTCAAGGAGCGTATTCTGGATATCCATTATTATTTCCGCCCTGCGGCGCTTCGTTTCTTCGTCGATCTGCCCGTGCATCCTTCCCGCTTTTGTGCCGTCTTCGCGGGAATAAGTAAACACGCCGAGATTGTTGAAGCGCGACTCCTTTACGAAATTGCAAAGGATCTCGAAATCCTCCTCCGTTTCGTGCGGGAAGCCTGTGATAAACGTCGTTCTGAGCGACACTCCGTCAACGCGGCTTTTAAGCTTTGAAACAAGCGCCTTCAGCTCACCGTCGCTCATAGGTCTGTTCATGAGCTTAAGGATATGCTCCGACGCATGCTGCAAAGGGATATCCATATATTTAACAAGCTTTTCTTCCGTTTCGAAAAGCGTTATTATTTCGTCTGTTATTTCTTCGGGACGAAAATAAAGTATCCGTATCCACTTTACCGTTTCTATTTTTGCGATCCGTTTTACGATACGGCAAAGATCGGGATGCGCAGTGGTGTCCTGAGCAATAAGATTTATTTCAACGGCGCCGTTTGCGGCAAGAGCTTCGGCTTCGGCGACCACGTCTGTATACTTTCTCGGCATAAATTCGCCGCGCAGCATCGGAATAACGCAATACGAACAGTGGTTTGAGCATCCTTCCGCAATTTTGAGATATACCGAATAGTTTGAAGACGACAAAACTCTCTGCCCCGTCGGAGGGATCTTATCGAGGGAGCGGTAATGCTCGTATTTTTTTTCGCTGTTTTTCTTTACCGCTTCGGTTATTTTGTCAAAGCTCTTCGTTCCCAGAACGGCGTCTACCTCGGGAATGGAATTTATTATTTCCGTTCTGTATCTTTCTGCAAGACAGCCGGTAACAATAAGTTTTTTGCACTTTCCCGTCGTTTTTTTCTGCGCCGCCGCAAGAATGTTTTCTATGCTTTCCTCTTTTGCTTTATCTATGAATGCGCATGTATGCACTATTATAACGTCGCACTCGTCTTCATCGGCACAGATCTCGCAGCCTTCGCGCTGAAGAGCGGCAAGCATGATTTCGGCGTCTATTCTG
>JAEEJJ010000008.1 GCA_016281805.1 Clostridiales bacterium
CCCTCCGAAAAACGCTGAAGCGTCTTTATAATACAGATTTAATATACCCGCTATTATACTCTCTTTTCTTTTTACTGTCAACAAGTTAAAGTTAAATTTTTTTTAAACTATCGGTTATTTATACGATATTTCGGATAAAAACAAAAAATTATGTATAAAAATTCCAAATATGCAAAGCATTTCGCAATTTCCCTGCATATCGGGAGGAATATGTGTAAAAGTGTTGACTTTTTTTGATTTATATATTATAATTTTCATATAATTCCAATTAACGGGTGAAGATATGAGAGAGAACAGGTTGTATTACACGACAGAAGCAAAAGAATGGGAAGAAGCTCTTCCTCTTGGCAACGGAAAGCTCGGAATGATGGTTTTCGGCGGTGTAAATGAAGAGAGAATACAGCTGAATGAAGAAAGTTTCTGGGCAGGAAGAGAAACAAAAGCAGCATTCAATCCAGACGCATACAGATACCTTGACAGAATAAGAAAACTTATTTTTGAAAACAAATACTCGCAGGCAGAAGAAATGTGCAGCAAATACTTTATCTGCAGAGAGCTCGGTCCGCATGATATTACGCAATTCGGGGCGCATCAGACTGCGGGTGATCTTTATATCACGCTGCCCAACGCGAACAGCAACGGGTATTCGCGCGAACTCATTCTTGACAAGGGACTTGCAAATGTATTCTGCAACGGTTCTGAAAGAAATTATTTTGTATCATATAATTACAATACCGCGGTTATCAGAATAAAAGGCAACGTAGAAGGCGCAAAGCTGAGATATGAACGTGATAACGCATTTGTGACAGATGACGGCAAAGAGATCACGGCTATCGGTTATCTGCCGATGAAATATTTTATCAGGATCAGATACTATGTTAAAGATGACGCTCTTTATATTTACATAACCGCATCAACACGCTATAAGGAGAAAAAAGAACCGGAGGAGATTACTGCCCAAACGCTTGACAGAGCGATGAAAGCCGGTTACGATAATCTTCTCAAAGACACTGCCGACTATTTTTCAGGTCTGCTTTCCCGCGCAGAGATCACATTTTCTGATTCGGGTAAAAAGAAGGATATTCCGACAAATGAAAGAATAGAAAATCCCGAAAATGATATTGGGCTTGTGGAACTTTACTATAATTTCGGCAGATACCTGCTCATAGGTTCATCAAGGGGAAAACTGCCCGCAAATCTTCAAGGTATTTGGAACAAAGAATACAGACCGCCGTGGACGGCAGATTTTCACCTGAATATAAACTGTCAGATGAACTACTGGTGTGCCGAAACATCAAATCTTCCCGAACTGATCGAGCCGTTTTTCAATCATATCAAGTCTTTTATCAAACCTGCAGAAGAAAGCGCAAAGCTGCATTTTCACTGCCGCGGCTGGTTTCAGGGTGTTGTGTCAAACCCGTTCGGTCACGCATCACTGGGCAATTACGGATGGTCAAGCGCATATGTTACCGGCGGCGCGTGGTGCATCAGGCATATAAAAGAACGGTGGCTTTATTCAGAAGACAAAGATTTTCTGAAAGAGTATTATCCAATAATCAAAGGAGCATCGCTGTTTTTCTGCGATTATCTTGTTGAGGACCCGAGGAACGGATATCTTGTGACTGTTCCCGCAAGTTCACCCGAAAACGTATTTATAAATCCCGCAGACGGAAAGCGCGCGAGCATCTGTGCCGGTCCTACAATGGATATAAGCATAATAAGAGAGCTTTTTGAATTCAACATAGAGGCGATAGACATTTTGGGAGAAGACACCGAATTTAAGAAAGAGCTCGAGACAAAGCTTTCAAAGCTTCCGCCTCTCAGAACAGGCAAATACGGACAGATAATGGAGTGGTCGGAGGATTTTGAAGAAGCAGAGCCCGGACACAGGCATATATCCCATCTTTTCGCCCTGTATCCTGCTGCACAGATCACAAAAAATACACCTGAACTATTTGAAGCGGCAAAAAAGACTATAGACAGACGGCTTTCTCACGGCGGAGGACATACCGGATGGAGCAGAGCATGGATAATAAACTTTTTCGCGCGTTTATGCGACGGAAACAAAGCATATGAAAATATTCTTGCTCTTTTCAAAAGCAGCACTTTGCCGAACATGTTTGACAATCATCCCCCATTTCAGATCGACGGCAATTTCGGTGGCGCCGCAGGCATTTCGGAAATGCTTTTGCAAAGTCATGACGGATATATAGATCTGCTTCCTGCCCTGCCCGACGCATGGAGTGACGGAGAATTCAGGGGACTTATGGCACGTGGAGGATTCAAAGTATCGTGCAGATGGGAAAACGGCAAAGTAACAAATCTTGACATACAGGGCAAAAAAGGCAAAAAATGTGTTGTAAAGTATAACGGAATAACAAAAGAAATCGTATGTTGAAAGGATCCGGCAATGAAAGAAAACAGACTATATTACAATGCCCCCGCAAACGAATGGGAGGAAGCTTTGCCTCTCGGAAACGGAATTCTCGGCATGATGGTTTTCGGAAAAACCGACGAAGAAAGAATACAACTCAGCGAAAAAACGATCTGGTCCGGCTGGGAAACGGATGATGACGACAATCCGCAAACGATATTGCATCTTGATGAAATAAGAAATCTGATTTTTGAAGGCAAGTATTCTGAGGCTGACGAATTATGCAACGAATATATGGTCTGCCGCAACAAAAACAGAGAGCGCATGCCGTCTTACGGTTCAAATCAGACCGCCGGAGAATTGTATATAACGTCTTCGTGCAACGAAACGGATGATTATATAAGAGAACTGATACTTGACGAAGGAAGAGCCCGCGTTTCATACGGCAATGTAACGAGAGATTATTTTATATCGTATAATTACAATACTGCAGTTATTAAAGTTACGGGCAATACGGAAAACATTGCTCTGCGATATGAAAGAGAAAATGCGCGGATCACATATAATGACGGCGAAATTACGGCGGTAGGTTTTCTGCCAATGAAATTCGCCGTATACATCCGCTATATCAGAAAGAACGACGCTCTTTACATATTCATAACTGCCGCTACAAACTACAGAACGGAAAATGATCCGCAGACAGTATGCGATGAAACTTTAAAAAAGGCTATGGCTGCAGGCTATGACGCTTTAAAAAAAGACACACATGATTATTTTACCGAAATGCTGTCAAGAGCGACATTGACTTTTGAAGAGTCTGGTACAAAAGCAAATATTCCGACGAACGAGCGCATCAAAAATCCCGAAAACGACATCGGGCTCGTTGAGCTCTATTACAATTTCGGCAGATATCTTCTCATAGGTTCGTCTCGAGGAAAACTGCCCGCAAATCTTCAGGGATTGTGGAATAAAGACTACAATGCCCCGTGGGGTGCGGACTACCATATAAACATCAATATTCAGATGAATTACTGGTTTGCCGAAGTTGCGGATATGCCTGAACTTACGGAACCTCTCTTTGAGCTTATTAAGCTGATCGCAAAAAAAGGAGAAGCGACCGCAAAAAATACATATAACTGTCCCGGCTGGGTGGCACATTACACCACAAATCCGTGGGGATATACAGCACTCGGCTCTCACCCTGTATACGGGGCATTTGCAACCGCGGGAGCATGGTGCTTACGACATGTAAAAGAGCGTTGGCTTTACAGCAATGACAGTGAGATCCTTCGTGAGTTTTACCCGATAATAAAGGGCGCATCGGAATTTTTCTGTGCATATCTGATTACCGACCCAAGAACAGGATATCTTGTCACAGCGCCCGCAAGTTCACCGGAAAACAGGTTTTTAAGTCCGACTGACGGGAAAAAAGTAAGCGTATGCGCCGGTCCCACAATGGATATGAGTATTATAAGGGAGCTTTTTGAGTTTAATATCGAAGCTGCCGATATCCTCGGGAAAGACAGAGACTTCACGGAGACGCTCAAGGCAAAACTGTCTGAACTCCCTCCCCTGCGTATCGGAAAATTCGGTCAGATTATGGAATGGTCTGAAGATTTTGACGAGGCAGAACCGGGGCACAGACACATGTCTCAGCTTTACGGACTTCACCCGTCCGATCAGATAACAAAAAACACACCGGAGTTGTTTGAAGCGGCAAAAAAAACTATCGAAAGAAGACTTTCACACGGTGGCGGGCATACAGGTTGGAGCAGAGCATGGATAATCAACTTTTTTGCTCGTCTTTGCGAAGGAGACAAGGCATACGAAAACATTGTGGCTCTGATAAAAAACAGTACTCTTCCAAACATGTTCGACAATCATCCTCCGTTTCAGATAGACGGTAATTTCGGAGGAACTGCCGGAATTGCCGAAATGCTTTTACAAAGTCATGACGGATACATAAATGTTCTGCCGGCTTTGCCGAATGAATGGAAAAACGGAGAATTCAACGGATTAGTTGCGAGAGGCGGATTCAAGGTTTCGTGTAAATGGAAAAACGGCAAAGTTTGCAGCTGCGAAATAAAGGGAAGACGAAACGATAAGGCATCGGTTTCGATCGAAGGTAAAATTTTTGAATTCGACGGCAATTTCTCATATTCTAAATAAAAAGTGATCAAACCCCACAAAGGAGTCAGTTATGGCAGAATACGACAGAAGCGAGGAAAGAACCGGTTTTCAGGAAAGCCGCGATTATGATGAACGATATGATATTCAGGCTGATTTTGTAATGGTCTACGGACTTCACAATCTCAGAGAAAGAATTGCGCACTGGAAAAAGCACGGATATAAGATACACCTGATGACCGGCATTTCCTGGGGCAATTATAAAGATTATCTGTACGGGAAATACGATGGCAGAGATCATCACGACGAGGGTCAGATGACTGCTGACGGAAAAGAGAAAAATCACGGTCCTGATGTTCCTTATATGGTACCGTCTGTATCTTTTGCAGGATATATGGCAAAAAAGCTGAAAACCGCAATTGATGCCGGAGTTGAAGCTATTCATCTTGAAGAGCCGGAATTCTGGGTAGAGTCCGGCTATTCAGACGCATTCAAACGTGAATGGGAGATCTATTTCAAAGAACCATGGCAAGACCCTCAGGCGACATGCGAAGGACAGTATAAAGCATCAAAGCTCAAGCAGTATCTTTATACAAGAACACTTGACAGGCTTTGTGCGGAGCTGAAAGAATATTCGCTGATAAAATACGGCAGGATCGTACGTTTTTATGTGCCGACCCATTCTCTTATCAATTATTCTCAATGGAAGATAGTATCTCCTGAATCGGCTCTTCTCGACCTTCCGGCAATAGACGGCTATATTGCTCAGATATGGACGGGAACTTCACGCGTACTGAATAATTACAGAGGCGTCTGCAAAGAAAGGACGTTTGAAACAGCGTTTCTTGAATACGGCATTATGCAGCAGCTCGTATCCGGAACGGACAGGAAAATGTGGTTTTTACACGATCCCATTGAAGATAATCCGCATCATACATGGAAAGATTATCGCTATAACTATTATAAAACTGTTGCGGCGTC
>JAEEJJ010000123.1 GCA_016281805.1 Clostridiales bacterium
CTGAGGATCGTTTGATGTTATAGGGATCGTTGTAACATACGGGATCTGCTGGTAATATGACGGATAAACACCGGGCGTTGCCCTTGGTCCCTGAGGAAACGGAAGAACGCCGACATTATCCATAACATATAGGATCGAACCTGCCGTTGATATCAGACTTCCGTGACCTGTAGATATCATAACGGTTTCTCCGTTTGCAAGCAGCTCCCCGCTTGCCGTTGTATCGCTCGGATGGATATATGGCTTTCCGTTGCGAAGATATATTTCCTGTGCGCGTTCAAGAGCCTCTCTCCCCGCCTCTGTGTATATTCCGACAGATACATCTCCGTCCTCGGCATATACCATGGAAACCCCATTTGAAAGCGACATATTCATTGCGAAATAATCCGGATGGCTCTGAAACGCGTATACCGTTCTGTCAGATTCCTGATATGCATATTTTTCGAGGCATTCTTCAAATTTATCCCAGGTCCATTCAAGAGCTTCAACATATTCCCTCGGATCAGGCTCGCCCAATCTTGTTATTATACTTTCATTTACCGCAATAATATGACCGGCAAAGGAGTAGAGGAGATTTGGCCATGCAAAAGGCAGAACCCCGTAAAGGTCATCTTTCCATAGCATTGGCATAAGCATGCTTGGAGTGCCCCATTTATCTGTGTTTTCCACATCGAGAAGCGATGTGAGTCCGTAAAGAGAGCCTGCTCTCGCGAACGGAGAGATCGCGCTGCTGTCTGCAGTTGCAAGGTCGAAAAGATGAGCGCCGCCGGCTATCGCGGCATTCAGCTTTGAACGGATAACCGATGAATTTGAATCGTTAAAAACGGATATTTTGCAGTTCAGGTTGTTTTCGACCTGTTTTTTCCGTGCAGTCACCGTGTCGGCGAACTCCGTTCCGGGGATATAGCCGAACACATTATCAGTATTCTCACTGTATACGCTCATTGAAAAGCCCCAGTCCAAAGTGAAGCCGCCAAGATCGGTAGAATCTGATGGAATATCGTATTCGGGAACGAGTTCGACCTCATTTGTTCCGCATGCGGAAAGAAAAAACATTACGATCAGCAAGATTACAGCCATCTTTTTCATTTTATTGCTCCTTTTCAAAAGCTCGGAATACATATCATTTTTTCTGTTCATCTTTCATTAATAATATAGCGCAATTTAAGGAAATTGTCAACCCGAATCAATAGTATACTTTGGGAGCAAGCTGTTCACAGACAATTTTTTAAGGCAATCAGACAAAATATTGATCAGATTTTTTTCTTGACAAAAAAAGAATAATATGCTATCATTTAGAAAAAAAAGGAGAAGAAACGATAATGATAAAATACAAAGACAGTTCTTTACCTGTTGAAGAAAGAATTGCCGACTTGATCTCAAGAATGACTCTTGAAGAAAAAGCAAGACAGATAGACGAATCATATTCGCCCGATGTTAATGCATACTGGGCTTCAGGTATCACGAGAAAAGATCAGAAAACCGGAAAGCTTGTTCTTAATTATGAAAATCTGAAAAAAGCAATGGGAGACAATCCGTACGGAATAATCCAGTTAAGAGAAAGCAACGCAAAACTGTATAATGATTTACAGCACTATGCGGTAAACGAAACGAGACTGGGCATTCCGTTCCTTTGCTGCGAAGAAGCTCTTCACGGCTACGGCAAAATAGGCGCAACTGTTTTTCCGCAGCAGATCGCGCTCGGTTCAACCTTTGATCCTTCGCTCGGCGAAGAGATGGGCGCCGCTATAGCAAGAGAGGCAAGAGCCTGCGGTATTCAGGAAACATGGAATCCCGTATGTGATCTTGCGAGAGAGCCAAGGTGGGGCAGAACGGAAGAAAACTTCGGGGAAGATACCTACCACTCTTCAAGATTTGCTTACTATATAGTCAGAGGAATGCAGGGTGACGACATATCAAAGCCCGACAAAGTTGCCGCCGGACTCAAGCACTACACTGCATACGGTGCGCCGATAGGCGGTCATAACTGCGCTCCCGCAGCAATGGGAAGGCATGAGGTTTTTGAATACTGTCAGCCTGTTTTTGAAGCAGCGGTCAAGGATGCCGGGGCATACAACGTTATGTGCTCTTACAGTTCAGTAGACGGTCAGCCCCTCCCCTCGGACCATGAACTTCTTACAGATGTTCTGAGAGACCAGTGGGGTATGCGAGGATTTGTCCGCTCGGATATGTGCGCTATTTCGATGCTTCACGAAGAACATAAAGTTGCTGCGACGAAAGAAGACGCGATAAAGATGGCTCTTGAAGCCGGAACGGATGTTCAGCTTTACGACTTTACAAATGAGTTTTATCAGGGAACAATAGTTGATCTGGTCAAAAAAGGAATAATCGCACAGGAAACTCTTGATACAGCCGTTGCGAGAGTGCTGAGAGTTAAGTTCGATCTCGGTCTTTTCGAAAATCCGTATATAGATGAAAGCCTTGAAGAAAAAGTTTTCCACTGTGACGCCCACAAAGACCTTGCATACCGTATTGCGGCTAAATCAGTCACTCTGCTGAAAAACGAAAACGGTCTTCTGCCTCTGAAAAAAGGATTGAAAAAAATAGCGGTAGTAGGTCCGACTGCAGACAAGCTGAATTTCGGCGATTACACTGTTGACAGTTCGGGATACGATAAAATCACCCTTTTAAGTTCAGTTAAGGAGATAGTCGGTGACGAGACCGAAGTTGTATATGCAAAGGGTTGCGAATTTAAGGATCTTACTCTTGAAAGGATACCGGATGAATGGTTCAAAGAACTTAAGGGTCAATACTTCAACAATCCCGATGCACCTGTAGGAAAACCTGTTCTTGAAGTTAATGAACGTTGCATAGAATTCAGTTTCATTGCCAATAAAGTTGCAGATTGCGTTGATTCGCGATTCTCTGCGATATGGACCGGAACGATCGCATTTCCGTATGATGAAGATGCGTATATCGGATTTTATTGCAAGGACAGCATAAAACTCTGGATAGACGATGAGCTCATAATCGATGCATGGGGCGACAAAAAGGGCGATTCGCTCGTTCCGTTCAAATTCGAGAAAAAAGATTATAAAATAAGAATAGAATACAGAAACGATGAACGCGGACCTCAGGTCCTTTTAGGCTGGCAGAAAAAAACCGCGGATATCAATGAAGCATTAAATGCCGTAAAAGGTGCAGATGTTGCGATAGTATCGTTAGGCGACTGCCCGCAGATCACAACGGGAGAAAACTTTGACAGATGCGATCTCAATCTTCCGGGAAAACAGCCTGAATTTCTGAAAGCTATCTATGAAACGGGAACGCCTGTTGTTCTTGTTTTACAGAGCGGACGTCCGTTGACGCTGATGTGGGAAAACGAGCATATACCGGCAATCGTTCAGGCATTTTTTGCGGGAGAACTCGGAGGACGTGCGATCGCAGACGTTCTTTTCGGAAAAATAAATCCGGCAGGAAGACTTCCGATATCTTTTCCGAAGCATCTCGGTCAGATACCCGTATATTACAGCAAGCGACCCGCAGGCTGCAAGAGATACGTTGAGGGAATAGACAGAGAGCCTCTTTTCCCGTTCGGTTACGGTATTTCTTATACAACTTTTGAGTATTCCGATCTGCAGCTTTCCAAAACTGAAATCAAAACCGACGAAACTCTGAAGGTATCTTTCAATGTTACGAATACGGGTAATGCAGACGGAGAAGAAGTAGCACAGGTTTATGTTCGGGACTACTTTGCATCAGTTGTAAAACCCGATCTTGAGCTGAAAGGTTTTGAAAGAGTTGCTATAAAGGCGGGAGAAACAAAGCGTGTGGAAATAGAGCTCGGCACTCTTGCTTTCAGAACGCTGAACCCGAAATTTGAGTGGGTGGTTGAACCCGGACAGATGAGAGTGATGGTTGGCAGAAGTTCAAGCGATCTGCCGCTCCAGTCTGATTTTATGATCGTCTGATATTTAAAAATGACAGAAAATCCTCTTTTGCTGATTTATGCAAAAGAGGATTTTTTTAAAATGGTTTATATGAATTACCGTTCCCTGTGATATCTAAAATATAGCCTCCGCCTGCCTGTGGCTGCCATTCGTATCGGTTTTTCTTTTCGCTGCTGAAAAGAAATTCCATTATATCAGCAATAACTCCGCCGTGCGTTACAAGAAAAGTATCGGTTTTTGATGATAATATCCTTTGAAGTCCTTCAAGAACACGCTTTTTCATCATATTACCGCTTTCGCCGCCGGGCGTAACGTTTGCTTCGTTGTCGCCGCTTATCCATGCGATGTATTCCTGATCGTTTTTCATTTCATCATACGAGCGCATTTCAAATTTTCCGAAATCCATTTCGCAAAATGAAGCATCCGCAGAGTGAGGAACGATTCCGTAAATAACGTAAAGAGTTTCTTCGCATCGTTTCATTCCGCTTGTGATAACGCTCATACCGGAAATATCCGGGAATTGAACTTCGGTTTTTTTCTGCAGAAGCTCATTTTTCCCTTTATCCGAAAGTGATATATCTGTTTTTCCGCAATACAGCCTTTTTTCGTTTGCCTCGGTTTTTCCGTGGCGCATAAGAATAAGTTTCATTTCAGTTTCTGCTCCAGTCCGCAAAAAATCCTTTCAACGGTGTCTGCCTGAGATGAGAGATATGCACAGAGGCGACCGGTTGTTTCGCGCCATGCGCGCATATCCGCTCCCAGAGGAACAACGCCGCAAAAAATATCATCGCATATAAGAACGCTGTTTTGCCACTTTTCCCTGTTTGCCTTGAACTCGCCGACGGCATCAACGGAATTTTTAACGCAATAAAGCGTATATTCCTGAATGGCGTTTATACATTTTCTGTCAAAAGATAACGTTTCGTTTTCAGAGCAGGTATAAATATCGGAATCATCAAGTTTATATTTATTTTTTGCATATTCAAGCTTACCCTGGTAAGCGCCGCCGATTATTAAATCCATTATTCTGTCCTCCTATATCAAAGCGTAAACGGCTATTCCGCAAAGCTCACCGAAAACGAGAGAATAGCCGGAAATATCTCCGGACATGCCGTCAAGCGAGCGAAAAGCCCGAAAAAGGGAAAGAAGATATCCTGCGGATACCGCAAGAGACGCAAAACCGTATTTTCCCAGAAAAAAGAAGCCTGCGGCTACTGTAACAGCGAAAAGAATGAACAGAAAAACTATGTGTGATTTTTTTATTCCTTTTCTGTATGCTCCCGAATATTCGCTTACAGACAACGGTCTTAACAACGTGACGCATATAGCCGCCATACACCGTGAAACTGTCGGTATAATGATAAGCGCAAACGGGTTTACCGTGTCTCGGGCAGAAGCAAAGAGCGCGAATTGCGCCAATATCATGATCACTGCCGAAATAACGGCAAATGAACCGACATGCGGATCTTTAAGTATCCGTCTTTTTTCTTCAATGTCCCGCCATGATTTTACTGCGTCAACAACATCAAGATACCCGTCCATATGCATACCGCCTGTAATAATGACAGGAAATGCGGTGAGAATGATCGCCCCTACGAGAAGAGGGATATTGAAATATGATATTGCGAATGCTGCCAATGCCCATAAAAGCCCTATCCATGCTCCGACAAAAGGAAGGAAAAGAGTCATAAGCGGTCTCGATTCCTCGTCCCAGTTATGAAAAGGACTTGGAATGGCGCAGAACATAGTAAAACACATAAAAAATGCATTCAGATATTTCTTCACAGTTCGATCCTCCCCTTGTGAAATATAACATTGCCGGCGCAAAGCTCTATCACGGTATCACATGCCTTTGCGAGAGCTTTATCTATTGCGGCAAGAGATTTTCTGTAATTTTCGGTAAAGGAGTCGTATCTTATCGCATCGGAATAAATATAATCGGATACAAAAACCGCATTTTCTGCATTTTCGGTAATTTTCAGAAGTCCGTCAATACATCTTTGCAGCGCATGTTCGTCCGCATTGCCCGAATGAGTATCGGGAAACATTTCATTCAGAAGAAGCGCAGTAACACTGTCAATCAAAAACGTCCCGTTTTTTTCCGCTTTTGTAAGGCATGAAGAGATATCTCGCGCTGTTTCGAGCGTTGTAAAGCCGAGATCTGCCCTGTCACTGATATGAAGCGCGATACGTTTGCGGTCTTCTTCGTCATACGGGACCATTGTTGCAACATAATATCTCGGTCTGTTTGCTGAAAGCCTTACCACGATATCCTGAGCAAAGCCTGATTTGCCGTTTTTGCAGCCGCCTGAGATAAAAACGTTCATTATTATTCTCCTCTCACGGTAAAAGCATCGGTATTTCTTATAGTATCCAGATACGAATCGTTGATAGCTGCCTCGTCAAACGTAGCCATATCGTTTATTACGGCGCATGCGGCATCGACCATCATCATCGAAATGGGACATCCGCTCCCCTCTCCGAGTCGCATACCGAGATCAAAAAGAGGCGCAATGCCGAGTTCATTCATCGCAACGTTATATCCGATCTCAAACGACGCATGGGACGGGATAAGATAATCTTTTACCGCGGGACACAATCTGTATGCACATAAGGCGGCAACAGCGGATATGAATCCGTCAATAACAACAGGCAGTCTCATTTGAGCAGCGCCGATGAACGCTCCTGTCATTGCCGCGATATCAAATCCGCCTACCTTGGAAATGATATCAATGATATCGTTTTTGTTCGGTTTGTTGAGTGCGATCGAAGTTTCTATCACCGACAGTTTTTTATAATATGAATCGTCCGTGATACCAGCTCCGCGGCCTGTTATTTCTTTTACGGGCTTTTGGGACAGCACCGCAAGGACAGCAGACGATGTGGTCGTATTGCCTATTCCCATCTCGCCGATGCCTATTATATCTGCGCCTTCCCCGGCAGATCCTTTTACAGATTCAATGCCCGTGAAAAGTGCCTTTAAAGCTTCATCATGCGTCATAGCTGCGGATTTGCATATATTTCGTGTTCCGTAGCCAATTTTCGCAGGGATAACGGCGGGATCGCGGATCTCTGAATTGATACCGACGTCGAATACCTTTAAAATACAGCCGAACTTTTTTGCAAGCACTGCAACGCCTGTTTTTCCTTTTGTCATATTTACCGCCTGTGCGACGGTGACTGACTGAGGCGCACTTGCAACACCCTCCTCAACTACCCCGTTATCCGCGCAAAAAACAAGAATATATTTATTTTTGAACTCGTTTTTTACGTTTCCGGTAATTCCGGCTAGCTGAACGGAAAGATCTTCCAGTCTGCCGAGGCTGCGAGGAGGCTTTGCAAGTTTATCCTGTCTTTCTCTTGCGCTTTTCATTGCCTCTTTATCGGCGTTTTTTATCGAATGTATAATATTCTGCAATTCGTTTTCAGAATGATCGCTGATCTTCATATTTAAAATTCTATTCCTTTTCTTGCCTTTATGCCTTTGTCGAAAGGATGTTTTTCTTTACGCATTTCCGTGGCGTAATCTGCGAGGTCCAGGAGTTCTTCGGAAGGATTTCTGCCTGTTAATACTATTTCGCATCTGTTTTTTTCTCTGCTGAGAAATTCTTTTAATACATCGTGCGGAATGATACCGTAATTGTAGGCGGAGATCGCTTCGTCAAGGACTATCATGCCAAAATCAGCTGCTTTTTCGGTTATTTCGGACAATAAACTGCCGTATATTTTTTTGGTTTCTTCTTTCTGTTCATCCGTCATGTTTTTATATCTTCCGAAGCATGAGGCGGGGAAAAGGCATTTTATATTATTCAGCGAAGAAAGAACGCTTATTTCGGATGATTTTCCGTTTTTGAAAAACTGAGTGAACAACACTTTCATGCCGCTTCCCGCGGCGCGAACTGCAAGTCCGCACGCGGCGGTTGTTTTACCTTTGCCGTTGCCGTAATACAGATGTATCATATACCTTCCTCCAGTATTTTGTATATCAGATCCATATCCATTGCTTCGCGGACCGCAGACGCAAGGATATCATACTGCGATTCGCGATATGAACGGATGTCAAAAACCGCGTTTTCATTAAATTCGATGCCTCTGTTTTTGTAAAGCGCCCTGACTATTGATTCAGCTATATCGTTTTCGTCAAAAATACCGTGAATATAACTGCCGTATACATTGCCGTTCTGAATAACGGCAGACGCATTCGTGCTTTGCCCCATATGGATTTCGTATCCTCGGAAATGCAGTCCGTTCAGCGAGCCGAAAATGCCTTTTACCCCTTCAAACACACCGTCTGTCTGAGTTCTTGTTTTCTGCTCTGCAAATACGGTTTCGATATCAAGAAGCGACATTCCGTTTATCTCACCGCCGCCCTCGGTATTGAAAGGATCCGATATTTTTCTTCCGAGCATCTGAAGCCCGCCGCAGATACCGAAAACGGGAGTACCGCGGGATGCTTTTTTCAGTATCTCAGCCTCCATGCCGTTTTGTCTCATCCATTTCAGATCGGACATCGTTGATTTTGTTCCCGGAATTATGATCATATCCGGAGAACCTAACTCGAAAAGATTTTTTACATATCTGAGAGACACGCCAGAAAACCGTGAAAAAGGCGAAAAATCGGTAAAATTCGATATTCTCGGAAGAAGAACGACCGCTATATCGATTTCTTTTCTCATTCCCGCAGAAAGACGTTCGCTGAGGCTGTCTTCATCGTCTATATCAACATGCACATACGGCACTACGCCTGCGCACGGAATTTTAACGAGATCGTAAAGCATATCAAGGCCCGGAGCAAGGATAGTTTTATCGCCCCTGAACTTGTTGATCACGGTTGCTTTGATCATATCTCTCTCATCTTTATCGAGCAGGGCAACAGTGCCGTAAAGCTGAGCGAACACACCTCCCCTGTCGATATCACCGACAAGAAGGACCGGAGCCTTTGCCATTTTTGCCATACCCATGTTGACTATGTCATCGGTCTTGAGGTTGATCTCGGCAGGACTTCCAGCCCCTTCTATAACGATAATATCGTTTTCCGATTCAAGTTTGCGGTATGCATTCATTATATCGGGTATAAGCTGTTTTTTATACCTGAAATAATCGGATGCTTTCATATTGCCCCGGACTTCACCGTTGACAATGACCTGCGATCCGACGTCGGTAGTTGGCTTGAGCAGAATCGGGTTCATAAGAACTGACGGTTTGATACCTGCAGCTTCAGCCTGAACGACCTGAGCGCGCCCCATTTCAAGTCCTTCTTCGGTAATAAAGGAATTCAGCGCCATATTCTGGGATTTAAATGGCGCTACACGGTATCCGTCCTGTTTAAAAATACGGCATAGAGCAGCGCAGATGAGACTTTTGCCCGCATTGGACATTGTTCCCTGTATCATAACGGGTTTTGCTTTTTTCATTCGACGACCTCTTTCAGAGCAGATATAAGTATATCGTTTTCTTCTTTCTTTCTTATCGCTATGCGGTAATATCCTTTTGACAAACCGATATAATTGGAACAGTCACGTATAAGTATTCCCTTTTTCAGGAGCAGTGTTTTAAGATCGAGTTCGGAATGAAGCAGAAGAAAATTGGCTTTTCCACGGAACACTTTTATTCCGACTGATGAAACTGCTTCAAAAACACGCTTTCTTTCCTCTTTTATCATTTTCACGGAAGAGTTGAGCCATTCAACACAGTCCAGTGCCGCGACACCTGCCTGCTGAGCTGTTGCGGAGACATTCCAGCACTGTGTTTTTTCGGACATTTTTTCAAGAAAAGCAATGTCTGAACACATGGCATAACCAAGCCTTATGCCTGCCATTGAATAGTTTTTCGTAAAAGCCTTCAAAACTGTAAGTCCGGGATATTTTTCGATCAGCGCCGGAATATCATATAAATCCGGGCAGTCTGACAGATCAAGGAAACAAAGATCCGCAAAAATACGGGCGGATAAATTACAAAGTTTAACGATAATTTCATTTTTTACCGTCATTCCCGTTGGATTATTCGGAGAACAGACAAAAACGGCGCAGTATTCCGAAAGATCATCCGGTATAAGCTCTTCGGTCAGGCAAAATCCGTTATCTTCCGAAAGGATCAGATGTTTTGTTTCGATACCTGCTGCTTTGAGCGCATTTTCATATTCGCAAAATGTAGGAGAGATTATCAGCGCAGGCTGATCTTTGTTTAAAGAATACGCATACGAATAGATCAGCTCGGCGGCACCGTTGCCGCATATGATACGTTCATACGGTATATTTTCCGACTTTGCGATTTTTTTTCTGAGCTTGTGACAATACGCATCGGGATAACGCAAGCTGAGTTCTGCCGATTCTGCGACCGCTTTTTTTACGGCATCCGGCATGCCTGAGGGATTGAGGTTTGATGAAAAATCATACAACACTCTGTTGTTGTAAATATCCCCTCCGTGAGGATTTGTTTTGTTTATAAGCAAAGCAGGATCACCGCCGTTCTCAGGATCACTCCGACAAGAAGCATGATAAAAGATGCCGCATACATAAGGTTGCCTGTTTTTTTTATGTCGTCAGGTTCAATTTCACGCGAAAAATCGCCTATATACTCCTTTTTATGCACTACCCCACCGTAAACCGCGTCTCCTGCCAGACGGACACCGAGGGCACCGGCGCAAACTGATTCGGTCTGCGCTGAATTGGGACTTGCATGTTTCATTCTGTCGCGGCAAAAGATCCTGTATGCGTTTTTCATATCAAGTTTGCAAAACGGACATGCTGCAATCATAAGAAAAGCAGATATCCTTGAAGGAATAAAATTGCAGAAATCGTCGGTTTTTGCCGCAGCTCTGCCGAAATAAAGATATTTTTCGTTTTTATATCCTATCATGGAGTCCATGGTATTGACGGATTTGTAAAAAAATCCGCCGACTGCGCCGAAAAGAAATATCCAGATAAGGGGAGCTATTACGCCGTCCGATGTATTTTCGGCAACCGTTTCGACAGCCGCTCTGCAAATACCGTTTTTATCGAGAACGTCAGTATCTCTTCCGACAATATATGAAACAGCTTTTCTTGCCGCTTCGATATCTCTCTTTTTCAGTTCGCCGCAAACCTTCATGCTTTCTTTTACAAGCTGTCTTGCCGCGAGAAGCTGCCAGCACATTATACAGTTGATCACAAAATACAAAACGGGATGAATAAACCATGCCGCAAGTAAAACTGATGCGGGAATCACCGTTGATATTGCAGTTACAAGCAAAACCGTAACGACACCGTATCGGAAATCGCTCTTCGGTTTTCCGCAGCGGAATTTTTTATCAAAAAAAGATATCCATTTGCCTATATAGACGACAGGATGAGGGATGGAATAAGGGTCACCGACAAAAAAATCGATTATAAATCCCACTATAATCGCCGCAGTTTGAAGAATAAGCAGTTTAATCACAGTTTTCTCCTCCCTGCATCACAAAAACCGTTACGGGATTCTGCGCGCACATCATATTGTATCTGCCGATCTTCCGGCTGCGGGAAATATTGACAGATATACACCTGAAATCTCTGAATCCGAACTTTTCGGCGCATTCATATGCTTCATGCAACGATTCAAGAGTAACGGTATTGACGACTATTTTTGCTTCTTTATTTTTTTGAAGGACTGTTTTTATTGTTTCGCAAAGTGTTCCGCCGCTGCCGCCGATAAATACATGTGTTGGCGACGGCAGACCGGAAAGGACATCCGGCGCTTTTCCTTTTATTATTTCTATATTGTCGGCATAGAATTTTATTTTGTTCCGGCTGATGAGATTTACGGCATCCTCTTCTTTTTCGACAGCATAAACCGTTCCGCCAAATGCGCAAAGAGCACATTCAACGGAAACCGACCCGGTCCCTGCCCCGACATCCCAGACAACGGAGTCTGACGAAAGCGAGAGCTCGGCGAGCGAAACGGCGCGCACCTCGGATTTTGTCATAGGAACATCGCCCCGAATGAATTCAGAGTCGTCAATTCCTATACGCATTATATTTTGCGGTTCGGGATTTTCAATATATACAAGAGACAAATCGTCATATTTTTTGTCTTTCAGTTCGCCGACAGTGCCGACAGATATTTTTTCATCTTCGTATGTAAGCTTTTCTCCTACCGCCGCATTCATGGAGCTGAATCCGTAGTCAAACAATTTTTTTAATATTACGTCCGCAGAATTGCTCCCGCCCGCAAGAACGACCGTTTTTTTGTTTACACGGACTGTATGAACGATATTGTGATAACGTCCGTGCATGCTCACAAGAGCGGCGTCATCCCAGTTAATGCCGAGTTTCGCGGCAAAAACGGAAACTGACGAAATGCCCGGAAATATGCGGACACATTCGTTACGGAAAGCATCTGTAATTTTTTTTGTCCCGCTGAAAAAGCCTGTATCACCGCGCATAATTACGGCAATTTTACGGAGAGAGGGATTGTTTGCTAAAACAGCCATGATTTTTTCGGGCAAAAACTCGAAAAAGACCGGTTTTCTGACAGATATTCCGTTCACGACTGATTTTGCCCCTATTATCGCATCGCATTCGCTCAATGCGTTTTTTGCTTCAACCGTAAGAAGATTTTCGCTGCCGGGCCCCATGCCGATTATGTTGATAACTCTTTTTTGAATATCGTATTCTTTTTCAAGTTCTTTGATCGCCTCATCAAGAGTGTATCCGCAATCCTGAGGCGGTTCTCCGATAATAACGGGAACTGCGCCGAGATCAAGCGCCGCCTTTATTTTTTCCTCATATCCTCCGCTTGTTCCGGATGCTTTTGTAACAAGATATTCTGCATTTATCATTCTGAGCTGCGCAAGATTTATATCATACGAAAACGGTCCCTGAGCCGCTATGATGTGAGATGAAGGAATGCCGGCTTTTACACACAAATCAAGCGAAGCATGGGACGGCAAAACGCGCGCCCAGACTTTTTGCATATCGAGCCCGACATAAGAAGAAAGCTCTTTTGAACCTGTTGTAAGAAGGATATTGCCCTCTCTGTTTGCAAGATAATCTCTTGCCTCAGTAACCGATGACACATAAACGGCGTTCGCTTCATGGGTTTCGACACTGCGCAATATCCGCATAAGTCTGACGCCGCATTTTTCTGCGGCAAGGCGGATATTATTCGTTGCTATTACAGCATACGGGTGAGTTGCGTCGATAATGAGTTCGAAATCGTTGTTTTTAAAAAAAATTTCCATTTCGGCCTCGTCGAGTCTTCCCGTATGGACGGTTATTCCGTTTATATGGTCAAGAAGAACTTCTCCGTATTCTGTTGCGACGCATACGGTAATATCAGCCGCACCGTTTAAAATCTCAGCTATACGCCTGCCTTCGGTAGTGCCGGCAAATACACAGATCTTATTTTTCATAACTGTATCCCCGAGGAGTGACCATTCTGCCGCCAACGGTTTTCGTTGTTGAATTGCCTATAAAAACGGTCGTGAACATATCAATTTCCTTTTTTGTCAGTTCTGACAGAGTTGTTATTTCGTAATTCTGTCCCTCTCTGCCTATATTGCGGCAGACGCCGCATACGGCGTTTGGAGAACGGTATTTAAGGATTATATCGCAAGCACGCTGCAGATAATCCGAGCGTTTGCGGCTTGACGGATTATAAATAACCATGCACATATCGGCTTTTGCAATGTTTTCAATTCTGTTCATTATTGTTTCGTATGGGGTGAGAAGATCAGAAAGACTGATAACGGCAAAATCGCATGTTACGGGAGAACCAAGAAGCGCTGCGCCGGAGGATGCTGCCGTAACTCCTGCAATGATCTCGGTTTCAACTCCGTATTCTTCCGCCAGCTCGAGGATCGGTGACGCCATACCGTAAATTCCCGCATCGCCTGAACATATCATGGCAACGGTCTTTCCTTCAGCCGCTTTTTCAAGCGCGATCCTGCACCTCTCGGTCTCTTTCATCATTGGAGTGGATATAAACGATTTGTCGGCAAAAAAAGGTTTTATAAGGTCGATATATACTGTGTATCCCACTATTACATCAACTTTTTCGAGTGTTCTGACGGCGCCGACCGTCATTCCTTCATAATTTCCTGCGCCTATACCGACCACGTATATTTTTTTCAAAATAAGACCTCCCAATCACATTGCGCAACTGCAACCGTAACGCTGTTTTCAACTGTTTTCCTGATTATAATTCTGCCGCCTGCAAGCGCAGCGGAACGTTCGCAGACATTTCCCGTACCGACAGTTTTTTTTACGAATTCCGAATCTTCAAAATCGCCTTTGACCGAGTTTAGCTCATCAGCGCTGAAAAAAACCGCCGGAACTTTCAATTCCTCCGAAAAAGAGAGAAGCCCCTCTTCATTTTTTTTCACATCTATGGAAGCAATGCGCTTTACTGCTCTTAACTCCAACCCTGCTTTCTCAAATACTGTTCTGACTGCACATGATATATCTTCCTTTTTTGCGCCTTTTCTGCAGCCTATACCGACCGTAAGGACTCTTGGTATAATACGTAAAGTATTTGAATACGGAGATGCCTTTTTTATACCGATATAAATACCTGTTTCACCGTTATTGCCGGGGAAAAGCCCTGACGGGAGAGATTTCGGCAACGGAAATTCAGAGGAAACGGGAATATCGCTTTCGAGAATTGCTGCAGACACATCTTTTGCTGTTTTCATTGAAGAAAGAGTGCAGTTATGCGTAAAAGCCCATGAATCACATGAAAATCTGCTCGCTCCGTCCGTAGCGGTCGTGATCACGGCAAGAGAACCTGTATTTTCAGCGATTTTTCTTGCCAGTTCATTTGCGCCGCCGATATGACCCGACAGAATCGGAATGACGAATTTTTTCTGATCGTCTATAACTATAACAGCAGGATCGGTCGTTTTGCTTTTCACGTAAGGGGCTATTGTTCGCACTGCAATTCCGCATGCGCCTATAAAAATAAGCGCGCCGCCTGCGTTAAAAATCGGTTCAATATCCGCAGCAATACTTTTGTGCGATACAAAGCCGTATTTGGACGCAAATTTTTCTATTGAGTGTACGGATCTGTATGAAAGCCCAAACATATCGCAAAGATCCTTTGCGATACGGGAACCTGATTCGGAATAGCAGAAAATACTTACATTCACTTTTTAGCCTCACGGAATTCTGTTGAAAAATCAGGGTCATAAAGATGTGATCTTGAAAAATCACTTGTCAGGAAATCGCCTACTGTTATAAGCGCGGTTTTTGTTATTCTGTTTTCTTCTGCCGTTTTTTTAAGCGTTGAAACGGTGCATCGAAGCACTTTTTCGTCCTGCCATGTAGCCTTATACACTATGGCGGCGGGAGTATCGGGAGAGTATCCGCCTTCAATAAGTTCTTTTGTCACCTTATCGAGAAGACCTGTGCTGAGAAAGAGGACCATTGTTGCGCGGTGTTTAGCAAGTGAAGCGAGATTTTCCGAATCTGGAACCGACGTATTGCCCGATGCTCGTGTTATAATAACTGTTTGAGACACATCCGGAAGAGTATATTCGGTTTTCAGCGAAGACGCTGCACCCGAAAAAGAACTTACACCGGGTGTGATATCGTATTCTATACCGTGTCTGCCAAATTCGCGTATCTGCTCGCCTATTGCGCCGTAAAGGGACGGATCTCCCGTGTGAAGGCGCACGGTCGTTTTGTTTTCGCTTTCAGCGGCAACGATCACATCGATTATTTCTTCAAGGGTCATTTTTGCGCTGTCGTAAATCTCGCACTCTTTTTTTGCAAAAGAAAGGAGTTCGGCGTTGACAAGCGATCCGGCGTATATGATAACATCGGCATTTTCGAGATGTTTTTTTCCGCGAAGAGTAATCAGATCCGGCGCTCCGCAGCCTGCTCCGACAATATGTACCATTATGCGTATTCCTTTCGAATGATTTCGAGTATTTTATCAGCTTCAGGAGTTGTGCCTAGTGAGCTGTATGTTTTTGAAAACATGATAACGCCTGTTTTCATTTTACCGAGCTGGCGATGCGATATGTTGTCATCTATTTTTGCCATGACACTTCGCATGACATTTTCGTAAATACCCGCTTTTTCGGTGATCGATATCATATCGTCCGTCATCGCGCTATGCATGATCTGTTTTACGGTTTCCGCATCTGCGCCGTTCATTGCAGCGTGTGCGGCAAATATTTCCGCACGGCAGTCGCCCCATCTTGAATGAGTGTTGAATAATCCGCCGGCAAGCTTTATGAACTTTCCGACATGCCCCGCAAGAAGTGCGTACGCAAACCCTTTCTCCGAAGCAAGATCAAGCGCGTCACCGATAAAATTTGACGTTGTAACTGCTATGTCGGCGTTCATATGAAGCTCGTCCCTGATAAAATCCATCGCGTAATTACCGGGCGCAAGCAATACAGATGTTTTTCCTTCCGCTCTGCGAAGAGACAGCTCGGTACGTATCGTTTCGACTACGGCGTCGTCGCTCATGGGTTCAACGATACCTGTAGTTCCGAGAACAGAGATACCGCCGATTATGCCGAGCCTCGGATTAAATGTTTTTTCAGCGATCTTTACACCGTCGGGAACAGATATCGTTACAGTCAGCCCGCCGTTATATCCGTTATCTTCACAGACTTTTAAAAGCTCTTCACTGATCATTCTTCTCGGTGTGGAATTGATCGCGTGATTGCCTACAGGCTGGTCGAGCCCCGGTTTAGTTACTACCCCGACGCCTTCTCCGCCGCAGACGGTGATCTCGTTTTTTCCGCCTTTTTTTTCGACTTTTGCGAATACTTTTATTCCGTTCGTAATATCCGGGTCGTCTCCGCTGTCTTTTACGACTGAACATGAAACGGTATTCTTATCTCTGACGATATCGTGAACAGTGATATAAAGACCCGTTCCGTTCGGCGTTAAAAGATATACCTTATCGAGCTGTCTGTTTTCAAAGAGCATGATAGCTGCGGCTTTTGCGGCAGCGGCTGCGCACGAACCGGTGGTATATCCTCTGCGAAGACGTTTTCCGTTTTTTGTGATAAAACTGTCCATTATCTTGTGAGCTGATACATCAGTGCATTGACGATCGCCGCGGCGACATTTGAACCGCCCTTGCGACCCTTTGCAACGATATACGGGATATCAGTAGTCATGATCGCCTCTTTTGATTCTGTAATGTTTACGAAGCCTACCGGAACGCCGATAATAAGTTTCGGAGATATTCTGCCTTCATCTGCAAGTTCTTTAAGTTTAAGTAAAGCAGTAGGCGCATTACCGATCGCAAAAATAACATTGCTGCCAAGCGATGAGGCTTTTTCCATAGAAGCTGCAGCACGCGTTCCTCCGTGCTCTTTTGCGGCGGCAGCGACATCGGGATCACTCATATAGCATAAAACGCTGCATCCGAGTTTCTCTGCGGCAGGCTTATTGATGCCTGCTTTTGCCATTTGAGTATCCGTAACTATAGTACAGCCGTTTTTCAGCGCTTCCAGTGCTTTTTTTACGGCATTTTCGGAAAACTGCAGGTTGACAGCGTAATCGAAATCTGCCGTGCAGTGTATGACCCTTTTAACTACTGCCTTATTTTCGTCGGGAATGTCGATTTTTAGTTCGCTCTCAATTATTTCCATGCTTCGTTTTTCTATATCGTTAGGGTCGTTGATGATCATATTTTTCTCTCCTTGTATTCCAGGCATTTATTATAAAAATTATTTGCCGCAGGCAGGTTTGACCAAAGATACAGATGAGGATACCCTGCATAAAGCGTATCTGTGGTAAAGGCGCATTTCCAGCTTTTGCCGTTTGGTTTTACGGCAGTAAAGCTGTCTCCGTTTAATGTGCTGTCCCAGTAATGAAATTCGTGAGTTTTGAAGGACGTCCCTTTTTTGCCGAAAATGCCGTCTTTTTCGGATGTTATGGTATTATAGCCGAATCTGACGAGTTTGTTTGCAGAAAAGCTCTCGCTGTCAAAAAATCCGCACATTTTTTTCCCGTCTATAGTCTTTCCGAGATATTGAAATCCGCCGCATTCGGCTATTGCGGGCATACCGCTTTCAATACTGTTTAAGACACTGTTTTTGGATATTTCATTTTTTTCAAGGATGTCGGCATAAAGCTCAGGATAACCGCCGCCCAGCAGGAGTCCGTTTGCATTCTGCGGAACAGGTTCGTTTTTCAGAGGTGAAAAAAACGTTATTTCCGCTCCCATTTTTTTAAGCAGATCAAAAGTATCGCTGTAATAAAAGCAAAAAGCCGAATCAAACGCCGCTGCGATCCTGATCTTTTCATGCGCCGGAACCGTCGGAGACGTGTAGTTGAGCTTTTCTGCTTTATCTGCAATGGAAAGGGCAGCATCTATGTCTATGGTATTTTCACATATATCGGTTATTTTATCAAGTTTTTTCTGCAAATCCTTTATTTCGGAAGCAGTTACAAGACCGAGGTGCCTTGAAGGGAAAAGGCACTCATCGGGAAGTTCGGGGATATACCCTACGGGAATTACAGAATCACGAAAGTGCATTTTCATAAGAGAACACACGTATTTGTAGTTCATCGGGGACATTCTGTTGAAAAGAACGCCTCGGATATTGCTGTTCGGGAGATAGTTGATAAATCCTTCGACCACAGCTAAAAGTGAAGACGAAGCTCCCTTAGCGTTAACGACGATAATAACCGGTGTATCTGTTTTTAATGCGACGGAGTATGTGCTGTTGTCAGAGCCTACAGCACCCGTTCCGTCATAATATCCCATAACACCTTCTATTACGGCAAGGTTTCCTGCGGCGTTTTCGCAAAGAAGATATCTGAGAAGATCATCATCACAAAAAAAAGGATCAAGATTAGAGCACTTTATGCCTATCACGGATCTGTGAAACATCGGATCGATATAATCAGGCCCGCATTTGAAAGATCTGACGGATGTTTTTCTGCGTTTCAAAAGAGACAGGAGCGCACAGACTGCAGTCGTTTTTCCGCTTGAGCTTGAAGTACCGGCAATAAGCACACGGGGCTGAGTCATAAAATCGCCTCCGCAATTTCTTCGGGAGATTTCAGAATATGCTTTCCCGTATTTTTTGCGTAATCGATAAGTGCCGAATTTTCTTTGTTGTATTCTCCCGTTTCACATCCGCAGTCCGCAAGAAATTCAACGGAATCGATAAGCTGCTTTGCTCTGCAAACCTGGTCGGGCGTAATGGGGCAGAATGCCTCCGAAAAAACTATTTCCGACGCCAAGGCGAGAGCGACAGCAGAGTCGATATCGTTTTTTTGAAGAATGCCTGCCGCAAATGCCGTTCCTTTTTTCTGCAATGCGCGGTAAAAAGGAATACCTGTGCCGTTGCCGCCAACGACAAAGCATTTTATTTTGCCCTGAGGTTTTTTGAGCTCTATACTGCCTAAAAGAGCATTAAAGTGCCCTTTTTTAATATTGTAAAGAGACGCGATATTCGTATCCGAAAAAATCTCCGACGCTGTGCCGTATGAATATATACGGTCGCCCTTCACACATACGATCTTATCGGAGATCCTTTCGGCGAGATCTATCTCATGAAGACTCATGATAACGGCTATTTTTTCTTTTTTTGCCATTTCCGAAAGGATATCGAGAAGCTCTATTTTATTTCGAATGTCAAGATAGGATGTAGGCTCGTCAAGAACGATTATTTCAGGTTCCTGACAAAGCGCCCTTGCGAGCAAAACGCGCTGGCGCTGACCGTCGCTTATTGCAGTGATCTCTTTATCGGCAATATCCAATGCGTTTACACGAGCGAGAGATCTTTCGATTATATCCTTATCTTTCTGAGAAAGAAGTCCGAACCCGCCCGTGTAAGGATAGCGCCCTGCTGATACGAGTTCCCGGCAGGTCATAAGATCCGGCTTCAGTCGATCTGTAAGCATGACTGACATTTTTAGAGCCGTTTCTCTTCCGTTCATTACACGCATATTTTTGCCGTCTATATAAACTGTGCCGGCAATCATTGCAAGGTGGCGCGTGATACTTTTAAGAATGGTCGATTTGCCTGCTCCGTTTGGTCCTATAAGAGATACTATCTCCCCTTTTTCTACCGAAATATTGATATCGGAGATCAAAGGTACACCATTATATCCGACGGTGGCGGAATTCATTTCAAGTTTTGGAATGCCGTGCTGATCGTATTTTTTTTCAATAACAACGTCAGTCTTCAGTCGTGTGTTTTCCTTATCAGTTTCCATTTTTTCTCCTTGATATCATCAGCCAGATAACTATCGGCGCTCCGATAACGCTTGTAACGGTGCTGATCGAAAGCTCCGTAGGCGAAAAAAGCATTCTTGCGGCAAGATCGCAGATAACGCAGAAAAACGCGCCGAGCAAAAACGTTGCGGGGATCATTATTATGGGCTTTGATGTTTTAAGAACCATTCTTGCTATATGAGGGACCGCAATGCCGACGAATGAAATCGGTCCTGCAAACGAAACGACACATGCGGAAAGAATGCCTGTGGCGATAACGAGAAAAACTCTGAAAAGCTTTACGTTAAGCCCAAGACTTTGAGCATATTCTTCTCCGAGAGAATATGCGAACATCGGCTTTGAAAAACAGAAAATAGCGATAAATGCCGGAATGATTATAAAAGCGGATATTTTCACATCCTGCCATGACGCCGCTGAAAAGCTGCCGAGAGACCAGTGCGTAAGATTTACGATATCCGATTCATTCGCGAAGTTTATCAGCAAGTCAGTTACGGCGGAGCATATGTAACTTATCATTATACCGATAACAAGAAGCATTGACATATTTTTAACTCTGCCGGTAAAAAGAAGAACGAGCAGCATTGACAGCAATGATCCCACAAAAGACGCTATAACCGTAACAGAAAGCGGCATACTGCTGAAAAAACCGTTCATTGCAATCGTAACGACGGCAAGGAACATTTTTGCTCCCGACGATATACCGAGAACAAACGGACCTGCGATGGGATTTCTGAAAAATGTTTGAATAAGAAATCCGGAAAGCGAAAGTGCGCCTCCCAGAAGAGAAGCAAGCATGAGTCTCGGAAGACGGATCTTCCAGATCACGTTGTAAGCAACGGAGTTTGTCGCGTCGCCCTTAAATATAATATCTGCCATCTCAGAGACTGAAATATTGACGCTTCCGCTCATAATATTCCAGAAAACGGCAAGAATATACAGAATTATAAATGACACGAATACCATGCAGAACCGCATGGTATTCGTATTATTGTTTTTATTGAGAGCGCCCATTATTTAAGACGGAACAGATAGGTCAGATTATCGGTCGAAGCATCTGCATCCATCATAAGTCTGATATCGTTTATCATACTGCCTATCGTGTTTTGAATCTGGAAATAATCGGGTGTTGTGCACCATACATTTCCTTCTTTTACTGCTTTCATATCGCTGAGGATCTCAGCTCTTTCGGTAAATGCGGCAAGAGTTTCGGGTTTTCCGCCCATTGACCATATATATACTATATAGTCGGCATCTTTTGCTTTGTCGAAAAATGCTTCCATTTCCATTTTTACGGTTCCGGTCTCACCGACTCCGACATCGGAAAGAACATAATCGCCGCCTGCAAGAGCTATCATTTTTGCCATGTAGTCATCAGCATTTCTTGCATAGAGAACACCTTTTGACGTTATATAGAACATAGCGACGGTTTTGCCTGTTTTTTCAAGTTTTGAGAGCTCGTCAACATAGTTTGCCTGTGTATTGAACACAGTTTCGGCATTTTTCTCTTTATTGAAGATCGCACCGTAAAGCTTTGCCCATTCAACTCTTGCGAGAGGATGATCTTCCTGAGCAGACTGGTCAAGAATAACGTCTACGCCTATATTCTGAAGCTGCTCTTTGACATCGTCGGTGAGCATTGTTGAGAAAAATGCGAAAGTTGTGCCGGCAGCAGTGATCATTTCATAGTCCGGAGCTTTATAATCGCCGATATAGGTGATCTTGCCGTCGAGAATAGCCTGCTTTACATCGTCAATATACCACGAATCGGCATCGTATGTTGTAAGAGATATGGAATCAAGCGCGCCGATGGAGTTTATAAGAGATGTGACGGGTGTGGATGAAACAAGAATGTTTGATACGGGCTGCTGAAGAACGACTGCGTTTTCGGGTTTATCTGCCGGAACGCTCATTCCTTCGGGAACAACGAGAATTGCGGAATCGTCAACAAGCTTTATAAGCTTGTATCCGCCCTTATAGTAATCAACGGAGAAACATTTTGCATATTTGAGTTCCATTGAATGATCGAATACGAGTTTGCCGTCATAGTTTTCTTCGGTTTGCTCATTCTGCTGGGACTGTTCGGTTGTGTTATCAGTGTTTTCGGGTTTTGAATCATTGTTTGAGCAAGCGGCAAATACTGTTAAAAGCATTACGACCGCAAGAAGCAATGAAATTGCTTTAAGATTGCTTTTTTTCATTTTAATTTCCTTTGTTTTGTTCTTTTGTTATTTTAATTTAAATAAATAAGGTACTTCTTCAAGATTGCCGGAATCATCGGAAAAAATTTCGTAAAAACTGTTTATCATAGCGCCGAGCGACGTAGTTTCCTGGTACATATTTTTCTGAGTGCACCATACGTTTCCGTTTTTTACGGCATCAAAATCGGAAAGGAGCTCACATTTTTCAATAAGCTCCTCAACAGAGCCGATCTCGCTGCCTATTGTGGAATTATATATCAGAATATCGGCATTGTGCGCGGATGCGTAAAACGCCTCGGGATCGATGGTAACAGAAGATGTTTTTGTTGTGTTATCCCCTATTTCCGAGAAAGCATATCTGCCGCCCGCAAGGGAGATCATTTTGCTGACATAGTCCTCGCTTTTTCTTACAACAATTCTGCCGGAGGAGCTGACATAGAAAAATGCAACGGTCTTATCGGTCGTTTTCTTCAGAGAAATATCATCGAGGTATTTTTTCTGTTCTCCGAATGCATTCTCGGCGATATCTTCCTTATCGAATATCGCGCCGTATAGTTTTATCCATTCCGCGCGACCGAGAGGATGCGGTTCATTGCTCGACTGATCGGTGAGAACAACAATTCCGAGGTTTTCAAGCTGCTCTTTTATATCGGATGCATGACCTATCATCATCGACTCGACTGCCAGAGGGCATTTTTCGGAGGTAATAAGCTCGTAGTCAGGCTGATTGTATTTGCCTGCGTATACGATTTTACCTTCTACCATTGCTTTTTTTGCGTTGTCTATATACCAGCCGTCTGCCTGAGTGCCTGAGAGCCTGATCACATCAAGTATTTCGAGAGAATCAAAAAGGCTCATTGCCGATGTGGCGGCAAGGTAAATATTGCTGACGGGACAGTGCAGTATTTTTGTTCCGGCGTCAAGACCCGATGGGATATCCGCTCCGTCGGGAACGATAAAAATTCTGTCTCCGTTCGCAAAAGAAAGCAGTTTATATCCGTTTTCGTAATAATCAACGGAAAACTGTGTGGCATAGTCAAGCGGCATACTGTAAAGTAATGCCGGCATATGCCCGGATTTTCCATCTTTTACGGGATCCGTATTACATCCGGATAAATTGAGCACCGAAATGGCGAAGATCATGAAAACCGACAATAATCCGGTCCGCAGTTCGTTATTCATTTTACTTTATCGTTTCACCGTCAAAAAACAGTGTATATTCAATAAGATGAGGCGTACTCATTGCCGTTGTGAGAGCGCTGATACTGATCGCCTCGTCTATGCGAACGGGAATAAGAAAAGCAGAATTGCCCTCTCTGTCAAGTCTGTCATACTGAATTCCGTCAACAACTACATATTCGTAGTGAGGGCTGCTCCATACAAGCTCTGCGGTATATACCCCGTTTTCCGCAATAAGTTTTGCGGGCGAATTTACAGACGCTTTGCCCGAGCCTCCGGACAAGGTAACATTTACGGTATACTCCCCATCTTCAATAATCCTTACAGGATCATCGACTGAAACTTTATGGTCGTACCATTTGCCCTTCGTGCCTACCAGAGCACAGTCAAATTCTTCGCCGATATAAGGGACGGGGAGATCGAAGCCGAACACTTCTTCCTGCATTCCGTCTTCATAAGTTACAGTATCGACTGTGGGGTCGATGAGAACCGCCCCGTTTTTCTGCGCATCATCTGCTTTTCCGAGGAAAAGGTTTACTGTATTTTTTGACGGCATGGTGATATGGATCGTCATTTTCCCGTCTTTTACGGTCAGTATTCCTCTTCCTTTGTAGGCTTCATTGACATGAAACATAGAGCCGTCGGTGTTGAATTCCGCAGAGTAAACCCCATCCTTGAGAATCGGTTTGATACCAGCCTGATCCGCGGTGTTGCCGCTGCATGACGAAAGAGCCAAAACCACAGCCAAAACGATTAAAATAAAATACTTTTTCAATCGAATTCACCCAATCAGCCAATAGAGTCGATCGCAGCCTGAGTATGGGCAATATACTGCTCCTGAACAGCCGCAAGTCTGCCGAGTCCGGAAATCTGAGCATATATATTATCGAAATAACCGGAAGCTTCGAACATGCTTATCCACGAATCATCGTCTTCGCCTGCCATATCGTTATTGGCATGATCGCCCGCAACTACCATGAGAGGACGCAGAACAACATTTTTATATCCTGCCTCATGAACGCGGTTTATGACCTCTTCGCAAGAAGTTTCTTCAGGTTCGCCTTCAACCGTGCCTATAAATACGTTCTTATATCCGAGTTCATCCATCTGAGCCTGCATCTGTGAATAGGTAACTTTGGCGGTATGGGATGTGCCGTGACCCATAAATACAAAAGCAGTAGCGGATTCCTCTACGGCATCAAGAGTAGTGAAACCTCCGTCTTTTCTTGCAGCGTCGGTAATTGCAACAGCAACGTTCTTTTTATCTTCATTTATTTCAGAAGCGTTTGAACCGACTGCGCCAAGCAAAGGTTCGGCTACGACTATAGTGGCTATTTTATCTTTATACTGATCAAGTACCCCTGTAAGTTCGTCGTATTCAGAACCGTGCATAAGATGTGTGGGCTGAACGACAAGAGTTTCAACTCCGCTTGCGACCGCGCGGTCAAGAGCCTGAGTCATATTGTCTATTTTTTCGCCGTCACGCGCCTGAATATGGTTTATAATGATCTGAGCGGTGAAAGCACGTCTTACAGACCAGTCGGGAAATGCTTTTGCAACAGCATCTTCGATACCTTTTATATCCGTTGCGCGGCTGTCGTTGAATGATGTGCCGAAACTGACGACAAGAATTTCTTTTTTGCCGATCTCGTCCGCATTGCGCGGATCATCTGCCGAGGCATCGCCCGTATCTCTTCCGAAATAATCCGGATCTGCATACTCGCCGCTTACAAGCTCTTTCTGAGCATCCGTAAGCGCATCCCATGCAGCTTTTGCTGCTGCGCACTGTTCATCGGTTTTATCTGTTCTTGCCTGAACATAGATAGCATCGATAAGATTTGCAGCCTCGTCGGCAAGTTCCTGATCGGATTTCGCGCCGTTTTCTCCGCATGCACAAAGTGCAAGAACCATTATGGCCGCGATCGCAAGACAAATGATTTTTTTCATAAAAAAACCTCCATATGTGTTAATATTGTTGAATTATTTGGTAAAAACATCGATAACGAGAATAAAACAATTTAAATTTAGTCGAAATTACCCATTCTCAGCGAGATATTTTATCACCTATGGTTTTTCAAGTCAATAAAAAAAATCGTCATTTTATAAATATATTGACGAATTGGAGCAAACTTCAAACATTGATTACAATTTGATATTTACACAAAATTATATTGACTTTACGGGTGAAATGTGGTAAACTGAAAAAAACCCGTAAAAACAAATGCAGATATTACCTATACGGAATACAACTCAACGGTTTAACAGAAAGGATGATCAACATATGAAATTAGCTACTGCCTTGTCGGAAAGAGCCGATATCCAGCGCAAAATATCCGGATTATCAACACGACTGAATATGAATGCAAAAGTTCAGGAAGGCGACGAACCTGATGAGAACCCTTATGAGCTTATCGATGAACTGAACAGCGCGTTTTTAAGGCTTGAAGAGCTTATTGCGCATATAAACATAACAAACAACGAAACGAAATACAACGGGAAAAGCATCACTGAGCTGATAGCCGAAAGAGACTGTCTGACAAACCGCATAAAGATAATGAGAAGCTTTCTTGACGAGGCAAGCTCAAGAGTGACGAGATATTCAAAAACGGAAATCAGGATCAACAGCACCGTTGACGTTGCAAAGCTGAGAAAAGAAACAGACGATCTTGCCAAACATCTTCGCGAAACTGACGAGCTGATACAAAGCCTTAACTGGACGACGGATCTGATTTGAAAAATGTGAGTAGTCTGACCGGGCGGGCATGATCTCCCGCAGTTGAGAATGAACTGTGTCGTGGTAGTGCGCAAGGGCGCGCATGGAGTTCGAATCTCCGTATTTACAATGTATGTGCCCTGTAATGTTACATCTGCACCGTAATCATGTATTGTCAATACCTATTGCCGACGTTCAGACGAGGGCGGGATCGGGGATAAATAAATCATTCAGATCAATTAACGGAGTTGATTTTATGGAAGAGTTTATCAAAAAGTCTATCGAAATAGGCACAACATCGGGCGGCAAAGTGCTGCTTGCCATTGCTGTTGCGGTGATCGGACTTATAATTATCAAACTGATTTCAAAAGTTGCTGCAAAACAGTTTGAAAAAACGAAATTTGACCCTGCTGTCAAAACCGTGATCTCAAAAATCATTAAAATCGTTCTTTACATTTTACTGCTTATAGGTATTGTAGAGATACTCGGTGTGCCTATGACAAGCGTTGCGGCACTTATAGCTTCCGGAGGACTTGCCGTCGGACTGGCATTTCAGGGGTCGCTTGCAAATTTAGCGGGAGGATTTCTGATCCTTATTTTCAAGCCATTCAAACTTAACGACTACGTTCAGGTCTCGGACGCCGAGGGCGTTGTGAAGGATATCAGTATTTTTTACACAAAGCTGCTTACTCTTGACAACAGACTTGTGCTTGTGCCGAACGGTGATCTGATGAACTCAAATATTACGAATCTTACCTCAGAAAAGATACGAAGAGTCGACCTTGATTTCAAAATCACAAACGATATCGATCAGGAGATCGTAAAACCGGTGCTTATCGGCGCAGCAAGCAATACGGAAGGTGTTCTTGAAGATCCCGCACCGTTTGCAAGGCTGACGGCCGTAGACGACGATACGTATCTTTTTACCGTCAGGGCGTGGTGCGATACGGCAAAATACTGGGACGTTTATTTCGATCTTATCGAAAATTGCAGTAAGGCGCTGAGCGACAACGGCATAGACGATCCCGAAGAAAGGATCGCAGTAAGGATCGTAAACGAAGACGAAAAGGAAGAATGAACAAGAGATATGCGTTGTCAGTAAAAAGCCGCAAATACTTATTGACATTTACGAAAAAATAATTTATAATACTACATATCATTTCAGAAAAGGAACGGATTTAAAATGAAAAGACTGATCGCTTCTGTTTTAAGCATTATCTTCTTTCTTCTCTGCGTTTCATGCGCGGCGCCTGAAGAGATCGTGCCTGAATATGACGATTCCGCAATGGAATCATCTGTAGACCTTGCGGGACAAACGCTTATAATGGGTATTGTGCAGGACTATTTTTTTGAAGGTGCCGACTCAACGCTCAGTTACACGAACAATACGGAATTCGGCGATCTTGCAAGACAGAGACTGAACGATGTTCAATCAAAGTATAACTGCAAGATAAAATTTGATTATGTCAACAGATCCGGAGAACTTGCGTATAATTCCGCTGTTGCCGGCGTATATCTTTTCGACTTTATCACTGAGGAATCGTTCTTCCTTGTTAATTACGTAAGAGCAAACGCCTTTGTAAACCTCGTTACACTTGACAGTCTGGATGTGTTTGACGAATCAAAATGGGGCAACAGATACATGCTGGTTTCAACGATGTTCAACGGAGGGATCTACGGTGTGCTTCCGGCAGCGCATCCGATGAGACTTTCCAACTCGATAGACTGCGTTCTTGTTGTAAATGAAGACGCCATTGCAAACATTCAGGCAACAGATCCGAGAGATCTTTTTGAGAATTCCGAATGGAACTGGAGCTCATTTGACAACTGCATAAAAACATATGCTCATACAAATCAGCTAACAAACGAACCCGTATATTCTCTTGCTTCGGGCTTTGGAGGATTTTCAAGAGAACTTGCAATGTCTAACGGTGTGGATGTTTTTACTTTCAACGATAACGGCAATTTCACACTCGGATACTTCTCTCAGCCTGCAGTTGAGGCGTATAATCAGGCTTACGAATGGTTCTACGGGGATACCGTATCGAACGTGCTGAGTAACGGTTCGGGCGACGAATTTCTGAGAATGGTCGCAGAAGGTGAAACGGTAATGACTCTTCTGAGCTCATGGCAGATTTATTCCACAACAGACTCGCTTGCATACCGCATTGATAACTTTGCCGTTCTGCCTATGCCGGTAGGTCCGAATGCGAAAGGACAGGATGATTATAAAACATCTTATTCCTCCGCCGACTTTTCCATGTGCATTCCCCTTACGGCAAAAGACCCCGAAATATCAGGTTTTGTTCTTGATAAGATCTATGAACCGTTTGAAGGATACGAAACTGAAGACGACATAATAGATTATATGTATAAGAATTATTTCAGCGACATCCGCGACGCGAAGTTTTTTGTTGAAATGACTAAAAACAACCATGTATATTATCATGATCATATGCACAGTTTCAGCAC
>JAEEJJ010000124.1 GCA_016281805.1 Clostridiales bacterium
AAAATCACAACAGGCAATGCCGTTGCCTCTGAAGCGTTGGGCGCTATAGAATCATCTATACAGGCGTCACTTGATAAGCTTTACAATGACTATCTCGAATAGGATTATTTAAAAAAGCATGATTTCATATGATCTGTAATTCCTGTATAGTAGCATATATACTCAAATCAGTCATGATTATCGCATTTTTATACGCTCTGTAATGATTTCATCTTCAAAAACCACAAAAAAAGACCGCAGAAAATACTGCGGTCTTTTATTTGCATACTGCTTGCAGTTTATTATTTTTCAAAAAGGCTGTCGATGAATCGTTTTGCTTCACAAATTATTTTATCAATGTCAGCTCCGTCAATATCAAGCCCTTCAGCTTTAATGGAAAAAGTCTGCGGTATGTTGTAAAAGCTTTTTGACAGAGCGTTTATATATCCGAAACCGAATTCTTCAGATGTAATAAAACCGCCGGCTGTTGTGATATAGTAAAGCGCCTTTATTTTGCATAAACTCTTCGGGATCCCATCATCGGAATATTCAAATGTTATGCCGGGAATATTGATCTGCTCAAAATACTGCTTCAGTACAGACGGAAACGAAAGATCCCAGAACGGTGCGGCAATTACCACCGTATCTGCGTTCGCAAAGCGCTGAGCAGGCAAAAACATGGGATCGGAATAGTCCTTTTTTTCAGTCAATTCGTCGCGATATACGATAAATTCGTTGTTGATTTTCGGAAAATCGAATTTTGCAAGATCTTCCTCTTCAAAGTTGTCGTTCAGTTTTTTGATCAAATGATCGGCAAGAATACGTGTTCTTGACTGAGGCCTTACACAGGCGTTAATAAATAAAATCATTTTTTCTCCTTAAAACAGATCGCATTTAATATCAGTAATATCTTCTGTCGCGATTATCGTTCCGTCGTCCATAATGATCCTGTGTTCGGACTCTATGTATCTTTTTACCGTTCCTGTGACCGCGGCAAATTTACCGCCCTCTTTTATGTTATCTGCTATAAAATATGTAATTGTCACTTCCGGTTTATCATCCGAATGCTTTAATATCTCTGTAAGGATTTCAGATATACGGATCTTTTCATCCTCGTCTAAACAGACCATGTTGTCAGTCGTCCTTGCAGCCTCTTCCACCACGTCTTCATATCCTGTCAGCGATTCAAAAGGCGAGAATTGTGCCGCATAGCTGTCTTTGCCAAGCGGTGGATGTTTTTCTGAAATATGTCTTGGCAGATTTATTATTTCGTCATATCTGTGTATGTCGGTCATATTGTTCTCCGTGTAAAATATATGATAAATATACCAGAAAAATACTTTTTTGTCAAGGATCGTTGAAAATACAGCATAAAACAGTAGTTCCGGACAGCTCAAACTGTTTTGCCCGTAAAAGATTTTTAATATGACAACGGCAATTTGAACAAACAAAAAAGGACAGTACGATAGATATCGTAAATCACGGTCTGGTCTGCGCATAAATATCTGGGACGGGGAGTATTTCCCGCTGTTTTCCTCATTACGGTAGAAATAGACATATTTCTCTGCTAAACTTATTTTGAGTTGAGATTTTTTTCTCCAAAACCGTAGTATATGGGTGAGACAGGAAGGAAGGTGAAAGCTTGGACGACAGTAAAATAATTGAATTGTTCTTTGAGCGCTCAGAGCAGGCAATCATCGAACTGTCAAACAAATATGGAGCTATATTCAGTAAGGTTGCTGATAACATATTGAACAACAGGCGTGATGCCGAAGAATGTGTAAACGATGCTTATCTCGGTGTTTGGAATACAATACCTCCTCAGAGACCGGATCCTCTTTTAAGCTATGTTTGCCGTATTGTTCGGAACATTGCTCTCAAGAAATATCATGAGAACACAGCTCAAAAAAGGAACAGTTACTATGATGCCGCTCTTGATGAGATTGCAGATTGTATTCCTTCATCTTTCTCCGTTGAGAATCAAATTATGGCAAAAGAAGTTGCCAGAGTAATTGACGGCTTTCTTGAAACATTAGATCAGCAAAGCCGGATCATGTTTATCAGGCGTTATTGGCATGCCGATTCGATCGAGGAAATCGCCGCACTTTTTCACAAGAGCAAGCATTACATTTCGGTCCGGCTTTCTCGGATCCGTAAAGCCCTTAAACAACACCTTAAAAAGGAGGAGATATTTCTGTGAAAAGAGAAAATGTATCTCAAATCATCAGTCAAATCGATGAAAAATATATCGATGAAGCAACTGAGTTCGCATCAGGCAGCAATCGCGAAGCATTAACACAAATCTCCATGCCTGTTAAAAGAACAGTTAAAACATTCCATAGAATCAAATGGGGAACATTGGCAGCGTGTCTGTCTTTGATCGTAATAATCGGTTCTACGGCCTTTGCATTTGCGTCAGAAGCCAAAGAATACAGTAATGCAGTTGCGTTTTTTGAAGAAAACGGGCTGTCTATGGACGGGTTGAGCCGATCAGAAGTGAAAGCTGTTTATCGGGATATTACACAACAAAAGTTTTCGTATAACAAGACAGCAGAAGTGATTCTGCAGACCGTTCCCGGTCGGGAGATCCAACAGCATGAGCCGACACCCGAGGAACTTGCAGCTCTTTGGGATAAGAATGTCTGGAAAAACTCAATATCAGAAAAGGGGATCAGCTACCGTACCGATTTTCGATATGTTTATGATGCAAAACGACACTTTAATGTGTTTGAAAAGAGCATATTGGAATGCTATCAGGATGGAGTAATTATCTGGACTGCAGAATTTAAAGATTTTTGTGTGGCAGGTTATTCGTTTACAAAAAACAGTACTGTGATTTGGGGCGGCAATGCAGTGTTATCTCATTCTGACACATCATACGGGTGGATCGCCCTTATTGATAGCGACGGAACCATAATGTGGCAAAAACGCCTTGAGCACGGTTTCAAAGATGAATATGTTGCTTACATATTGCCTAACGATGATGGTACATGGGCGGTAATCAGCAGAGGCGATTTAAAGTATATATGCCTGAGTTGTTATGATTCAGACGGTAAGGAAATCAGTTTCCATAAAACAGAAGTAGGCAATTACGGAATTCGGAATGCTGCGAAGCTGGGAGACGGTTATATTATCCAGCTTTGGAATCGGTTTTCCGGAGACACCTCACTTCTGTACAAAATGGATCGGGAAGGCACCCTGACAGACAGCTTCTCGTATGGTGAAGACGATTTTGATTATTATATTACGGATATGGTTGAATACGAAGGACAGGTTTACCTTTCTTCATATGCTGTTCCAAAGAAACAGGATGAAGGGGGAAGGCACGAAATAGCCGGAATACTTGATTATATAAATAATAGATGGTATATTCCCTCTGAAGAACTGACACCAATCGTACGCGATAACTACACCGCAATGCTGCTCATCTGCGATCCGGAAGGAGGCGCTCCAAAGACTTTCTATTCAGTGAAAGGTTCATTGGGCGGTGATTTGTCAGTCAACACTTCGGGGCAGTTGGAATGGAACGTTGAAAGCATAACGACAACATTCTTTTCTCCGATAACAAACTCCTTTTCGATCGGCGGTAATTGTGCCGTTTTCTGTTACACATTCGATGCTGAAGGTAACATGATTGGTCAGACAGATACGGGCGAAATGGTATCATATAGGAGATAATAAACTGATTGTAATTACATTTCTGTATGCACCGCAGGGGCTTCCTGCGGTGTTTTCTTCTGTCTTAGCGTCCTCTCCCATAATCGCGGCTGCGAGAGCGGTTTTTTTCGCAGCACGGCATCGTTACGGCACTTTCATCTTTATCTCTGAACAAACAAAACCTCTGCCCGAATATTTCATCGGGCAGGGGAGTGGGCTAAAATATGGGGCTTCAGCGCGCAGGATTGCTTGTGTGCCCTTCAAATCGATCGGGAGGGTAGTTTACCCTACGAACATGAAAGGCCCGTAAAACGCGTTTATGAAGAGATCAAAAGACCTCGACAAACCGGGATATGTATCTGTACGGATCTTTATTCTTTCTTTTTTACAGGAACCCAGACCGCGCTGCGGTAGTCGGGATCGGTCTTTTCTCCGTTTATGCAATCATACCACTCAACATTTGCATTGCCGCAAAGCTCGTACTCCGGGTTTCCCGGC
>JAEEJJ010000125.1 GCA_016281805.1 Clostridiales bacterium
GGCAAAAACAGCCATATTTTGCCTCTTGTGTCGCTTTTGAGCGACAGAGAAAATCTTCAAAAAATCATTGAAATAAATAGATACGAAAGTGGGATTGAGGGGCTTTTACCGGAATTGGACTGGTGAAAGCCGTTTTTCAAGCAACTTTGACAGCAGCCTAGCACTTTATTTTTTGTCTTTTTTATGTCATAATACAATAAAAACGAGCTTACGCTTGTTAAGGAAATCTATATGAAAACGAAAAATCTATCCTTTATAGAATCACTAATGTTAGTTGCTGGCGCAGGTATAGGAACGGGTATTTTGACCATCCCTTACGCCATTGACAAGATTGGAGTGTTCGGAACTCTCGCCGCCCTCGTTCTTGCGTATGCTGTAAGCGTGTTTCTGTATCTGATCATTGCAGATCTCACCCGTAATTCGGAGAAGTCCGAAGATCTGCTTGCGATTCTTGATGAGCATCTGTTCAGCGGAAAAGGCAAAAGGGTACTCAATATTTCGTTTCTCGTACTGCTCGTGCTTCTTCTTCTCGAAAATTTGGTTGTTTACATTCTTTGTGCGAGCAACGTATTGACCGACCTCTTGGGCCTTAATGACACACTGACTAAAATAATTTTCTACGCACTCGCTTCTATCGTAATTGTTTTTGGAATCAAGGGTATGGGTATCGGAGAAAAGCTCTCGATGCTCTTAATTGGCATCGCTGTTACCACGCTTATGGCGCTGTCGTTCTTCAATGTTAGGGGCTCTCTGAACTTTTCCTTTGGCGCGCCGAATACTGTTTTTGCGGTATACGGTCTCTTTATGTTTGCCTTTTCTGCTATCTTTTCCATTATTCAAGTGTGCAACCATATCGAAAAAAAGGAGCAGACGGGCAAAGCTGTTATTGGCGGTCTTACCCTCAATGCGCTGATTACAATAGCTTTTACCGTAGCGGTTATTATTGGTTCTGAAACGGTTACCGAGATCGCTACCATCGGTCTTGCCCAAAGTATTGGAAATCCGCTCGTAAGGATTCTTTGCTCGATCCTGGTATTACTTGCCATGTTTACGTCCTTTTGGTCAAGTGGATTCGCTTTCTCGGATGTGATCGGCGGACAATTCGGACTCTCCATGAGGATTTCCTGGTTCATCGCAACTGTCCCCGCATTGCTTATCTCTGTACTTCTTCCGCTTGCCATTCTTGATTACGTTCAGATCGGTGCAGGTGCACTCTCGATCATTCTCGTTATCGTTGTTCTTCCTGCTTATTTAAATGCCGTCAAAAAGCCAAAGAAAGGGCTATTGCTTGGCAAATGCTCTGGCAATAAAATAATGATTGCATTTGTTGCCATAGCTGTTATTATGATGGCAGTCTCCTCGTTTATTCCGATCGGATAACCCACGAAAGGAGCTTTCTATGAAAATAGCATTACTTTCGCCTGCGGGTGCAATGCACAGATATAACGGTATGTTTCACAAGGGGCTTCACTATGCCCCCATCACTCTGGCACTTCTTGCCGCCTTGATTCCGAAGGAGCTTGAAGCCGAGGCGGTGATATATGATGAAACAGCCGAGGCAATTCCGCTTGATCTCGACGCCGATGTCATCGCTATTACTTGTATCACCGGCACCTCGTCAAGATGTTACAAATTTGCCGATTACTTCAGAAGTCTTGGCAAGACCGTGCTTCTCGGTGGTGTTCACCCGACTTTGATGCCCCAAGAAGCGGCGGCACACGCCGATGCCGTTTTGGTAGGACTCGGCGAGAAAACCTTTCCCGAGGCACTTCTTGATATCAAAAACGGCAGTCTCAAGCAGATTTATTACGGAAACGGATGTACTGATATAGCGAATCGACCGCTGCCTCGCAAGGATCTGCTAAACAAGAAAAAATATATAACGCTCAATACAGTTGAAGCGGTAAGAGGGTGCAATCACTCCTGCACGTTCTGTGCGTATCCCGCCGCCTTCGGCAGGAGGGTCATCACCCGTCCCGTTGAAGACGTTATAGCCGAAATCAGATCCTTTAACGGCAAAGAGGTTGTTTTTCCCGACGTTAATCTGATTGCTGACGTGAGATATGCAAAAGAGCTGTTTACCGCTATGATCCCGCTGAAAAAGTGGTGGATGGGTCTGACTACTACTGCCATCGGTCACAATGACGAGCTTCTTGATCTGTTTGAGAAAAGCGGTTGCAAGGGCATTCTTGTTGGCTTTGAATCGGTCAATCAGGAAACCCAGGCGGGCATAAACAAGGGTGTCAATCACGTTGAGGAATACAAGGCACTGATGGATAAGCTTCACCGCAAGGGCATTATGGTTATGGGGTGCTTTGCGTTTGGCGCTGATGAGGACGGCCCCGACGTATTCAAGCGCACCGTTGAGCTTTGCATTGACGCAAAAATAGACCTGCCTCGTTTTTCCATCATCACTCCTTTTCCCGGAACCGAGTTCTACCGGGAGCTTGAAGCCGAGGGGCGTATCGTTGAGCACGATTTTGCCATGTATGACGTGGAACATTGTGTTTTTCAGCCCAAACAAATGACGAAAGAAGATCTTGAAGCGGGAATCGCGTGGGCTTGGAAGGAGGCCTATTCGTGGAAAAATATCTGGAAGCGCCTAGATCTCACCAAGCCCAAGACGATGAAAAGCCTCTATATGCTTGTCAATGTCGGATACAGAAAATACGCAAAAGAATTTACAATATTTGGTGCGGATGTTATGAGTGACAATTCGGATATCCCGGAGGTGAAAAAAGTGTGATGATCCTGTTTATCACCCCGTATGATAAAAATGGATGGAGGAAAAAAAGGTGAAAATAGCTTTTATACTTCCCGCAATCGGCAAAAAAACAGGTCAAAAATACCTGCGAAGTTGGCTGATGGAGCCGCTTACCATAGCGGTTTTGAATTCTATGATTCCAGACAACATTAAGCGTGAGTTTTTCGATGATAGAATTGAAAGGATCAATTACGACACCGATGCCGATATCGTTTTTATAACGGTTGAGACTTATACCGCTAGGCGCGCGTATTTTATCGCGTCCGAATTTCAGATGCGCGGCAAAAAGGTCATTATGGGCGGTTATCATGTAACCCTCTGCCCGGAAGAAGCGACCGAGCACGCCGATGCAATAATGGTTGGCAATGCTGACCGTATCATATTGGAAGTCCTTGCCGACCTTGAATCAGGTGCTTTGAAGAAACGCTATGACGGTGGCGCTTGTATTACCTACAAAATGCCTGACAGAAGCATTTATGCCGATAAGATGAAGAAATATCTGCCCGTATCTCTTGTTGAAACGGGGCGCGGCTGCTATCACAACTGCGAATTTTGCTCAATTGCGGGGTATTATCATTCGCATTACATACACAGAGATGTTGCAGATATTATCAACGAGATCAAATCCTGCAAGCATAAGATCTTTTTCTTCGTAGACGACAGCATCTTCTCCGACAAGGCGTTTGCCCGTGAACTGTTCCTCGAACTGAAAAAGCTGCATATCATATGGACGACCCAGATTACGCTTGACATCGCAAGGGATGAGGAAATGCTTACACTGATGAAGCAAAGCGGATGCGAGATGGTGCTGATAGGCTTTGAATCCATTGAAAGCAATAATTTGAGGCAGATGAACAAGGGCTGGACAGAACGTCTCGGCGAAAGAGATGCCCTGATACAAAAAATACACGATGTTGGCATCGGTATTTACGCCAGTTTTGTATTCGGCTTTGATTCTGATAATGAGGATACTTTCAAGGCCACCCTCGCTTTCTGCGAAAAGCATCAATTCTTCGTGGTCGCATTTAACCATCTGCTGATTTTCCCCAACACCAAGACCTATGAAGCTTTCAAGGCGGATGGACGCTTGATCTCGGAAAGATGGTGGCTTGAAAATGGATATACCTTTGGTACGATCACGTTTAATCCCAAGCAGTTGACACCTGAATCATTGCGTTCGTTCTGTAAGCAATACAAGAAAGAGTTCTTCCGGTTCGGTTCTATTTTTAAGCGCGGCGTAACAATGGTCAAGCGCACACATCGCTTTATGATCAATCTGGCTTATTGGTTTATAAATATCCTTTTCCATTTTGAAGTGGATAAACGAGCAGGTATCCCTATCGGTGAAAACCTTGAGGAAAAGAAAAAATGAGCGGATCAAAATATCAGGCTTCAGCTTCTGACGGCAAGGAAATACTGCGCGTTCTGGAAAGCTCGGCAGCCAAAGGGAATATTGAACTCATTTATACAAGGCGTCCCGATGCCTATGACTCCTATATGAAAGACGCGGGAGACGCACGCGTATTTGTTTCAAAAATCGGGGAGCGTGTGATCGGTACCTGCGCAGAGCTTATCCGCGAAGTTTATATCGGCGGTGAGGCTTGTCGAGCGGCATATCTTTGCGGGTTGAAAAAGGACGCAGAGTATGATGGCGGCGTTGGATTCGGGTCAAGATTGATACGAGATATTCAAAGTGATGATATAGATTATTATTATTGCTCTGTGGTTGCCGAAAACGCGAATGCGCGAAGAATGTTTGAAAAAAGCAGACATCTTCTTGAGATGAAACAAACGGTTGGGTATAAAACCTATATCCTGAGTCCCAAAATCAAAGTAAAAACGGAAAAACACATCTTTTCTTTCCGCAGGGCGACAGAAAACGATACGGTAAGACTGCTCGATTTTCTGAATAACGAGGGAAAGAAAAAGGATATGTTTCCGGTTGTGAAAAGCTTTGAAGAGTTTTTCAATTTGGGCGTAGAGGACTTCTATCTGCTTCTTGATGGAGACAGTATTGTTGCGACAGGAGCTTTGTGGAATCAGACCGGGTATAAACAATACGTGGTAAAGCGATACGGAAAGATTATGAAGCTCGCGCGTTTATTCAATCCTCTGCTTTCCGCATTTCGCTATATTAAGCTTCCCGAAGTGAATGAGCCTCTTGATTTTCCCATGCTTGCGTTTTTCCTTTCCCGAGATGATAACGCAGATAATTATTTGATCTTTCTTGAAGAGATCAGGCGCGAGGTTTCAAAAAAATACGATATGTTGGTATTCGGGCTGACGGAAGGGCACTTTGCAAGACCTTATGTAGATAAGCTTCCGAGCATCAACTTTGAAACCGTTCTCTACGAGATCAGATTTCCATGGAGCGATCAAACGTATAATATACCCGATCCGCAAAAGTCTTTTTTCGAGTGTGCATTGCTATAGCATTTATTTGCGTAATCCACCTTATGAACGTTCGAAAAGGGTGCGTTCTGTCCCTTAACAAACCACCATTTCCCAGTATAATAGAGACAACGACACCGGAAGGAAAGGAGCGTTTGAACGTGAACGTCGGAAAAAGAATAGCCGAACTCAGAGAAGTAAACGATATGTCACAGCAAACGCTTGCCGATCTTCTGTTTGTGTCAAGGGACCTTGTTTCGAAATGGGAAAACGGTTTGAGGCGCCCCGATTACCAAACGATCGAAA
>JAEEJJ010000126.1 GCA_016281805.1 Clostridiales bacterium
CACAGGTCTTTCGGCGCAAAAGCTCAGAAACAGAAAATTTTCAGGGAAGCCTTCCGTAATGGAAGGCGTTGCGAGCGAGTGGTTTTTGATAGGAGAAAAAACGTATGCCATTCTCGGCGCGCCGTATGCGCATCACGACAAAGAGCATTATCATATGCACAGAAGCCTTGAAACGGCAGCCCAGCAGCTTATGTGCTGCGACGCAGAAAAAGAGGGCGGTTTCGGGCAGTACGGTATAGATATTTCAGATAAAGAAACATATCTTTTCGCATTTGTCGCGAAATGCGAAGAAGATGTTGAGGTAACTGTCAGTCTGAAGGACAGATACGGCAAAAAAACGTATGCCGAAAAAAAGTTTTCGGTATCGAGCGGCGACGAATGGAAAAGATACGAAACTGAGTTTTCCGTAAGCGAAAGCGATCCTGACGCTTCGCTGAGGCTTGTTTTCAAAAAACGTGTCTGTCTGTGCATAGGCAGTATGTCTCTTATGAACAGCAATAATTTCCACGGCATGAGAAAAGACGTTATCGCGCTCATGAAGGAAATGGGTATCAAAATACTTCGCTGGCCCGGCGGTAACTTTGCCGGAGAATACAACTGGTTTGACGGACTTCTTCCCGCAGACGAACGCTCTCCCCTGCTGTCGAGCCTCGGTCTTGAAACTCAGCCTCACTCGCTCGGTTTTGACGGTCACGAAATAAATACGGACGACTTTATCGCGCTTTGCCGCGAAATAGGCGCAGAACCTTTCATCACCATAAATCCCACATGGTGCACTCCCGAAGAAAATGCCGCATGGGTGGAATACTGCAACGGCGATGAAACAACGAAATACGGCAAGATCAGAGCGGAAAGAGGCTATAAAGAACCTTACAACGTAAAATACTGGTCTTTGGGCAACGAATTCGGCTACGGACATATGGAAGGAGACAACACGGCAAAAGGATACGCGAGACTTGCAAGAAAACAGGCTGAAAAAATGCTTGAAGTCTGCCCCGATCTTATTCTCTGTTCTTCAGGTCCGCATCCCAACAAGGAATGGATAGACGATTCCGCAATTCCGATGTCTGACATAGTAAAATACGTTTCTTATCACACATATTCGCATGAACCCATATACACAAAGCTGGCAAATGTCGAAAAAGAATATCTGTCAGGGCTCGAAAATATCGAAAACACGAAAAAAGGAATAAAATCGGTCCGCGAATATCTCGGCAGCGCAGATGTGAAGATATCTTTTGACGAGTGGAACCTCTGGTATGCGTGGTACAGAAAATCGAGCATCCCCGACGGAATACATGCCGCAATGATGCTCACAATGATAATCGGTCAGGCGCATATTTCGGATATAGGGATTGCGTGCAATTTTGAGGCGGTAAACGAAGGTGCGATAAAAGTTTATCCGCACAGCGCGGAGTTTACCGCCACAGGCAAAATGATAAAGCTTATGACTGAGCATATAAACGGAAACCTTATTTATTCCGACGATCATGTAACTGTAACCGAAAAAGACGGAATAAAAACGGTGACCGCGATAAATCCGTCGTGCAGGGAAGATGTGTGCATCGATCTGAATATTCCGGGCAAATGCGTAATGGCAGAGGTATACGAAGGCAAAGAGCTCATGCCTGTTTCGGACTTTGAAACGAGAAAACTTGCCGTTTCGGAAAAAAGCAACGGATTTTCCGCAATTCTCAAACCGCTTTCGGTCGCTATAATAAAAATACACTGACAATTTTACAAATTCGGGAGGTATAAAAATGAAATTATTTGCAAGGATAACCGCTTTTCTTCTTGTTTTAATTCTGATTCTTTCCTCCTGTCAGGCAGAGGAAACCGAAATCGTTCCGGATTACGATGAAAATTCTCTCTCCTCGGTCAATCTGAACGGCACGGTGGTAAACTGGGGATGGTCGGGTTCTGCGGACAGCACTTTCGGTTTTATGAACGGAACATCGCTTGCGGACATCGCGGCAAAACGGCAGAAGGATGTTGAAAATGAATTCAACTGCAAGCTGAATATCATCTATTCGGATGGCGGAAACGAAAACACCGTAATGATGGCGGCGCTTTCGGGAGAATCAATTTACGATCTTGCCACAGGCGGCTCCTACGGCTATTGCGAATGCGTCAGGGCAGGCTATTTCCTCGGTCTTTCCCCATTGATAGACGTGACGAATACCGATAAATGGGGCACGCCCAACATGCTTCACCACATGATCTGGAAAAACGACGTATTCGGAGTTGTTCCCTATGCGTGGCCAGAGCTTCTTTATACGACCTTCGGCTACCCCATCGCGGTAAACGAAGCGCTCATTACGCAATACGGCCACACTGATCCGAGAGAATTCGTTGAGGACGGAACGTGGACGTGGGACAGATTTGAAGAGGTCCTTCACGCGTATACGGTAAAAGAGAGCAGCAGAACCATCTACGGAATGGCAACGCACTCGCCGTATTTTTCGGTAATGATGTTTCTTTCAAACGGCACAGCAATGTCGGACTATGTCAACGGCAAGGCGGTTTGCGGAACGTTTACCGATGCGGGATATACTGCGCTTGTCCGCGCACAGAAAATATACCTTGAAACATGCAAAGACTGTTTTCACCCTGACGATGCGTGGGGCGGCGTGGGCGTTGATCTTTTCGTAAACGGTGAGATCGTTATGCTGACCCTTCCCACGTCGGAGCTTTTCGGAAATTCCTCGTGTCTTCTTTACCGCATCGGCGATGTCGGAATCCTGCCGTATCCTCTCGGTCCCGAAGCGACGCCCGGCGTTTACGCAAGCGACTACTCAAATCTTGCATATACCACCGGGATCCCCGTCAGTGCAAAGGATTCCGCCGTTTCTGCTTTGATTCTCAGTGCCGTTTTCGAACCGTTTGACGAATACAAAACGAAGAACGATATTATAGAATATATGGCTTCTCAGGTATTCTTTGACGAAAGAGACGCGAAGATTTTCTTCAATATGCTCACAAACACCCAATACGGCTATTTCCGTGAAGGCGGCAGAGGAATAATAGAAACCGCCTGCAAGTCCGATACTCCGGTAAGGCAGCTGATCGATTCAAACGAAAGCAGATACGAGCAGATCATAGAGGATTACATGATCCATCATTACGAGGGCATAATCGCCGTATACGGCGAGCCTTCTGACTGACATTACGGTAAAGAAATATATCAAATCTCCCGGGATACTCTGTTATTGTATTCCGGGAGTTTTTTTGTTTTACAGAATATTTTCGGCGTTATTCCGTGCGGAGGGCGACAACGGGATCCTTTTTGGCGGCGCTTCTTGACGGGATTATACCCGAAATAAGCGTAAGCACAACGCTTATCGCAACAAGAACGATCGCCGCGGGAATGGGAAGAACGGCTTTAAGGGTCGCTATGCCCGTAAGGGAATAGAGAATGAAATTGAGCGGTATGCAGAGAAGATACGTTACCAGAACGCCTATGAGTCCGGCGGTAAAACCTATTATGACAGTTTCGGCATTGAAAAGTCCTGAAACGTCTTTTTTCGACGCGCCTATCGCTCTCAGAATGCCTATTTCTTTCGTTCTTTCCTGAACGGAAATAAGCGTTATAACACCTATCATAATCGAAGAAACGATAAGCGAGATGGCAACGAAGGCAATGAGAACATACGTTATCGCGTTAATTATTGTTGAAACGGAAGACATCATCAGCCCTACATAATCAACATAATGTATTTTTTCGAGGTCGTCAAGGGTGCTGTTGTATTCGGCAATGCTGTCTTCAATTATATCCTTGTCGGCAAATGTGGAAGCGTAAAGATTTACGGAAGACGGACTGTCAAGATATACGCAGCCTAAAGTTATAAGATTTTCTTCATATGTTTTATTCGAAAAAACGAGGACTTTGTCGTGGTATACTGCGCACTGCGCGGTAGTGTATCCCGGCGCTGCAAGATCGAGCGCAGCGGCAAGCTGCTCTGAAGTCATGCCCGCAAGACTCTGTCTTACCTGCGCGGATATGCGTTCTGCGGACTGAGCCCTTACGGAATCCTCAAAAAGTCCGAAAAGATCGTCGTCGCTCATCTGAGAAAGGTAATCTTCTATTTCAGCCTGCGACATGCTCATCTGCTCGGTCATGGAAGAAACAAGCATCGATTCAATGCTTTCTCTCGTAACCCCGCTCATCACAGAATCGACTGCCGCGTCAAGCTGTTCGTCTGTGGGAATAGCCATGATCTCAACGTATGCCGCAGCTTTCTTTTCGGTATCGAGACCCGCGATATAATTGCGGAACGATTCTTCCTTTTCTTCGTCCGTCATTCTGCCGTTGTTTTCCCTGAAAGGCAGTCCGGTAAAAATATCGGTATCGGGAGACGCCTCCTGAGCCTTTACGGCTTCAGACTCATGCGCTTTTTCGATAATATACTCGGTAAGCATGGATGTGTATCCTATTGAGCCGGAAAGCATTGACGCTACGGCATTCTCATCGGGACGGATTATACCGGTAACCTTAAGCGAAAGTCCCTTATCGTAAAGATAGCGAAGACCGGCGTCGGTGTCTCTCAGGTCAACATATGTTCCGCTGAATTCGTCGTAAGTATAGCAGTCGCTGCTTACTATCACTCTGTATTCCTTGCCGCATATATCTTCGTAAGACCAGCTCTGCAAAGAAGTATCTATCTGTGTTCCTTTTGAAACGGCGTCGAAAATTTCGTCCATTTCCGCTTCGGACTTAAAACCGAGGGCGAAAAGCGAAAGATCGTCTATTTCGTTGTTTTCGTCAAGGACCACAACTATTTCGTTGTATTCGTCGGGCCATGTGCCGTATACAAGCTCATACTGTCCTTCAAGGACCGGATTTATCGCACGGCCGTTATCGCCCGAAAGCATTTCCTGCCAGAGCCTTGATCTTGTGTTTGACTGACCCGGCATAAAGAGCGAAAGTGAAGAGTTGCCTGCCGTGATCGAAGATGCAGACTGGCGTGACGACGCTCTTGAGGAGCCGTAATTTTTTGCAAGAGCCTGCGAAAACAGCTTTCCGGTATCCGAAACTGTTATTTCGCCGTCAAGATTTTTTGTGTATACCGTCAGATCAACGTCATAAGTATACCGTATCCCGCTCAGAGCATCAGAAAGAGCGTTTTCTTCATCCGCTTTTTTCTCTTCAATATATTTTTTGAACGATTTAAGGTCATTTTCGGTCGTTTCTATATTGTTTATTGCGTTGAGCATATCAAAAAGCGCAGATTTTGAGTATACCGCATCTTTTTCGTGATTTCTGCTCTCGTCGTTCACGGCGCCCATAAAAGTGCGCATCAGAGTGCCCAGATCTATCGTTGTGGCTTCAATGCTGATGGGGTAAGACGACAATGTGTCTTCCTGAACAGCGTTTATATATGACGTCATTCCGTGTGAGGCCGCAAAAATAAGCGCTATGCCGATAATGCCTATTGAGCCTGCAAATGCGGTAAGAACAGTTCTTCCTTTTTTCGTAAAGAGATTTTTCAAAGAAAGTCCGAATGATGTTGCGAAAGACATCGACGGTTTTTTTGTTTTTTTACGGGAAGCGTTTTTTTCCGTATCTGCTTTTTCAAGCTCCGCTTTTTCTTCCGGCGTGATCGGCTTTGAATCGCTTGTTATCATGCCGTCAAGCATACGGACTATACGCGTTGAATACTGTTCGGCAAGCTCTGCATTATGCGTTACCATAACAACAAGGCGATTTTCGGATACCTTTTTAAGTATCTGCATTACCTGAACGCTTGTTTCGGAATCGAGCGCGCCGGTAGGCTCATCGGCAAGGATGATATCGGGATTGTTTACAAGAGCCCTTGCGATCGCAACGCGCTGCATCTGTCCGCCCGACATCTCGTTGGGACGTTTGCGCAGCTGATCGCCGAGTCCGACCTCTTCAAGCGCTTTTTTTGCGCGCTGTCTGCGTTCGGATTTTGAAACGCCGGACAATGTGAGCGCAAGCTCAACATTCTGCAGCACGCTCTGATGCGGAATAAGATTGTATGTCTGAAAAACAAAACCGACCGAATGGTTGCGGTAGCTGTCCCAGTCTCTGTCCTTATAATTTTTTGTTGAAACGCCGTTTATGACAAGATCGCCGTCCGAATATTTATCCAGTCCTCCGAGGATATTGAGCATCGTTGTTTTGCCGCAGCCCGACGGACCGAGGATCGATATAAACTCGCTTTCGCGGAAAGAAAGATCTATCCCTTTGAGCGCGTGGACGGCGCCGCCGCCAAGATAATAGTCTTTTTTAATATTTTTAAGTTGAAGCATTGCATTATCCTTTTTAAATGTAATTTGGAAATACAGAGAGAATAATAAACGAATTTATGTAATTTTCGGTGTCAAAAAAACGGAACATATAAATACAAAATCGTAATTTTTAATGGAAAACGCCGACAAACGCGCTTTACGAAAAAAACGGATGTTTTGCATGATGTTGCAAAGCATCCGTATCATTCTGTATCAGTGCGCGGAGGATAATAAGCCGAGTTTTGTATTTACGCGTATCATCTATCTCGAACACGGATTGCTCCGTATCTCCAGCTTCCTTCAAGACGCGACGGGAGGCGCTGAAAAGCATATGCTTTTCCGTCTTATACCGGAATTGCTCCGAATAGGGTTTACACTGTCAGAAGACGTTGCCGTCTTCCCGGTGAGCTCTTGCCTCACCTTTTCACCGTGACGGGTTGCCCCGACGTTATTTTCTGTTGCACTTTCCCGGAGGTTGCCCTCGGCGGACGTTATCCGTTATTCTTTCCCGTTGGAGCTCGGACTTTCCTCAGAAAAAGCTTCAGGCTTTTTCCGCGATCGCGTGTCCTCCGCGCAGGATATCATTCTTCGTCAAATCTGTGTTCGCGGTTGTATGATTTTTTTGCCGTTTCTTTCAGTTTGCCCGATTTAAGAAGACTTTCGCGGCGTTTGCCGTAAAGCCATCCTTTTATGTTTTTTGACGCGATAAGTATGCAGAATGCCCAGAGAACAATGCCTATCACGATAAATATCCAGCCGTTTGACTGCATCTGAGTTGAAAAATACAGCATTATAAGAAAAACAAAAAATCCGATGCCGATAACTACTATCGAACCTGTTTTAAGCTCTTCGCCCGGTTTTGCGTATTTTTCTTCAAGCGTTTTCTTTTCTTTCATATATAATACCCCTTTTCATTCTGATCATTCGGCATGTTGATCAGTGTTTAAAATGTCTCTGACCAGTAAATACCATTGCAATGCCGTATTCGTTGCATTTCTTTATGGAATCTTCGTCTCTTATCGATCCGCCCGGCTGGATTATTGCGGTTATGCCTGCCTTGTGAGCGGCTTCAACGCAGTCGTCAAACGGGAAGAAGGCGTCTGACGCAAGAACAGAGCCTTTTGCCTTGTCTCCGGCATACTTTACGGCGAGCTCAAGCGCCGTTATGCGGTTCGTCTGGCCGGGGCCTACGCCGACGGTCATATTTTCTTTTGCGAGAACTATCGCATTGGATTTTGTATGTTTTACTACAGTCCAGCCGAAATCGAGCGCTTTCATCTCGTCTTCGGTGGGTGCTCTGTCTGTTACGCATTTAAGCTCTCCGCCGTAAAGCGAGCAGTCAAGCTCCTGAACGAGAAGTCCTCCGGCAACCTTTTTCATATCGAGCATATCGGGAGTGTTTCTCTTTGTTATTGCGGGAAGCTTCATTATTCTGAGATTCGGTTTCGCCGAAAGAATTTTTATAGCTTCATCGGTAAAATCGGGAGCAATAACTATCTCAAGGAATATCTCATGCATTTTCTCGGCGGTCTTTGCGTCTACCGTTGCGTTTACGGCAACTATGCCTCCGAATATCGATACGGGATCTGCGTTATACGCGTTCATATAAGCGTCATAAACCGTTTCGCCCACACCTACGCCGCAGGGATTTGCATGTTTTACCGCAACTACAGCAGTTTTGCCCTCAAACTCTTTGAGAAGATCGAGCGCGCCGTTCGTATCGTTGATATTATTGTATGAAAGCTCTTTGCCCGAAAGCTGTTCGGCTGCGGCAAGGGTGCCCTCATAGTGACCTATCTGTTTGTAGAAAGCCGCTTTCTGATGCGGATTTTCGCCGTAACGCATGCTCTGAACTTTTTCAAAAGTGAGCGTAAGATTATCGGCAAAAGGAGATTTGCCGAGCTGTTTTCTGAAATAATCGGCGATAAGCGCATCGTAAGCTGCCGTATGCTCAAATACTTTGAGGGCCAGCTCTTTTTTCGCCTCAAGGCTTATTCCGCCGTTTTTAAGCTGCTCGATAACCGCAGAGTAGTCGGCGGGATCGACTATAACGGCAACGTCGGGATGGTTTTTTGCAGCCGCGCGGATCATTGTGGGACCGCCGATATCAATGTTTTCGACCGCCTCTTCGAAAGTTGTGCCTTCTTTGAGTATCGTTTTCTTGAAAGGATAAAGGTTTATGGCTATGATATCTATCGGTTCAACGCCGAGTTCCTTTATCTGTTTCATATGCTCCGGATTGCTTCTCATTGCCAGAATGCCCGCGTGGATCATGGGGTGAAGTGTTTTTACACGACCGTCAAGACATTCCGGAAAACCCGTAACATCGCTTACGTTCGTTACAGCAACGCCGTTTTCGCGCAGCGCCGTTGCCGTCCCGCCGGTAGAAAGGATCTCATAGCCGAGAGACACAAGTTCTTTTGCAAAATCGACTATTCCCGTTTTATCGGAAACGCTGAGTAATGCTCTCTTCATAGAAGTTACCTCGTTTGTATATTTTTAACAATTTTGCGATTTGAAATTGGAAAAAGTTCGTTAAAACCTACAGTCTTGAAATTCAGGGTCCGCAGAGCGGCTGAAAACTTGACATCACATTATATTTATGGTATAATTATAATCCGCACCTTGTTCGGATCCTCACATTTTTCGGGGTTCCGAATGCGGCGGATCGCGATGCAAAACGACCGGTCCGACAACCGATGTATAAGTCATTATAACATACATCGGAGAAAAAATCAAGTGGTTTTTAAAATTTACAAATATAAAACGGAGGATGATAGCGTATGACCCCAACGGTCGATCCCAAGACAGTCGGAGCTCATTACGAGCAACTCGGAAACAACACGAGAGTTAACTTCGCAAAGATCAAAGAAGCGCAGGAAATTCCCAATCTTATCGACATTCAGCTCAACAGCTACAAATGGTTTGTCGAAGAAGGAATCCAGTCTGTTCTCAAAGAATCTTCGCATATCGAGGACCACACCGGAACGATTATTCTCGACTACATTGACTACAAGCTTGAAAATACGCCGAAGTATTCCATTGGAGAATGCAAGGAGCGTGACGCAACTTACGCAGCTCCTCTGAAAGTTCTCTGCCGTCTCACAAACACGCAGACGGGCGACATAAAGGAAACCGAAATTTTCTTCGGAGACTTTCCTCTCATGACCGAAACCGGAACTTTTATTATCAACGGAGCCGAGCGTGTCGTAGTTTCACAGCTTGTCCGTTCACCGGGCGTTTATTTCGCATGCGATATGGACAAAGCCGGCAATAAACTGTTCAGCGGAACGATCATGCCGAACAGAGGTCCGTGGGTCGAATTTGAAAGCGACGCGAACGACGTTATCTACGTCAGAGTGGACAAAGGCAAGAAAGTTCCCGTCACAACGCTCATACGCGCATTCGGCATAGATACCGACGAGATGATCAAAGAAACTTTCGGCGAAGATCCGAGAGTGCTTTCAACGCTCGAAAAAGATACCTCCACCAACCGTCCCACAGCTCTTCTTGAACTTTACAAAAAGCTCCGTCCGGGCGAACCCGCAACTGTAGACGGCGCGGTAGCGCATATAGATAATCTGTTCTTCAGCGAAAGAACTTACGATCTTACCCGCGTAGGACGTTACAAATACAACAAAAAGCTCGCTCTGGGCAACAGAATAACCGGCAAAATACTTACAAGACCCGTTTCTGACCCGCGCACAGGCGAGATAATCGCGGAACCCGACGGAAAACCGCTCACGAGAGAGCAGGCGCTCAGAATCGAAGCCAGCGGCGCATTTGAAGTATATCTCAACATAGAAGAAAAAGAATTCCGAGTATTTTCCAACAATATGGTCGATATGAAAAACTTCGTTTCGTTCGACCCGAAGGAAATAGGCGTTCGCGAATGGGTAAAATTCCCCGTTCTGTGCGAAATACTCGACAGCTGTGAAACGGAAAAAGAGATCAAGGAAGCTGCAAAAGACCGTCTTTCCGAGCTTACGCCCAACACGATCTGCAACGAAGACCTCTTTTCTGCCGTAAACTACCTGCTCGGTCTTTACTACGGCATAGGCTCCACCGACGATATAGACCATCTCGGCAACCGCCGTATCCGCTGCGTAGGCGAGCTGCTTCAGAATCAGCTCCGCATCGGCTTTACCAGAATGGAAAGAGCAGTAAGAGAAAGAATGAATATGCAGAATGTTTCGGAGGCAACTCCCACATCGCTGCTCAATTCAAGACCCGTTATCGCCGCTATCCGCGAATTTTTCGGATCTTCTCCCCTTTCGCAGTTTATGGATCAGTCGAACCCGCTTGCTGAGATCACTCATAAAAGAAGACTTTCCGCACTCGGTCCCGGCGGTCTTACCCGTGACCGTGCCGGATTTGACGTTCGTGACGTTCACTACTCGCATTACGGACGCATGTGCCCCGTTGAAACCCCCGAAGGTCCGAACATCGGTCTTATCTCATATCTCGCTTCTTTTGCGAGGATCAACGAATACGGCTTCATAGAAGCTCCGTATCACCCGATAGACAAAGAAACAGGCGTTATCTCGGAAGAAGTCGTATATATGACTGCCGACACCGAAGATAATTATATAGTTGCTCAGGCAAACGAGCCGCGTGACGAAATGAACAGACTTCTCCGTCCGAAAGTCGCGGTCCGCCACAGAGAGAACATATCGGAAGTTGAAAGAGAAAAAGTTGATTTTATAGATATTTCTCCGAAACAGGTCGTTTCCGTTGCAACGTCAATGATCCCCTTCCTTGAAAACGACGACGCCATCCGCGCACTGATGGGCGCGAACATGCAGCGTCAGGCGGTTCCTCTTCTCAAAACGGAATCCCCGATAGTCGGAACAGGCATGGAATACCGCGCTGCAGTAGACAGCGGCGTATGCGTTATTTCAAAATGCAACGGCATCGTAACTTACGTTTCCGCTACCGAGATCAGGATAAAGAGAGACGACAATGACGAAACTGAAGTATATCCGATAATCAAATTCCTCCGTTCGAACCAGGGCACATGTATAAACCAGCGCCCGATAGTATCCGTAGGTCAGATAATCAAAAAAGGCGATGTTATTGCAGACGGTCCCGCAACATCCAACGGCGAACTTGCCCTCGGCAAAAACATGCTTATCGGCTTTATGACCTGGGAAGGCTACAACTACGAGGACGCCGTTCTTCTTAACGAAAAACTCGTTAAAGAAGATACGTTCACTTCAATTCACGTTGAAGAATATGAAATAGACGCAAAAGAAACAAAACTCGGTCCCGAAGAGATCACAAACGATATCCCCGGCGTTTCGAAAGACCTGCTTGCGGATCTTGACGACCGCGGAATA
>JAEEJJ010000127.1 GCA_016281805.1 Clostridiales bacterium
ACTTTTGAGATCACTCACCTTAAACTCGAAACCGCTTACAACAATGCTACCAATAATGCAAACGAAGCAATAGCGGAAATCGAAAATGCGCTTTTCCTTATCGAAAAAAATGCGTTTAAAGATGATAAAAACATCATAAAAAATATTTGTGACCTTTCTCTCGGCACCATAAACGATTTTGTGGTAAAAGAAGATGCAGAACATCTTCACGGACTCGTTTCCGACCTTAAAAAGAGCGTTTCAGCTGCTGCAAAAACAAAGAATTATGACGATATGACCTCATATCTTAAAGGAATCGATGCAATACTGAAAAAAGCTCTCGAAAAAGAAATGCCCAACTTCTTCTCAATGGGTTATTATAATACTTTTTCCGGCGAAGCCCTTCCTTCGCTTCCTGTTCCTGAGCTCAATAAGTTTTTGCGCAAATATCTGGATGACAATTATATGCTCGAATTTATCGACGGCGTTAAAGTTGCTCTTAAAGATTCCGCAGAGGAACATCTTGTCAAAAAAGAACATGTCGTAAAAGAACTCAGAGCGTCATTGCCTGTCTACAGCGACGAGGAATATGTTCGTTCCGAAATAGATGCTCTTACGGATAAGCTTGTAAAAATCGTTCATGAGTCAATCGACCCCATGGAGATCAATAAAGACAGCGCAGCGCATACATTTGAGTCAAGCCTCCGTTCTGCGATTGCCGTTTATTTCAACGGTGAAAAGCGTAATGTCATCGAAACAAAGCGCTATGACCGTCAGAAAGCAAGTTATGATAAAAAAGCAGCCAAAGCAGGCGGAGAACTGTCGTGGAAAGTCACTCCCGCAGCTATTGTTGACCTCCAGCTTGCCAAAGAAAATATCTGCAAAATAATTACGCGCCTTTGCGAACATTATGAGGAACAGATTGCGCAGAAAGATCAGCGTAATTATGATGACGAAGCCGTTGCTGTGATCGACTACCTTAAATTCAATGCGTCCGGTTTCGCCAATAAAGTAACACGCCGCATGGCAAAACTTCGCGCCTTAAAGCTTATGGAAGAGGTAGGTATTCCTGAACCGAGAAAGAGATACAAACAGTATCCCTTCGAGTTTTCAGGCGGTATGAGACAGCGTATCGTTATCGCTATCGCGCTTGCCGCAAATCCGGATATCCTTATCTGCGACGAACCTACAACAGCGCTTGACGTTACTATTCAGGCTCAGATACTTGAACTCATAAACAAGCTTAAAAAAGAAAGAAACCTTTCAATTATATTCATTACGCACGACCTTGGCGTTGTTGCGAATATGGCGGATAAGATCGCAGTAATGTATGCGGGCAAAATTGTTGAATACGGCACATCCAGAGACATATTCTATTCTCCCGCGCATCCGTATACATGGGCGCTTCTTTCATCCATGCCGGACCTTGATACTAATGAAAAGCTCGAAGCGATCCCTGGCACTCCTCCTAACATGATCTATCCTCCCGTCGGCGACGCATTTGCCGAGAGAAATAAATATGCTCTTAAAATTGATTTCGAAAAACAGCCGCCCATGTTCCGCATAAGCGATACTCACAGCGTAGCAACATGGCTGCTGCATCCCGATGCTCCCCATGTAGATCCTCCTAAGATCGTTACCGAGCGCATCGCAAGAAGCAAAAAAAATGCAGGAGGTGCGAACAATGAGTGAACTTAATAAACAGGCAAATAAGCCAAATGACGACAACGTTCTTCTCAGAGTTGAGAATCTTTCTCAGCATTTCGGAGACCTCAAGGCTGTTGACAATATATCTTTCGATATTAAAAAAGGCGAAGTTTTCGGACTTGTCGGAGAGTCGGGCTGCGGTAAAACAACTACCGGAAGATCTATTATAAAACTTTACAATATTACTTCCGGAAGCATATATTTCAAGGGCAAAAGAATAGGGGCGGGTACTCTTTCTTATAAAAACGCAATTAAAGATGCTAAAAAGAAATATAAAGAAGATATCGATGCCTTAAACAACGGCAACGACCCGGATAAGAACGAAAAAGCAGCAAAGCTTAAGGAAGACCTTAAACATTTCATTGCCGAACAGAAAAAACAGATCGCTTCCGCAAAATATGATAACAGTCATGTAGACAAGGATCTTATTACGCAAATTCAAATGATTTTCCAGGATCCCATTGCTTCTCTTGACCCTCGTATGACCGTAAGGGAAATAATATCCGAAGGTCTTGTTATCAAAGGCGTGAAGGATAGAAAAGAGATCGACGAAAAGGTTTATCAGGTTCTTGAAACGGTAGGCCTTGTAAGGGAACATGCGGGAAGATATCCGCACGAATTCTCAGGCGGTCAAAGACAGCGTATAGGCGTTGCCCGCTCTGTAATCATGAGACCCGAGCTTATAATAGCCGATGAGCCTGTTTCAGCATTGGATGTATCTATTCAGGCGCAGGTTATCAATCTTCTTAACGACCTCCGTCATGATCTCGGCATAACAATTCTTTTCGTTGCGCACGATCTTTCAGTTGTTAAGTATTTTTCAGACAGAATAGGTGTTATGTATTTCGGAAAAATGGTTGAACTTGCAGATTCAGATGAATTGTTCAGGCATCCTCTGCATCCGTATACCCGTTCTCTTCTTTCTGCGATCCCGCTTCCGGATCCCGATTACGAAAAGAACAGAAAACGCCTTACATACGTTCCTCTGCGTGATCATGATTATTCGGTTGAACAACCAACATTCAGAGAGGTTTCACCAAACCATTTTGTCCTTTGTTCAGACAGTGAAGAGGCAAAATATAAAGAAATAATCGGAGGATAATCTGTGTGAAGAAAAAACTTTTGCAGTATGGTATCTGTTCCCTTATCGGGATCGCCATTGCGTTCTGGGTAATGGATACAGAAGGTTTGTTTATAACAAATAAACCTGTCGAAATTTCGGCGATCCTCTGTGATGCTTTTTTCGTTCCGGGAATTTTGCTCGTCATGGTCGGCACGTTGTTCTGGATATCCACAACAGGCCTTTTTGACGCTATCGGGTATGCATTTCGCGTTGCCGGTCACTCTCTTCTTCCGTTTCTGTTTAAATCCGACAGTATGTCGTTTTACGACTATAAAACGGAAAAAGAAGGCAAGCGTGTAAAAACTCCTCTTTTTATATTTATTGTCGGTGCTGTTTTTCTTGTTGCATCAGGAGTAGCACTGATCATCTGGTACAAATTGCAATAAAATAAAAGACACAGGTCAAAAACCTGTGTCTTTTTGCTTAAAGCCATTTTTTATCGATCAACCAGTTCTTCAATAATCCGGTCCATTGCGCCACATGAGGCATTCCTGCCGCGATATCAAGTCCGTGAGGTCCATCAGGAAAAATATGGACTTCATGGTTTATTTTATGCTTTCTCAATGCAGTGGCGTAAAGATAGCTGTTTATTACGCTTACTCCGTCATCGTTGGATGTATGCCATATAAATGCCTGAGGCGTATCGTAATCAACAAGAAGATCGGGCGAGAGCTCCTTATGCTCGTTTTCATCGCCTGTAAGATTATAGTAGCTTCCTTTGTGGCAGCACTCATCATCAGGATGATGAATTACTGGATAGCAAAGAATCGTTGCATTCGGAAAGGGGGAGATATCGTCAATCTCATCTGCTCCTTCATATGCTATTTTGTCTTTATAGGTTGAAACGAGTGCCGCAAGATGACCTCCGGCTGATGATCCCATAACGGCGATCTTGTCGGGGTCTGATCCGAATTCTTTTGCGTGATATCTAACATACCTCACTGCCCGTCTCGCATCAAGCAAGGGGATCGGGAATCTGTATGGGGCTACTCTGTATTCGCAAACAAATGCATCTATTCCTATAGAATTCAGAAAAACAGCGTATCCGTTGCCTTCTTTCGGCGCTCTGCCTCCATAGCCGCCGCCAGGGAAAATAACGATCGTAGCATCAGTTGATCTGTTTTCGGCAGGATAATACTCAAGCACAGGCACTTCTCCGTTTACTGCCGGCACTTTTTCCCATAGATCAAGAACTTTCATATCAAAACTCCTTATACAGTATGCTTATGCTTCCAGGACATGTCAAATTCTTTTCCTGAAAGCGGATATGTCGCAACATTTACAAACCCGTCTTTTGTCGCCTCAAATGCATATGTACCGTCTCCGTTGTAATAAACCTGACCGTCCTTTGTATACTTGAACACTTCACGCAGCTTATGAATGTTATCGTGTGCATGGGCTCCGTAAAATCTGTTCGGTACAGACGCGACCGGTGCACTTATCCACTCATACATTTTTGGCAGATGGTTAAAGCAATGGTGCGATACCTGAACCATTTCGGCTTTCCAGAGCTCCGGATTTCCGTATTTTTCGGTGAATGCTTCAGTTTCCGTTGTTGTGTCTCCCAACAGCATAAAATGCTGTCCGTCAATCGTCAGCTTCACGATAGTTGAAGTGGAGTTGAAGTCACGCAGGGGTACGGTGTCAAGAGCATCCGCGCTTATTGTATCTTCCGCAGCAAAAAGGACTTCGACCGTCATATCAGAAAGACGGAATTTTTGTCCGGTGTGCAGTTTCAGAGTCTTTACATCCGGATAGTATTCCGTAACAACTTCTTTCATATCAATGCATGCAGGTGAAAAGCCTCTGCAAAGCAAACGTGACTGAAATCCGTGCATTACACGTTCAAGATTTATCTTATCGTGAAAACGTGTGAGCAGTCTTGTGCATCCGTCTGTATGATCATCATGACCGTGTGTAAAATACCAGCAGCTTATTCTTATTTTGCCGTCATCCTGCTTGTCCGCAATTTCAGACATAAAGTTGAACAGCGCATCGTTCGCCTCTTTGCTGTGCTGAAAATAATAACCTCCGTCCACAACAAACAAACTTCCGTCTGAAAGTCTGATTATGTAGATCATTCCGCAGTTGATCGTGTTTAACGTGTTTTTGTTTGCCGGATCATGGTACAGACCGTAACAGTATACGGTAGTTTTTTTATCACCGGTTTCCGAATATGCAAATTTATCGAGCGGTAATTCAACAGGATCCTCTACTATGCGTATTTCATTACGTTTTGATGAATACATCGCGTAATACTGCTTATCGTCATACTCAAATCCGACACATCTGTCATTGACCATTCCATTTTCAAGGTAAATTCTTGCGCCGGATTTTTTCAGCATTTCAACATATTCATTAAAATCGTCAATATTAACGCCGCAAACTACCTGCATCAGCGATTCTTCGTCTGTCGCACCGTTCGTATCGTCTTTAAGCATGGGACCTGCATCGTAAACGCCTTTTGCTATAACTCCTTTTTCGGGCATCGGACATCCGATCATCTGATTTTCTCTTTTTATCATAATTTTTCTCCGTCAATCATACTGATTTATGTATCTCATAAAATTATGCCAGTCATCCCGGCTTAAGAAGTGCGATCCTCTGCGAAGATGATAACCTATATCTCCGTCATGGAAACGTTCACCCGTCAAAGGCAATCTGTCAGGATGTATGAATCCGACAGAACCCTGCTTTTTGTAATATTCGTCTGCCGCAACGCAAGCCAGATATTCGTTTTTCGGACATGCCCATCCGTCATCCTCTGCGCTTGCAACATATACTCTGTGCGGAGCATTTGCGGCGAGAAGCCAATGCTGATCAAAAGGAAGATTCTCGTCCTTATCAACATACTTTAAATAGTTTTCGCAAAACCAATAGGGGAAAACTTTCGTTATATCCTTAATTCTTTCTCCTGTTTTTTCTTTTGCTAGCGCCGCTCCGCTGCAGCCTGAATCGTTTGAAAAAGCGCAATAGAAGCGCTTGTCCAGCGCGCCGGCAAGAAGCGCGGTTTTACCGAGACGCGAATGCCCTACAACTGAAATTCTTCTATGGTCAAGCTCAGGTAGGGTGAGGGCATAATCCATAACTGTCATCGCCGCCCATGCCCAGAGTCCGATCTTGCCGCAGTCGTCACTTTCTCTTTTTCCTTCAGGGTATACGACACCTGCAAATTTATCGGTAAAATCACCGTTATCCGAAGAAATATCCTGGTAGTATATCGTGAATATCGCAAATCCGTTGTCGATTATCTCTTCAGTCGGTTGATATTTATCCGGAATAAGATCGCGAAAATTTAAGTGTATAAAACACGGAAAAGAAGATCCGACTCTGGGAACGGCGTAAGAAACAGGGAATGTAAATTCGCCCCATTCGCCTTTGCATGTAAGCAATATCCTTTTGAGAGTTGCTTTTGATGCAGCAAAACCGCCGTCGCTCGATTCTTCCTTTGCGGTTACCGAAAACGGTCTTGACGGTAAAAAGCCGTATTCTTCTCTTAAAAGAGTTGATATTATCTCGTCTTTTCTCAATCCGACCGGATCGGGCAGATTATTGATTATTTCCATCAGATAGTCCTCCACAATCTTATTATTTTACTATCCAGAAATCAGACTGCAAGGGCAGATCAACAGAAGATGTTCCGATCATTACTCTCATCTGTCCCGGTTCAACATTCCATTCGTATTTCGGATTAAGCGTTCTGAATGCAAGTGTTCCAAGCTCTTTTTCTACAGTTTTTGTTTCGCCCGGTTCAAGATGAACTCTTTCGAATTCCTTCAATTCCATTCCGGGCTTTACTACCGAGGCAAAATAGTCTTTGATATATACCTGACATACTTCTTCACCTGCAACATTGCCAGTATTTGTGACTTTGAATGATACCTTCAGCGTTTCATCTGGTTTGATATGATCTGCAGAAAGTTTGAGATCAGAATATTCAAACGTCGTGTATGAAAGTCCGTAACCGAACGGGAATAGGGGGTTTCTGTCAAATCCTTCTATATACCTCTTGCCTCCGGCAGGCTTTCTGCTGTAATGAACGGGGATCTGACCGAGCGTTTTCGGGAATGAGCATGAAAGCTTTCCTGACGGATTTACTATTCCGAATAAAACGTCAGCGATCGCTCTTCCGCCGAGCTCTCCGGCAAAGAACGCCTGAACTATTGAAGGAATATGCTCATTTTCCCAGTTTATCGTCATGGGACGTCCGCTCTGCAGCACAAGAACAATCGGAGTACCGATTGCATATATTTCTTTAAGAAAATCAAGCTGTTTTCCCGGAAGGTTTAGATCGCAGCGGTCAAAGTTTTCGCCGGTAGTTATCTGATCTCTGTCTCCGAGAGACACGATAGCAACATCCGCGCCTTTTACCGCGTCGATTGCTTCGTTTATATCTGCGGGCATACCCATCCAGCCTAAAATAACCGCAGCGCCGCGTTCATCGTTTCTGTATTCGATCTTAATATTGTATTTCTTTTTCTCAAATTTAAACGGAGCAAGAAGATCGCATCCTCGTTTGTCTCCCCATGCGTCAATAATAAGCTTGTCGTCGACCCAAAGCTTAATACTGTCTCTGCAGTTGAATCCTATAAACGCATCGCCTTCAATGTGCGACTGTATCGTGCCCGTCCAGCGCGCCGAAAACTGCGAGTTTACATTTCCGGCAGCTTTTTCTGCGATAAAACTGAAGTCTATCGCTTTGTCTTCCCTTACAAGCACGGGTTCACCGACCGGCTCGTCAGGATTATTGAAATATTCGCCCTTCAGATCGATATACCAGTTGTTCGGAATGCGCTTCAGGGTAAGCTCCTTGAAATCACAGCCTTGCGCATATACCACTTCAGTTTCGTCGCCTACAATATCTTTGATCGAAGAGTAAAGCGTTATCTTTTCATAGCTTTCGTCAGATACGCTGTAATCGCCGAAGTTGAGTATGTTGGCGGTAGGACCTACAACTGCTATTTTCTTCATTCCTTTTTTAAGCGGAAGGAGATTGTTCTCATTTTTAAGAAGCGTTATCGATTTTGATGCGATCTTATATGCAAGATCTTTATGCTCCTGACAATGCAGAACTTTATCCTGCAAGGTTTCGTCAACATACGGATTGTCAAACAGACCAAGATCGAATTTGGTCCTGAGCATTCTGCTGACAGCTCTGTCAAGTGTTTCAAGAGACAAAAGACCTCTCTTAACATAATCAATAATGGTATTCTGATAAAAATCATGCGGAAAATCGTGAAGCTGAACATCTGTTCCCGCTTCAAGCGCCATTCTTATAGCTTCTTCTCGTGAGTCTGCAACATTATGATCGCAGTTGAGCATCGAAATCGCGCACATGTCTGAACGAACGAATCCTCTCATGCCCCATTGACCGCGAAGAACATCTGTAAGAAGTTCATGGTCAGAAGGCAGGGGCTGTCCGTCTATTGAGCTGTAAGAACACATTACGTTATATGCTCCCGCGTCTTTTACGGCGGCTTCAAAAACAGGCTGACAGTATTCAAATACTTCATGTCTTCCCAATGCCGCAACTGCACAGTTGAGACCGCCAACGGGAACTCCGTATGCAGTATAATGTTTCAGCTCTGCAATTACTTTGTCAGGTCTGGATACATCATCTCCCTGCATACCTTTTACTATGTGATATGCAAATCTCGAGGAAAGATATGTGTCTTCACCGAAGTTTTCTTCTGTTCTGCCCCATCTCGGTTCTCTTGCAAGGTCACAAACAGGATTCCACGATTCCTGAACGCCGCACGCTCTTTCTTCTCTTGCAATCGCTGCACCCATCTCTTCGCCTAATGATGGGTCAAACGTACATCCCAGTGCTATCTGCTGAGGAAATACGGTAGCGCCCTTACGGCAATATCCGTGCAATGCTTCCGTACAGAACAAAATAGGAATACCAAGCCTTGTGTTTTCGATAACATAACGCTGTATCTCATTATACAGTTTTGCAGTACTTTTGCCTAATCCGGCAGTTCCGTAGGCATTGTCGCCCATCAGCTTAAGCTTTTCGTAATCAACTTTAAGTTCGCCGGTTTCCTTGTCCTCACAGCAGAGGTCGGAAGGTGAATACTGGTCTATCTGTCTTGCCTTTTCTTCAAGTGTCATGCGTGAGATAAGATCTTCGATCCGTTCTTTTACAGTAAAAGATTTGTCTTTATATTTTTCCATTATAATCTCTCCTTTTTTAGAAATAATATCACATATTTAACCTGTTGTCAAGCAAAAAAAACAAAAAGCTTCGCCTATAATTTTGCGAAGCTTCCGTATTTAACTGTCTTTTATTATATTTTTAGCCCAAATCCCCGATTTAAGCATAGGAATGCCTATCATAAGCTTCAGTATATCCGAAAACTGCACGATCAGATATATCATTACTATTCCAAGTGACGTGAATCTGCACAGAGTAAATGAAATAACGACCGGCACGCACCACGTGTAAACGCTGTCAAATAAAAACGTAATAAATGTCCGTCCGCCTGAGCGGATAGTGAAATACGTGGCATGTATCAGCGCATGTATCGGCAAAGACGCGCCCGCAATTATCAGAAATTCCGTAGCAAGAGTGCGGACTTCCGGTTCAGTATTGTAGATCATCGGCACTACGGGCGAAAACGCGATCAGCAAAAGACCTATTACCGTGTTTGAAACAACTGTAAGAAAGATCAGTTTTCTGTCGGCGTCCTTTGCTTCTTCTATTTTGCCTGCACCAAGCTTTTGTCCGACCATAATGCTGACTGCGCTGCCCATCGCAAACATTATTATGCAAAACATATTCCAGACCGTAGAGGAAATATTGCTTGCCGCAACAACGCCGAGACCTCTTGTTGAATAATTCTGGTTTACAAAAGTTGTGCCTAGAGACCAAAGCACCTCGTTTAAAAGAAGCGGCGTTCCTCTTTTTATTATTTTGCCTACGAGCGACGAGGGAACTTTGAACGATTTATATACGCCCTCAATAAATTCATGTTTGCATGCATTTTTGTGCGTATATGCGATTATATAAATCATTTCGATAAATCTTGCCGCTACCGTTGCAGCTGCGGCGCCTACAACGCCCAAAGGCGGAATAAACAGAAAACCGAATATCAAAACAAGATTCAGAATGAAATTCACTGCTATCGATATAACTGATGCGACCATCGGCGCGAATGTTTCGCCTGCTTCCCTCAGTGTGCTCGTATAAACCTGAACGACCATAAACGGGAAAAGCCCGATAAGCGCTACCGTCATATAGTCCGAGGCATATTTGAGAGTAACGGAAAGATCGATTCCTGTGTTCGCCTCATTATCTAGAAAAAGCATTATCAGATCTTTTCCGAATATCGAAAAAACAGTCAGGGCAGCAGCAGTAGTGATAATTCCGAAGATCATTTTGAATCTGAAGGTGTTTTTTACGCCCTCGTTGTCTCCGACTCCGTAAAACTGCGCTCCGAAAATCGATGCGCCAGAAATTCCGCCGAATATTGTCAGATTAAATATGAAAATGATCTGATTTACTATTGCCACGCCGCTCATCGGTTCTGTTCCGAGAGAGCCGACCATAACATTGTCCAGGAGATTTACTATATTTGTAATTCCCTGCTGAATAATTATCGGGATCACCAGTCTTATTACCGTTCGGTAAAATACTTTATCTCCGATATATCTGTTTCTGAAACTCATTAATTATATTTTCCTCTTGATTTTTTTTTGATTTTGATATATAATAAAAAACAGGTGATACATATGGTAGAAAATAAACGAAAACTGATGACCGATGGGGGACTTGCAAGCTGCGGTATCCCTCTGCTTGCCATGTATTCAAATCTGTCGTCAGAATCTATCCTTCTTGAACATGATCACGGACCGTATTTTGAGATCTGCTATCTGAAACGCGGCACCCAGAAATATTGTGTAGAAAATGAAGAATATATCCTGCACGGAGGCGACGTATTTATAACTTTCCCAAACGAAAACCATTCCTCCGGCAACGACCCTCAATCCAGAGGATGCCTTTACTGGATACATATCGACAGTAAATGTGAAAACCTTCTCGGACTTGATAAAAAAAGCACTGATGCTGTGATAAACAGCCTGTATTCAATAAAAAAGAGAAAATTCAGAATTCGTGACGATATTTCTTCAAAGCTTATTTCCGCCTGCAATCTTGCCGAAAAAAAAGGACCTCTCGATCTGATAGCGGCAAAAGCCCTGATCACTGTTTTTTTATATGATCTGATAAATGCCGAATCTGCTCCGGAATATCGAAACAGGATTTCAAATCCTATCGCCGCCGCAAAGGAATATATCGATAACAATGTAAAAGAACAGCTCAGCCTTTCAAACATCGCGGATATCGTCGGCTTTTCTCTGTCGCATTTTAAGTATAAATTTACAAGAGAAATCGGCATGACGCCCGGTGAATATATTATGCAAAAAAAGATTTTCGATTCGGTTTCTCTGCTGCCAGAAAGGTCGCTCACATATATCGCTTACGAATACAGCTTTTCGTCTCCGCAGCACTATTCAAAAAACTTCAAAGCTGTTATGGGTATGACCCCAAAGGAATACAGAAAAAAAATGAAAGATCATACCACGTAATTATACCATATCATCGTGAATAAATCAAGCCTGTATATTAAACGGACTGCACAAACAGTCCGTTTAATTATGTCAATTTCTTTGTATATACTGAAAATATTGTGTATTTCCTTTCATCAGCAGCGCGGTCACAGTTTTCTATGTCGGGCATTACAGGTCTTTTATCAACTCCGGGGGCCGAACGCTCAGGCTTTGTTCTGATGATCAGACGTGATACCGTATTCACTTTTTGCATATTTCTTATGCTGCATGCTTTTTCTCCGTCCAGAAATACGGCCGATTCGCATTCAATGCAATTCTGTTCGATAGTGATCCTGTGCCTGTTTTCATCAAAATCGCCGATAAACTGCTTTATAGATGTATTTCTGCCAAATAAACTGCCGTTTTCTATATAAAGTCTTTCGCAAACAGTTCCTTTTTCGTCGCAAAGTTCGATTTCGAGTGCATTTTTATATTTTTCACAGCGAATATCAATTTCCGCTCTGAATTTATCGCATGCGGGAAAATTCAGCTCGGCCTTTGCATAGTCCAGGGGATCCTTATCCGTCAAAACCATTGCGCCGTTTATGTTTTCCACTGTTGCAAAACGTGTCGAATAAATATTCCATGGCTCGAAATACATATTGTTATCAAAACTGTTGCAAAAATAATTGTCGGGATATGTTTTTATCGGCACCGAGATCCTGCTGACCCATATATCTTCTTTGTTTACACTGTATGTCAGCCATACCGCATCGTCGGGCTTTTCTTTGTTGTTTTCACATATGCCGCGGATATACTGAGGGCCGAAGTCTTTATTCAGTCCTTCATATCTCCTTGGCGGAACTTCTCCGAAAACCGAGGAAATGCCGTGAAAGTTTACGCCGTCATCCGAAACAAGACTTACAAGAGGATACCTGTGTTCGCTCGAAATACTGTTTATATAAAACAGACCATATTTGCCGTCTGATGTCTTTTCTCCCCATGCCTTCGCTCCTGTGGTTGCAAAAGACGGTTCTTTTTTTATCAGCCAGTTTTTTCCGTCGTCAAACGATATGCCCGTTATACCGTGCTTCCACAGGGCAACAACGGTATTTTCATTGATATGGTATCTTGTAAATGCCTGATACGGTTTGTTTTCATATCTGTTATAAACTTCATTATGCGTTTTCAGAGAAACATATTTGCAGTCGTTTCCGTGTTCTTCAGCCCATTGCTGAGTTTCAAAACGATCATTCAGCAGTGCGTTGCAGGCGTCGATAAATTCCTGATCGTCGGCATCCTTATATTCCGGATATGGAAGATCGTCTTTTTTCCAACCCGATGAATACATAACGTAAATGAAGTAAACAGGTCCCATCGTTCCGTCCGAAAACACTTCCCTCACAACACGGCCGAGTCCGTTGTTCTCCCATGGAACGGCATGGTCCGGCGAATAACCGTAAAATCCCATCGTTAGCAGCTTCCCGTTCGGAGCAACATAGAAAGCCGTTCTTTGATGCATTACCGCAAAAGTGTTTTTAGAAATATGAACGGTCGTTCCGTCGCTGCATAAATTGTCTTTTGATGGCAAAAGAAGCTTAGGAAATGAAATACACGGCTTTTCCCATGATATTCCGTCTTTGGATCTCGATATAAACGATAGTCCGCCCGGCTCATGTTCGTCTTTTCTGTTCGATAAATACTGCACCCAGAAATAACCGTTCCAGAAAGTCATATCCGGAGCGTGATTATATGTGTTCCCTTCTCCGTCAGCCAATTCGGGATGTTCTCTGTTTGCGCGCAAGATCTGACGGCTGAATACTCCCGATGTATGTTTCAGCCCGCCGTCGCTTTTGCTTAAATCGGCAAATTCTTTTTCCGTATATCTCGGTGTTTCGTTTTCAGCAAATTTATATTCTGCCATTTGATTCTCCGTCAACTGTCAATAAGAAAGCAGAAATATATTCGCTGCCGTTTCTGCGGCATAAACCGCTATAAAGAGCCACATCGCCCATGAAGAGAGGGTGGCACCCCACAGCTTGCCTCCAGAAAGAACTGGCACGCTTTTTTCTGTATTTTTATTTCTGTATTTCACTATTCTTATTATAAAGAATACGGCGCATATGATTCCTAAAACTACGGTCGTTATATCGTATACGGTATATATAGTTGTAAACGTTTCTTCCGGGATCCTTTCATACATTACCGTAAATATACATGATATGAAATTGTTGATAAAATGAAGTATTATTCCGATAAGCAGGGTGTCATATTTAACATAAAGATAACCAAGAAACAGTCCCATTATAAAAGCAAACGGGATCTGCTGAACAGTGGCGTGAACAAGACTGAACGCCATCGCGGAAAGTATGATCGCTGCAGTTTTGTTGTATTCTTTTATAAGTCCGCACATTACGCCTCTGAATACAAATTCTTCGCATATGGCGGGCATAACGGCAACAACGATCAGATACAGACAAAACTGAAGAGGTGATCCGGGACTCGGAATAAATTCTTCCATATCAGGAACGGGGATACCGAGACCTACAATAAAATCCGTAATCAATTCCGATATATACGATCCAACTGTTCCTATTCCGAGGAATATGCCTATAGAAAGAAAAACATCTGCGGCGGGAGCATTATTTATTTTAACTGTGTCTTTGATTTTTCTCTTTGCGATGACCGCCATAAAAACGGAGGCTAAAACTGTTATGATGGGATATAAAAACTGAGGGATTGCAAACGAGAAAATATAATACAGATCATCGCTTGCGGGAAAATTCGGACTGTAAGACAGAATGCTGTAAAATACCGTAGGCAAAACTGCTACAAGAGATAAAATCGGAAACAGACAAAGTATGATAAAAATTCCTCTGATAGTTTTCTTGTATTTTGTTTCAGCGGTTACAGGCTTTTCCGCAAGTACCTGCTCGGCGTCTCTTACAACGGCAACAGAAGGCGTCCAGTATTGCTCTGCTGTTTCGTTGTCAGATGATGAGCCTTTTGCGGCGTTGAAAACAATCGTTTCCGAGAAAGCTTTATTGTCGACAGTTTCCGGAATATATCCCGTGTTTTCGCTTTTGTCTTCGCAAACGATTTCTTCAAAAGCGTTTTCTTCGTTTTTTATATCATTATCATTCCCGGCAACCTGTTCATTTTCGGATATGCCGTTGAATTCTTCATTTTCGGTCATCAAAAAATACACTCCTGATTTATAGTTTTTATCTATTTTATCATATAGTAAAAGAAAAATCAATACTTTTTTATCATTCGACACATTATTTTCCTGTTTGTTAAACTGAGTGGATTATGCAATTATTTTGGATAACTATGCGAACACTGTTGACAAATCAAAAAAAAAGTGATAAAATATCGCAATAATGAACAATTACTCCGAAAGGACTGCAATAAAATGCCTATAACGGATTTTCTTGAAAAAAACGCCAAGCTTTATCCTAACGATATCGCACTTGTCGAGATAAACCCCGATAAAAAACCGTCTCATCCGATCACATGGCGCGAATACAGCCTTATTGAGTCTGCTCCGGGCGGAAAATATCGCAGAGAAATGTCATGGCGTGAGTTTGATATAAAAGCCAATCGCTTTGCCAATCTTCTGTTGACAAGGGGCGTGAAAAAAGGCGACAAGGTCGCAATCCTTCTGATGAACTGTCTTGAATGGCTGCCAATATATTTCGGGATTCTTAAAACAGGCGCCCTCGCAGTACCCATGAATTACCGTTATACTTCGGAGGAGATCAAGTACTGCCTTGATCTTGCCGATGTTTCAGTTCTTGTGTTCGGTCCCGAATTTACCGGAAGAATCGAGCAGATAAGAGACACAATTCCAAAAGTAAAACATCTTTTTTATGTCGGACATGATGTTCCGTCTTTTGCGGACGGTTACGATGAGCTTGTCACATATTGCTCTTCAGTTGCTCCGGCAATAGAGATACGGGACGAGGATTTCGGAGCGATCTATTTTTCATCCGGCACAACAGGTTTTCCGAAAGCCATTCTTCACTACCACAGCGCACTTGTATCATCATGCGTTACCGAACAGAATCATCATAGTCAGACCAGAGACGATATCTTTCTCTGCATTCCGCCTCTTTATCATACGGGCGCTAAAATGCACTGGTTCGGCAGCCTTATTTCAGGATCAAAAGCAATTATTCTGCGCGGTGTAAGTCCTGAATGGATCCTGCGCACTGTTTCCGACGAGGGAGCAACAATAGTCTGGCTTCTTGTCCCCTGGGCTCAGGATATACTTGACAGCATAGAACGGGGAGACATAAATATCAGCGATTACAATACCTCTCAATGGAGACTTATGCATATCGGCGCACAGCCTGTTCCGCCGAGCCTTATCCGCCGCTGGAAGTCAGTGTTCCCCGATCACGAATATGATACGAACTACGGCCTTTCAGAGTCTATAGGACCGGGCTGCGTCCATCTCGGCGTTGAAAATATCGATAAAGTAGGATCTATTGGCAAGGCAGGATACCTCTGGCAGGCCAAAGTAGTAACAAACGAGGGAAAAGAAGTAGAGGGCGACGAGGTCGGTGAACTTCTTGTCAAAGGTCCCGGCGTTATGAAATGCTACTATAAAAATCCCGAGGCAACAGACGAAGTTCTGAAAAACGGATGGCTGTATACAGGAGATATGGCGCGTGTTGACGAAGACGGCTTTATATGGCTTGTGGACCGCAAAAAGGACGTTATAATCACAGGCGGCGAAAACATATATCCTGTTCAGATAGAAGACTTCCTTCGCGCTTACGATAAAATCAAAGACGTTGCCGTCATCGGCATTCCTGACAACCGTCTCGGTGAGATCGCAGCCGCTATCATATCCGTAAAAGAAGGCACTGAATGCACGGAAGACGAAATAAACGAATACTGTGCAGCTTTGCCGAGATATAAGCGCCCGAGAAAGATCATTTTTGCCGATGTTCCGAGAAATCCGACAGGAAAGATCGAAAAGCCGAAGCTCCGCGAACTCTATTGCGGCGGAAGGCTTGTTGAAGAGCAGATAACGAGATAAACAAAACGGAGTATCGTATCGGATACTCCGTTTTTTTAGCATCTTTTACTGTTTCACAAAAGCTCTCTGAGTTTGTCAAGAAAAGCTTCTTCACCGAATGTGTTTATCTTGAAAAAAATTGCCTGACTTCCTCCGGAAGTCACTGCGCAAATGTTTATCGGACCGTTTCCGTTTTGAAAAAGCGTAACGCTCATGCTCAGCCTGTTGCCTCCGAAATAGCTGTATCTTTCAAATACGCGAACACTGCATTTCGCGTCTCCTTCATAAAAATCATTCGAAGCTTCAAGCGATGCGGATATGCTGCCGTTCAGGATCCCTGTTTCTATTTTATTCAAGATCTGATTGAAGTTTCCGTTTATTTTTTCAACGAGCTGCGCCATATCAAATCCTCCTGTAATATGTTGAATAATTACTTTTTTGTCGTTAATGACGGTTCATAAACCGAATCATTTTCGGCACTTTCCGACGGATGCGGCAGATTCCACTGAAAATGCGCAGCCAAACAGCGTAAAATAAATATAACCGCAGCGCCGCAAAGCATGGCGGGCAGCCTTCCTATAAGCGACCATAATAAACAACAAACTACCGCACCTGCGGCAGATGCAAGAGCGTATATATGTTTAGTGAATATATACGGCAGACTGTTCGATAATACATCTCTCAGTGCACCTCCGCCAACGCCTGTTATCACGCCCAGAAATATGTGCATAAGTATTCCGCCGTCCGGCACCGCAGAGATAGAGGTGTTTACGCCAACTACAGTGAATATCCCAAGCCCCAGTGAGTCCATAACAAGAAGCGTCAGATCATATATCCGTCTTTTTTTAGTTACCGCTTTGCGGATTGACGGCACGAGAAACACCAGCGCGGTCAGTGTCGCAATACCGGCATGAAGAGGGTTTCTGAACACAGCAGGTATGTCCTGATTAAGTATTATATCTCTTATAAGGCCTCCGCCAACTGCAGTTGTAATTCCCAGAAAAACGGTTCCGAACAGATCCAGCTTTTTTCTCATTCCCGATATCACGCCCGATACCGTAAACGATACTGTTCCGAGTATCTCAAGAATGGTCACAACATATGTTTCCATGATCGTACCTTTCATGTCAGCCATGTTTGATGATTTTTACTATATTAACATTTTTATCATGATTTGTCAATCTCTGAAAACAAATCCGCTTTGCCGAGTTAATGTATTAATAATGTAAATTTTTTTGCAATATTGTTTTTTACTACTTGAATTTATCGGGTCATTGTGTTATACTTACATCAATTTTTATGAACGGAGTGATTAACATGAGTATAAGAATAGGTATATACGGCTACGGAAACCTGGGCAGGGGAGTGGAGAGCGCGATCTGCCAGAATTCCGATATGACTCTGGCTGCTGTTTTCACAAGACGTGACCCCGCTTCAGTTTCGCTTGCAACTGCGGGCGTTCCTGTCATTTCTGCTTCCGACGTCGAAAAATATGTCGGTAAGATAGATGTTATGATCATATGCGGCGGCAGCGCAACCGACTTGCCGCTTCAAACGCCGTATCTTGCAAAATATTTCCCTGTAATAGACAGTTTCGATACTCATGCCAAGATCCCCGATCATTTCGCAAATGTCGATGCCGCTGCAAAAGAAGGCAAACATACAGCCATGATATCTGTCGGCTGGGATCCCGGTATGTTTTCTCTCAACCGCTTTTACGCGTCCGCGATCCTTCCCGACGGTGAAGACTATACTTTCTGGGGCAAAGGCGTAAGCCAGGGCCATTCCGATGCCATACGCAGAATTGACGGTGTGCTTGACGCCAAACAGTATACCGTTCCCGTTGAAGAAGCGCTCAATGCAGTCAGAAGCGGTTCTGCTCCCAAGCTTACCACGCGGCAGAAACATACGCGCGAATGCTTTGTTGTGGCAAAACCCGGTGCAGACCTTGACCGCATTGAAAATGAAATAAAAACTATGCCCAACTATTTTGCTGATTACGATACGACCGTTCATTTTATTTCGATGGAAGAACTGAAGCGCGATCACAGCGAGATCCCCCACGGAGGTTTCGTTATAAGAACAGGCAGAACAGGCAAAAACGGTGATCACAGGCATGTTATCGAATACAGCCTCAAGCTCGATTCTAACCCCGAATTTACATCATCGGTCCTAATTGCTTATGCAAGAGCGGTTTTCCGCCTTCAGCAGGAAGGAAACTTCGGCTGCAAAACCGTTTTTGACATACCTCCGATTTATCTTTCCGATAAACCGTATTCCGATATCATTAAAACTCTGCTTTAATTGATATAACGCATAACACTTATAATTACTGTAAGCCGCCTTGACATTTATGGTTAAAGCGGCTTTCTGTTATACATATTATTTCGTCAAAATAACCAAAAATTGTGAATCATTATCATCATTTTTTTTTTGAATATCTTCGGAATTATTGACACACGGTATCTTTCCGTGTTATAATATAAGCGATAAACGAAAGGTGGTGACGGGAATGAATGTTAAACTTTCAATTAAAGAAAAAACGTAAGCTCATGCCCCGAACCTTAGGATGGACAGGTCGGCGCGGAGTGGATTTCACGGGTTAACAGATTGATATTAATCTTGAATCGGTCAAAAATGAGTCGGCAGAAAATTATCCGGTTTTCTGCCGACCCTGAAAGGAAATGCAATGATACGCGTATATTTAACAGAAGCGATTAAAAACATCAGGTCAAACATTCCTCTTGCAGTTACCATCGTTTTGCTCTTCACCATGCTTATACAGATATTAAGCTACTCTTTCGCATGGATTACATACGTCTATTGGA
>JAEEJJ010000128.1 GCA_016281805.1 Clostridiales bacterium
ATACGAACCTTCCTGCCAATCTTCTGAGCGGACTCTGACGACAGTCTGCTGAGCGCCTATAACCGGACGGGTTTCGGTTGAAGGAAGAAGATTATTTACCCGCGGATCTTTAAGTTCAAGCTCTTTGCCGTTTCTGAGAAGGGAAATGCGGTAAATTCTGTATACGGGATCAGACATTCTGAAATATCTGACGGATGAAGATAGCGAGAACGACAGAACACATCTTTTGCCCGAAATGCTTTCAACTTCGTCAAAATCGACCTTAACGATCTCTGCCTCCTCGCTTTCGATAACGGAAAGCGTGCTGTTTTCGCATTTTGTCCAGTTCAGCAGATCTGTAGAGATATCGATCGATTTAGGCGCAGGATTTTCGGGAGATTCAAATATCGGTGTATCCGGAGAAAAATATTCGATTTCAATACTGTCAGCGTTGAAAACATTGCCGAAATCAACACGTAAGCAGCCATTTTCCGTTCTCAGACCGCCGAAGCGGAAGAGTGACACGCCGTCAAAGAAGGTGTCTTTTTTGCCGTCGAAAGCAAAATAACCGTCGCAACCGCGCAGCAGATAATTTTTTTGATCAAAGAATATATCTCTTGCTTTTTTGACCTCGGGGATAGATGTCTCTCCTGCGCGTCGAAGAGAACGTGTTTCAAGAGAGTCGTTATCCATTGTGAAAAACGCTGTTTCGGCTAGCTTTACAGCTGTAGTCGGGACCGGAACGGCAGAGGCGGTACCTAATTTTCTGATCTCGTATGAGGTGTTTACCTGTTCGTATTCCGAAATTCCGGTCATGCGATACGGCTTGTCGCAAAGAAGTTCCGGAGCGACTTTTGAATCGCATATTTCGAGCAATACCGCTCTGAACGGATCTGCAACAACATCGACCTCGCTGCCGTATTCGTATTCGCCGAGCAGCTGAATATACGGATGGCGAATAACTACCGAGACCTTATCACATTCATCAAGCCCGATTTCTTTGTCAAGCTTTATTTTGACTGTTTTTTTATTCCACGATGCATTGCCGAAGGTAACGAGTCTTCTTTCTCCGTTTCCGCGGCTTACCGCATTGGGGCCGTATTTTTCTTCATCGAGTATAAAACCTTTTACCAGAATATCGTTGTATTGACGGTGAAGATTGTAGATATAAGCAAGCTTTGCGTGTTCGTCATCGCGCAAAAGCCACGGATTGCCGTATATTTCCGGAGCGAGAATAAGGTCTCTGTTAAATGCCTGATATACAAGGTCATCCTCAAATCTGTCCATACAGGAAGAAAGACAAACGCCGTGGTCTTCACTTAGACGCTGCAGTCCCGGAACTTCGCCGCGCGTAAATATAAACGCTCTGTGGTGCGGTGCTGTGCAGGTGTTGCAGATATGGACATCGACATATGTTTCTACGCCCTGCCACAGAAATGTGGTCAGGTATTTTTCGCATTCTCCGAAATCAATACGGTGGTTAAGCGCTATAAGTTCAGGCTGGTATTCACGGCATTCTTCCATCATTTTTGCGAATTCGGATCTTTTTTCGGGTCTGAGACCGGAGCATGCCGCATCAAGTTTAAACAGTGCAAAGCCGTAATCACGACATAGCGACACCATTGTTTCGTGGCGTTGTTTCGCTTCCTCTTCTGTGTTGCCGAATCCGTCGGGACCTCCCCACATACCGAGCTTCGTGCCGATAGAAGATGCGGAGGATATTATGTTTTTAAAACCTTCCGGAAATCTTTCCCTGAGAAGCGGCAGCCTTTCGGAATAATACTTGCTGCGGAAAGTATCGAGATTTCCAGCATCAAATGCGTAAATATCAAGCTGCATTCCGTATTTTTCTTTGAGCCAGCGAAAATATTCGAGGTTTACAAGCGTTTGTTTTTCGGTCGATCCTTCGTTTGTATTGTTTATCCATGAAAAATACTGCGCCTTAGACGGTGTGCTTTCATCGGCACCGGCAGTTTTTCTGTTTTTTTCCACTGTTTTATCCTCCGATCGATATAATGATATAATATAAAGCTATTTTATTCTAATGGACTTAATAAGATTATATGCCTTCTGATAGTTGTCGTCAAAATTCATCCAGCGGCTTCTGAATGTGGCAAGGATCATCTTATCGCCTTTTTTTATAGCGACCTGAAGAAGTTTATTGCCGGAATATTCGCCTCCCGGTGAGAAAACAAAATAATATGCCTCCTGGTCGCCCATGTCCATTCTGCCGGCATCGAATAACTGGAACTGTTCAACAACCGTGCCTCTCGCGTAGTGGCTTTTATCTGCCCTGTCGACCTGAAAATTTATCTGATCAATAATATATTCTTTCGGATTTGTTATTTCTTCGGAAAGAGACGAAGAAATGTCTTTTATAATAACGTTGTCAAGCTCCGTACCGCTGTCGCTTGCCCCTGCTTTCGGAACTGTGATCTTGTAACCGTCATCATCGGATATTTTATTGACAGACCAAAAAGCCGGTCTCCAGAGAAAAAAGAAATCTCCCGAATACGGTTTATTGCACAGAATTAGAAAAATAACGAGCGCAACAGCCGCCACGATGATTATTTCTCTTTTTGTTATATATTTTTTCAGCGTTTTCTTTAAATCTTTAGCGTTGGACTTGATTTTACGGGCGATCTCTTCCGGATTGACGGTAATTTCGTCGTTATTGTCATTATTGTTCATCTTCAACCTCTGAATATATATTTTTATCAATTATATCATTTTTTACCGAATAGTAAAAGAGTGGAAAAGGGAATTTTTTGTAAAATTTCAAAATATATTGATTTTCCGATACCTTTATGATATACTTGAAAACAACAGATTCCGCAAAGTAAAAAAACGGTGAGGTAAAAATCATGTCTGCAAAAAAAGAAAAGAATAAACGTAAGCTTTATGCCGTTTCGGACGCGCATCTTGATACTCAGTGGAACTGGGATATTCAGGATACTATTCGCGACTGCATAAAAAATACACTGGAACGGAATTTTGAGCTGTTCGAAAAATATCCGGGGTATAAATTCAATTTTGAAGGAGCATTCAGATATCAGCTTGCAAAAGAATACTATCCGGAACTTTATGAAAAGCTGAAAGAGTATGTTGCACAAGGCCGATGGAATGTAGCGGGAAGCACCTGGGATGCGTGCGACGTGAATATTCCGTCTTCCGAGGCGCTCATGCGTCAGGTTTTAATGGGAAACGGCTTTTTTGAAAAAGAATTCGGGGAAAAAAGCACCGATATTTTTCTGACAGACTGCTTCGGTTTTTCTTATGCTTTGCCTTCGATAGAAGCGCATATGGGTCTCAACGGCTTTTCAACACAAAAGCTTGAATGGGGCATGGGAACGCCGGTCATCAAAGACGGCAAAGTCTTAAAACCGTATAAAACCGAAGAAGGACAGCGAATGGACATAGGCAAATGGAAAGGTCCCGACGGAAAATATGTATATACTGTTCTTGACCCG
>JAEEJJ010000129.1 GCA_016281805.1 Clostridiales bacterium
AATAGGGGGATGGAACACTTCCAGCATTGCGAACCATTTGAATGAGCTTAACGCACCAACACCCGGGAAATATAAACAGGAGCATTTTGATAACTATCAGCAATGGAACCGAGTTGTTTCTGATGATGAATGGCTCTGGAACACCTATATGGTGTGGAGAATTATCAAATGCTATTCCTATACCGGTGCTTTAGTCCACGGCACTACAAAGAGGCTCCGTGTAGGAGGGAAGGCCAGACGGGCGGTGCCACAGAATGAACAGATAATCGTTGAAGGCGTGCATCCGGCGATTGTTACCACAGATGAATGGGAGGCGGCACAGGCAGCAATTCGGTCAATATCCAAGCGGGCGCTGCCGCAGAAAACGAATTTTCCGTTGACCAGCAAGGTGCGCTGTGGGAATTGCGGATGCAGTATGCCATATGATGACCATGGAACGCCGAGCCTTTGCTGCCTGCACAGGCAGGGCGTAGGTAAACATTCCAAATGCGATTCAACAGTATATGAAGCAAAAGCAATCGTTGGAATTGTCAGCCATGCACTCCGTACCAAGGTCGCGCTCTTCAGGAATTTCAATGCTGTATTGCAGGAACAGAAAGAAAATGAAAGCGATCCGGTCCAGGAAAAGCTGCGGCTGATCAAAGAGAAAATTGAAACACTAAAGGCCAGGCGTATTCACCTATATGAAGCCTATGCGGAGGAGATTATCAGTAAGGAAGCTTACCTGTCTAATAAGGATGAACTGATAGGACAGATCGAGCAGTTAGAAAAAGAACAGAAAACGCTGCTTCGTTCGGCAGAAGAGAAGGATGCGCTGCTGTCTGGTGTGAAACGTATCGCGGAAGATTATGAGCAAATCAATGAGAAAAGAGAACTAACCATGGAAATTGCCGATACGTATATTGACCGGGTTGTCATATATGATCCGAAGCACATAGAAATAGTGTTTACCTTTGAAGATCTGCTGCAGAAAGCGGCAGAACGTGTAGGCTTCATTCTGGAGCAGAAAGGAACGGGTGAAAAATCATGAAACTGGCAAGAAATACCATAATCCCGATAATTATGATTTTGCTTCTGGCTTACTTTGGCCACTATATTTACGTGGTGGATGGACAGATAGACTGGCTAAGATTCTGCCTTGTGTTTGGCATACCGTTTGGTGTTCCCTATATGCTGTGGGTGATACCGATTGGGGGAAATCCCGCTGCGAGTACAGCTATCCTTGCACTCAACATTGTGATCGGGGCGCTGTTTGGCTGTGTGATTGCCATATTTGCTCTGATACGGGCACTTATCTATTTCGTATGGTGGTTGATCGGAAGAATCACTGGACTTCGGGCATAATCCTTTATCATTATTGACACAAACGAAAACCGCTGAATGACAGGAATATATCTGTGATTCAGCGGTTATTTTTTGTCTTCGGCCTCATTGGAGAAGGTCAGGATGTCATTTGGCGTGCATTCCAATATATTGCAGAGTCTCTCAATGGAAAGAACAGTGATGTTTTGGTTTCGTCGGAGGCGTTCAAGCAAGCTTTTTTCGATTCCCCGATTGAGCAGTTGATATTGGGATATGCCTTTGGTTTTCATCGTCTGCCAGAGGGGACTATAGTCTATCAAATCGCCAGCCTCCTTTCGCCCAGTTTTGTTCATTATAGATTTTTGGCGGCTGTAATGATATGGTCTATATATGCTCCATATATCCGCTGAAAACGCGGTAAAACGGGGATGTTTCGGCTTCATGACATACAAAATTGCAGCCTTGGATACACCCAAGACTGCAAGGAAATAGTGGCGAGAGCCGCTGTATGATCGATGTCGGAGAGGGGGTGATGAAGGAAATGCTTGTACTGAAACGGTTTTTCTTGTTTCGGACGAAGATAAACATGTTTAAGACTGCAAGGCTGCAAGACTGCAAAGGTGTGCCATAGGCATTACCGGGAGAAAGCAGTGGATTGCAGCCTAAGAATAGCAGGAGTTGAATTGATTTTGGACGAAGGCTACAAAAAGGCGAATGGATGCTCCCAACTGGAGACAGATATTTGATAGGATAACGTAGCCGAAAGATCCTCGAAATCCATATGGTGCATAGAAAGGAAATGCACATGAAAGAAACATTTGGAGATCGGATCAGACGGCTGCGGGAAGAAAAGAATTTCAAACAGGTTCAGGTGGCTGAAATACTTGGCGTCAACCGCAAGGCAATCAGCCATTACGAGAATAATCTACGAGAACCATCCTATGAAATCCTCATCAGGATGGCGGATTTGTATCATGTCCGGACAGATTATCTACTTGGTTACGATTCTGTACGTTTGATTGACGCATCCGGGTTATCAGACAAAGAATTTACGCTGATCACTGCAATTGTCGCGGATCTCACAGAAAAGAATCGAAAATTGGAGACTCGATAACAGTGCCGGTAAAAGCAAGGTGGGCATGAATGAACAGGGAAACGGAAAATAATGCAGATATCGAATATTATGCTGCGGTTCAGGCCAGAGAAATTGACTGGCTCTGGTATCCCTATATTCCCTGTGGAAAGATAACGCTTCTTCAGGGCGATCCTGGAGATGGTAAATCGACATTCATGCTTTACCTTGCGGCGGTCGTCAGTACAGGCGGTATATTGCCGGATGGAACCAAACTGAAACAGGAAAATACCGTAATATACCAGTGCTCCGAAGATAACGTAGCAGATACGATCAAACCGCGGCTGCTCCGGGCAGGAGCTGACTGTGACAGGATTGCATATATCGTTGAGGAATCAAAGCCGCTGACATTTGATGATCAGCGGATTGAGGAAGCACTGATTCGAACGAAAGCGAAACTTGTAGTTTTTGATCCCATACAGGCATATATTCCACCGGAAAGCGATATGGTTAATGCCGCGAAAATGCGCCAGATGACAAGAAAGCTTGCAGAACTTGCAGAAAGATATCGTTGCGCGATTGTTCTGATAGGACACATGAACAAGACCGGTGGCGGAAAAAATCTATACCGTGGGCTTGGCAGTATTGATCTGGCAGCAGCGGCTCGAAGCGTACTAATGATACAGCGAGACCGTGAAAATCCGGATGTCCGGTATCTTTTTCCGGTAAAATCAAGCCTTGCCTATGAGGGGAAAGCGATCCGATTTATCTTTGATAAGGATATTGGGTTCCATATTCTTGGAACTTGTACGATTGATGAAGACGGCCTGTTTGGGGCGGCGGAGGATATAATACAGAATAAATCACAGAAAGCGGAACGGATTCTCAAACTGATCTTGTCAGGTGGGAGCCTGCCAAGTGGGAAAATCCTGGACGAAATGAAAATGGCCGGGATTTCGGAAAGAACTGTCCGTACCGTAATGAAAAAACTTGGAATCAGGGCATACAGAAAAGCAAACGTGTGGTATTGGGAATACCCCGAAGAAATTAGCTCTGATGCCAGGTTAGCAGAAGGGGATGCAAATGGAAATGAATCATATCAGCCGTGATGAACAAAGAGAGCATATACGCCAGAAAATACAGAACAGTAATCTGGAAGGGCGTCAGCTGATCACATTTCCTGCCTCTCCAGCAAAATCATTGGTGGATGAGACTGTCGAAAAGCGTGTATGTGCCTACTGTCGTGTGTCCACAGATGATCCGGCGCAGACTACATCATATGAATTGCAGAAAAAGCATTATGAAGAGCAGATCGCAAAGACACCGGGATGGACATTTGCGGGTATCTATGCCGACGAAGGTATCAGCGCCACGTCTCTGAAGAAACGGAATGAGTTTAACCGCATGATTGCAGACTGTTATGCCGGAAAGATCGACGTGATCATTACGAAGAATGTTTCCAGATTTGCAAGGAATGTGGTGGATTGTCTGAGCGTCGTACGGAAACTGGCACAGCTGCATCCGCCGGTAGGCGTCAAATTTGAAACGGAGGGATTCTTCTCCTTGGATAACACCAGTGAGATGATTCTTACCGTGCTTGCTGCAGCAGCGCAGGAAGAATCCAAGACCAAGAGCAACTCCATGAATTGGTCATTGGAGCATCGCTTTGACAACGGAAATTTTCTGACGCCTGTGCTGCTGGGTTTTGACCATGATGAAAATGGAAATCTGGTGATCAATCCAGATGAGGCATTTACTGTACGGATGATTTTCTACCTGTTTCTGTACGGATTTCCGCTGTCAGAGATCGCTGAACTTTTAACCGACTTGAAGCGTCCTACAAAGAAAGGGAATACCAGCTGGAGTGCGTCTGGCGTAAGACAGATTTTGACCAATGAGCGCCATTGCGGCAATGTCTTGAGCTGGAAGACTTTTACGTACGATTTCTGGGAGCACAAAAAGCGGAAAAATAAGACGGATCGCAAGCAGGTGCTTGAGATTGGGCATCATGATGCGATTGTCAGCCAGGAGATTTTCGATGCAGCGCAGGCGAAACTAAAGTCGGAAAAATATGCCCGTGACCGCAGACCACTGCCGACGTTAGACGTGATTGATCAGGGGGTTCTCAGGGGCTATGTTTCCGTCAATCGGACTTGGTATGGCTTTTCGGATAATGATTATAAAGAAGCGTCTGAAAGTGCCTATGATACCGATGATAGCAGAGAGGATGGGATAGGAGAGGAAGCGAACGGAGGAAGCTTTAGTCTTGACCAGTACGAGATCGTTCGCTCGCATTTCTTTTCTTTGAAAGACAAGCCTGTAGCGACAATTGGGAATAACCGGCTTACATTCAACACGGTAAGCCTGAAGAAGTTTGAAGATGTGGAATATGTTGAGCTCCTTCTGAATACTGTCGAAAAGTGTATTGCTGTTCGTCCCTGTAAATCGGATAGCCCAAACGCAATCCGGTGGGGCAGGAAGAAGGACGGCAAATGGATTCCTTCACAGAGAACCATTTCTGGATTTGCCGCGGCACTTTATACAATAGCTGGATGGGATAAGGATAACCGATACAGACTCTGTGGTCAGTATTTTTCAGATGGATCTGATCAAATGCTCGTATTTGATCTTTCTGAACCGGAGATTATCCGTCTTGTTAAGAAAGGTGAATACCAGGCAAGTGAAGAAGATGGCGTTGATCAGACAAGACGAGAATCTGAAGCGATGGATGGAGACGGCGATATGGAGATCGTAACGGTATACTCCTTGGAAAAAGCATATCCTGATAACTGGGAAGGTCATTTTGGCGATTCTGCGAAGGTTGCCGGGTTTGAGAGAATTCCGTACAGTGGCAACTGGGAGATACTTAGGCCGGCGAGGACATATGCTACGGCTGGTGGGATGAGGCAGGAAATAATACACGAAATAGAAACAGAAGCACAGAAGATGCTTCAGGGATTGGGGCTTGCAATATGAGTACGGCAGAGATGGATTCTTATAATGAACGGGCAGCTGAGATTCAGCGGACATTCAGCTATGACGGATACCAGATTGTCCGTCGGGAGATGTTTGCGCATTTGCGGGAGCCGTCAGTAGTTTTGAGAAAAGACAGTATCACCTTCAATACTGCCTGTATCAATGGCCTGGAAGATGCTGTGTATATCCAGGTGATGATCAATCGTGGCCAGCATCGGATGGTTATTCGTAAATGCGAAGAAAACGATAAGGATTCCCTGCGCTGGTGTATTTCAAAGCCTGATAAGCGCAAGAGCCGTAAGATTTCAAGCAAAGAATTCTCCAGACGGATTTATGAGCTGATGGATTGGAACGATAAGTGCCGGTATAAAGTCCTTGGACATAGAATTGAGTTCGAGGGCGATATCCTTTATGTTTTCGAACTGGATGAGCCGGAGATTGTTTTTGAACGAAAGAAAAAGACGGTGGCTCAGGTGACTGAGAGTACAGAAGTGGGTTTGACCCAGGAACAGATCACCGAACGTCAGAATGAGGAAGAAAGAATGCCGGTAAAACCGTTTTATCCAGATGATTGGGAACATTCCTTCGGAATTCCGGTGGAGAAGCACAGGAACGTAGGAATAGATTCTGTAGATCAATACCAATCCATTTCTGATTTTGGAGAAGCACAGGGAGGTGGGACGGTAGATGGATGATAATATTGCGGGAATTCGTCTGGGCTTATCCTTCAATATACGTCGTGGGAGGATGCTGATTTATCACTCGACCATCCGGGCAATGGGAGAGCCGGAATATATCCGTTTTCTTTTCAATAACAGGGATAAGAAAATTGCGGTCCAGCGCTGTGAGGCGATAGACCGGGATTCTTTTCGTGTGCCTAAAGTGGTACCTGGAGATCGATTCCAGTTTGATATCACAAGCAGCCCTTTCTTATCAGTGGTCTATAAGGCCTGTCACTGGAGCCTGGATGAAAGCTATCTTGTCTACGGCGTAAACCATCCGGAGCATAATCTGGTGGAGTTTGAGCTGAAGGAGGCTATCCAGATCACGCCCGAACAATTTATTGATCCGGAGAATCTGATCTGAAAACAGAATATCAGGTGTTGACCCTACTATTTTAGCGATAACCCTCATGTAATATTAGGAACAACTTTTAGCTGCTACAGAGCACGTATGTCTTGAATCGAGATGTACGTGCTTTTTTTGCGCGCTTATTTTGAGCCTGCTGGAATATGCGAAACATAATCCCGCCCAGAAAATAAAAATCAGGCGGAGCAGTTGTCCCTACTTGACAAACAGGAGGTCCGCGTCCGGGACTCTGGAATCAGGATTTGCTGACTGCGGAACGTGATAAGTACAACGCAAATGACATTAAGCCGGGACTTACCGGCTGGGCTCAGATCAACGGAAGAGATGAGCTTGAAATTCCCGAAAAATCAAAACTTGACGGCGAATACAAAAATAATCTCGGTCTTAAAATGGACATAAAATGTTTTCTCGGAAGTCTTCATGTTTTTGGCAAAGATAATACCGTTGTTGAAGGTGGCACGGGCGAGATGAAGAAAGAAAACAGCCGATACTAGGAGGAATACAAAATGAAAAAAGTACTCATCACAGGCGCTAATTCATATATTGGCGTTTCTTTTGAAAATTATGTGAACGAGCATTACAGCCCTGAATTAAGTATTGATACTGTTGATATGATTGACGGATCTTGGAGGCAAAAAGACTTCGTGCCATATGATATAGTCTTTCATGTTGCTGGAATTGCGCATGCGGATGTAAGCAGGGTAGATGAAGAGACTAAAAAGAAATACTATGCTGTAAATACGGATCTTGCAAAAGAAACATGTAAAAAAGCAAAAGATTCCGGTGTTAAGCAATTTGTATTTATGTCATCTGCAATTATATACGGAGAATCTGCTCCATATGGGCAGAGCAAAAGAATAACGAAAGAAATAGAGCCGCAACCATCTAATTTTTACGGGGACAGCAAATGGCAGGCTGACAAGGGCGTAAGAGAGCTCGCGGACGAAAATTTTACCGTAACCGTACTTCGTCCACCAATGATATACGGGAAAGGAAGCAAGGGTAACTATCCAATACTCAGTAAGATGGCAAAAAAGCTTCCGATTTTCCCCAATATTCAAAACGAACGTTCAATGCTGTATATAGAGAACCTTTGCGAGTTTCTTGCACAGGTAATGATACGGGGCGAAGGCGGAATATTCTGGCCACAGAATGCGGAATATACAAAAACAAGTGAAATGGTGAGGATGATAGCGGAAGCATCAGGACATAAGATACATATCGGTAAAGGCTGGAACTGGGTTGTGAGTTTAGCTGGCAGGATTCCGGGAAAATCGAGAAAAATTGCCAATAAAGCATTTGGAAATATGACATATGATCAGATAATAAGCCAATACGATTTTGAATATAGGGTTGTAGATTTAAGAGATTCTATAGCGAGGACGGAAAAATAATGAAACTTTCAGTTATCACTATTTGCTATAACAGTGAAAAAGTTATAAGAAAAACCATCGAATCCGTCCTTGAACAAGATTATGATGGCGAGGTTGAATATCATATAGTCGATGGGGCATCAGAAGATAAAACGGTTGAAATCGCTGAAAGTTACAGAACACAATTTGAGCATAAGGGCTACACATATATTATCACATCCGAGCCGGATAATGGCATTTACGATGCGATGAATAAAGGTATTCTTCGTTCAACAGGAGATGTGATCGGAATAATTAATTCCGGTGATTGGTATGAACCAATAGCGCTTTCTACTGTAGCTAAAACATTTTCTGATGAACATTTCGACATGTTCTACGCAGACATTAATCTGATAAAAACGGACGGGTCTGTTTTAGTTAAACACTCTAAAAATGACAGGTTCCCAACCAGCCGTCACTGGAATCATCCAACATCATTCGTCGCTAAAAAGGTTTATGATGAATTAGGAATTTTTTTGTGCGAAGGAATTCATGATGATTTCGAATTTTTGCTGAGGGTCAAAAAAGCAAATAAGAAAATTGTTATTAAAAATATTGTCCTTGCAAATTTTGTTACAGGCGGAACAAGCAATACAAAAAATATAAAAAAGGCTGTCAGCCGAATTAAAGACCGTTACAAGTGTTATAGAAATAATGGGTATTGCCCATTATATATGCTTGAATGTATTGGCATTGAAATAGCCAAGTTTTTATTAAGTTGAAAAGCTTATATTATTTTCTAAAAATCGAGATAAATTAAAAGAAAGCCATTTTTAATTGTTTAACAAAACATGTGGGGTTATAAAATAATTATGAAGATCATACATCTTTGCTTGGGAGATAGATTCGTAGATGGGCATAGTTACCAGGTCAATTATTTAGTAAAGTTTCACAAGGCGATGGGCCTGGATGTGGAAATAATCGCATCTCAAGATGGCTTTGATAAAAATGGTTTAGATATACACAATTTGCCAGCAGGAATGTATGTAAGTGACTATGGAGTTAAGGTTACAAGAATACAATATACTCATGCAAACTCTCTGATTTACAAACTAAAAACTTACAAAGGTTTGATTGATGCATTGGAAGAAGCTCATCCGAACATTCTTTTTATTCATAATTGCCAGTTTTGGGATATGAGGAAGGTTGTCCGCTATCTGAAGAAAAATCCTCAGGTCAAGGTTTATGTAGATAATCATGCGGATTTTTCAAATTCAGCGACAAACATAATCTCCAAAGTATTTCTACATGGAATATTATGGAAGCATTGTGCTCATATAGTAGAACCGTATACTACTAAATTCTATGGTGTCCTTCCTGCAAGGGTTGATTTTCTTCGCGATGTATACAAACTGCCTTCAGATAAGTGCGAACTTCTTGTTATGGGTGCCGATGACGATTTGGTTAAAAAGGCGATGGATTCGGAAAGAACAGCAAAGTTGAGGGAAGAATGTGGTATTTCTGATAACGATTTTATTATTGTTTCCGGAGGGAAAATAGATCGTTGGAAAAAGCAGACACTCTTGCTGATGGATGCTGTACATAATATCAATAAGTCTGATTTGAAGCTTATATTATTTGGTTCCGTTACGCCTGACCTGAAGGCAGAAGTCGAACAAAGAGTTGACGGAAATCAGGTAAAATATATCGGCTGGATTGATTCTGCAAAATCTTATGATTATTTTGCAATTGCGGATTTAATCGTTTTCCCGGGTAGACATTCAGTTTTTTGGGAGCAGGCAGTAGCACAAGGCAAACCGATTGTTGTAAAAAAATGGGCTGGAACCACTCACGTTGACTTGGGTGGAAATGTTGTGTTTTTGGAACAAGATTCCGTAGAAGAAATACAGGATGTTATAGAACGGCTATATAAAAACAGAGATGAACTTTCTCGAATGACAAATATCGCAAAAGAAAAGGGAATGAAGGTTTTTTCTTACTCTAATATAGCAAAGCATGCTATTGAAATGGATTAGCTGTTCATACTATCGAGATATAGGAACACGGATCGCATTTTATATTATAATTTCGCTGTATTACACAGTATGTATGATGGAGAATCGGCAGATGAAGGTAATGTTCGTTGACTCAAAATTGACTGGTCACCATAGAACATATTTAAAAGCATTAATGGGTTGCCCGAATGTGAAATCTATTCTTGTAGCGGATAAACCCTCAAATGAGGACTGGAATTGTCCGACATACAGTGCTTCGGACCCATCAACATCCTTTTTGAAGTATAAAAATTATATTAAAAGTTTGATCAAGATAGCAGAAAAAGAGAAGCCGGATGTCATTCATTTGGTTTATGGAGATTCACTTTACAGATATTTTGGGTATGGACTTAAAAAACTGTCAAAAAAATATAAGACCGTGATTACATTTCATCAAATAAGACGAAGTTTCTTTAGAGATATAAGCTATAAAATGATTAGTAGAAATGCAAATCATGTTGTAGTTCATACAGATAGCCTTCTTTGTGACCTTCACAAAATAAGAATCAATAATTTGGTACATATAGAGTATCCGTATTTTGGTAACACTAAAGAAGTGAAACAAGATGCCGCGAGAAAAATGCTTGGTCTTCATGATGTGAATGGGAAAATTCTCCTCTGTCTGGGCGGAACTCGATATGACAAAGGGCTTGATTTACTTTTGGATGCTCTTAATTGTGTCGAAGCACCGTTTCATCTTCTAATAGCTGGCAAAGAAGAATACTTTTCTTCTGATTTCATAAAAGAAAAAGCGGCAGCTTATTTGAGTAATGTTACATCGATTCTGGGTTTTTTGGATGATGAAATATTTTCAATGTGTGTATGTGCGTCTGATATCGTAGTCCTTCCTTACAGAAAACAGTTCGACGGTGCTAGCGGACCTCTTGGAGAAGGGGTAAGACTTGGTAAACAGATAATCGGTCCAAATCACGGAAGCCTTGGAAGAATCATTACGGAACATCATCTGGGAAAAACATTTATTGTCGAAGATGTCGCGGATCTTGCGTATGTAGTTAACAATGCCCTTAAAGAAGAGTGGACATATGATGAGAAATATCAACAGTATCGTGGCATGATCAATCCCTTACATTTTGTTAATGCGTATCTTCGCCTCTATTCATGCGATTGATGATTTCTTACTTAACTAATATGATTTGTGCTTTGTAATAATGAACTACTTTTTTCTGTTTAGTATTACGAATTATTAGAAAGAATAAACGATATAGAACTATGAAGAGATTTGTAATTTGGAAAAATAGAGCTAAAATTGATGATAAACCACTGATAACTTTCATTTTAACTTTTTTAGCTTTTAGATCAATCAATATACTTGTCGAATTTGTCTTTAATGGCTCTCAAATTTGGGAAATATTGAATCGCGTTGTGCTGGGTATATTGTTCATCTGGGCTGCTATTTATTTGTTTAAAACTGGTAATCTCAAGAGATTACTGATACCTGAAGCATTTTGTTTGATAATATTAATCTTCAGTTATGTTTTAGGCGGAATAAAAATTGATACTCATCTGTCTAAAATAATAGCAATTATTTTGGGTTATCTACCAATGGGTATTTTCGTCTATTGCATTACCGATTATAAGGATTTGCTGAAAAGAATCTATTGGTTATCTTGGCCGATTTTGATTTTGAATACATATGTCGCTGTAACATCTTCGACATCGTCAATAAATTATTATAATATGCCAGTAGGATACTCTATCCTTTTACCAACTCTTGTGTTCTATTATTTTTTCTTTTATAAGAAGAAAAAAATATTGGATTTAATAGGATGTATGCTAGGTTCATTAGTAATACTGTTATATGGTTCTAGAGGGCCATTGCTGTGTATCCTAGCACTATTAGTATTCATGGCTCTATCAACAATAGATTTCCATAATAGAAATAAACTCATACAATCGTTCTTTTGGATTGGCCTTTTTATAGTATTCGCTTTTTTTTATAGGGAGATTATCGCATTTGTGCTCCAAAGATTGAAAGATTTTGGTTTGTCTAGTAGAAATATAAGAGTCATGTTGGATAACTTAAGCTTTGATTCAGGCAGAAAAATAATTTATTCTTATTTCATTGAAAGAATTAATGAAAAGCCTCTCTTGGGTTGGGGACTGATGGGCGGTTGGACCAAAACAACTTCAGGAGGTTATCCTCATAATATTTTAATTGAGTTTGTACTTTCTTTTGGGTACCCGATTGGTGTAATAATCTCTGTTGCAGTCATGATCTTATATATGCAAGCTTTTCTTTCCTCATCTTCATATACTAGAGATGTAGCAATTATTTTTATTTCTTTTTCGGTTTGCTTGTTCTACTCCGAATCATTTGTAGAAAGTTATTTTTTTTATATAAGCATAGGCGCTTCTATAAAATGTATAGTGAGCTCCAAAAATAAAAACAAGCAAAAGACCGTCTTGGCAATATAAGTAGCAGGATTTTCATATCTTGAATGATATAAGATTAACTAATAGGTTTTCTCTATAGAATGTAAGCTTCTTAAAGCTGTCATATTGACTGACATGATTGTGGGAATTTGGTTTTCCACAACGAAGCCCCTTGTAGTTTTAGGGAAAAAAAGAACTTCTCTCCGAATATCGGATTAATTATATATAAAAAGGCGGAGTCAATAATGCTCTGTTGATTACGATAGGGTTGACAAGACGTTTTTATGATCAGCCTGTAAAAAATGGTGCTTTAAATGTCGAATGAAAAAAAATACAGTTATTTGGCAAAGAATACTTTTTTGTTTGCAATCAGTTCTTTTGGATCTAAAATTCTAGTTTTTTTTCTGGTTCCACTGTATACAAACATCCTTACTACAGCAGAATATGGAACCGTAGATATTATCTCGACCTCTGCTTTCCTTCTTATGCATGTGTTTACGCTCAACATTGCGGACTCGGTATTGAGATTTGCAATAGAGCGAAAGCAGGATAGTGAAAAAGTCCTGTCGTACGGTTTAAGGATCCTTCTCGTCGGAAGCTTCCTTTTAGCAGGAATGCTGGCAGCTTTACACTTCTTACATGTTGTAGACTGGAGCGGTTATTGCTATATTTTTTTGTTTCTTGAGTTTTTTGTGACATCGTTACATCAAATCCTCAGCAATTATTTGCGGGCGATAGATAAAGTTAAAGAGGTTGCCGTTTCAGGTATTATTGTAACATTAATAACAATCTTGTTGAATATTTTACTGCTGATATGTTTCAAGTTTGGTATTATCGGTTATCTTATATCTGTTGTTGCCGGATCGCTTGCCGCATGTGTGTATTGCTTGATTGTAATTCGTATTTCGCCGATTCGTATTTTTAAAAATTGCTGTGATTATGTTTCTCAAAAGGCGATGCGATCATACAGTATTCCGTTAATATTTAATGGTATTGCATGGTGGATGAACAATAGCCTTGACAAATATTTTGTCGTTTGGATGTGTGGCGTTTCAGAAAACGGTATTCTGTCTGTGGCATATAAAATACCGACAATACTGAGTACTTTTCATACTATTTTTTCCAAAGCATGGAGTCTTTCCGCTATTAAAGAGTTTGATAAGGACGACTCGGACGGATTTTTTTCCGAAACATACACACTTTATAATACTGGTCTGATTATACTTTGTAGTTTTTTGATAATAACCAATATTCCTTTAGCACATATTCTGTTCAAAAAAGAGTTTTTTGATGCATGGCGGTATTCATCAATTCTGTTATTTGCAACATTGTTCAGCTCTTTGAGCGCCATTGTTGGCAGTGTGTTCGTTGCTGTTAAGAACAGCCTGATATATGCCGTATCAACATTAACAGCTGCAATTATCAACTGTATTTTAAATGCTGTTTTGATTAACTTTTTCGGAACAATCGGTGCGGCGATTGCCACAGCATTTTCTTTCGTTTGTGTTTGGCTTATACGGTTGATTTTTTCAAGAAAGTATATAAAATGGAAAATAAACATCCTCAGGGATATCATAGCGTATTTTCTGCTTGCTCTTCAGATTGTTTTTGAGCACCTTGAAAGCCATCTTTATTTAGGACAGGGCTTTATTTTAATAGTGCTTATATTACTTTACAGAAAATCGTTAGTAAGCATCCTTAAAACTGCGAAAAAAATAGTTTTAAAACTCAAAGGCAAAAAATCTGATTCAGAATCCTGAATTATAAGTTGTTTTTATACTGCTTATTGGTTATGAATCGACTATCGCTTTATATGAAAAGCTTCCTTTAAAAGGTGGATACTATGCCAGACATTTTTGGTAGATTAAAAAAAGGATTATATAATTGTTTGCCTCTGTTTTCCTTTTTTTTCCCAAAAAAAAAGAATTTATGGGTTTTTGGAGCGTGGCAGGGCAAACAGTATTCTGATAATTCCAAGTATATGTTCGAGTATGTCGTAAAATATCATCCAGAAATCAACGCTGTTTGGATTACGAGAGATAACAGTATTTTCGAAAATATCACTCGCCAGGGAATGAAGTGCGCAAAGAGGATTTCAATTAAAGGCATTCTTTATGTTTTAAGAGCGAAAATCGCATTTGAGACCGAAGGAAATCAGGATATTTCTCCTTTTTTAAATAATAGCAGAACTGTCACAGTTCAACTGTGGCATGGTATGGGATTTAAATCAATGAACTGGCATGGCGGAGCGTCGCATAACAGAAGTCGATATTTAAAATTTCACTGGATTGCTACTTCAGATCTTTATATAAATACTTTCACGAAGTTGATGCAAATCCCCTCTGAGTTGTTTTTTATGACCGGATATCCCAGAAACGATTCCTTTGTTCTTAAGCCAAAAAACAACAATATGGAAGCTCTTCGGATAGCGCATCCTCATAAAAAATTCATTATATATATGCCAACACACAGGAATTTTGGGAAAGACGGAAACAATATAATAAACATCGATGCATTCAGAAAAATTGATTCAGAATTGAATAACCATAATATCATTATGGTTTATAAACCGCACTTTCATGAGCTGAAGAATTTTCTTCAGTATGAATACGAGTTTACAAATATTATTTTAGCTAAAGATAAATCAGTATGGGATGATGTGTACGGGTATCTGCATTATTTTGATTTGCTTATTTCAGATTATTCCAGCGTAACAACCGATTTTATGTGTAGTGGTAAGCCTGTGGTGTATTTTCCATACGATATTAAAGAATATGAAACCGATGATGCCGGCTTGAACGATTATTTCTATGATATACCTGGCGGACCTCTGTGCTACACCTGGGACGAAGTCCTTGAAGAGACAAAATCTCTGTTGGAAAATGATACGTGGAAAGAAGAACGAGAACGCTGCAGAGAGATTTATCATCAGTTTAATGACGGAAATAACTGTGAACGGGTATATCAGGCAGTGATGAAGATTATTAGAGCAAAGGAGAGTTAAAAATGATTTTTGGCGGACTTCTAGCAGGCGGAACAGGTTCAAGAATGGAAACTGCTTCTATGCCAAAACAGTTCCTCAGAGTTGACGGAGTTCCGATTTTTATAAGATCCCTTCGAACTTTTCTGTCGATTGATGAAATTGATGCTGTTGTTGTTTCAACCAATATTGAATGGAAAGATTACTATGTTGAACTGATTCGCGAGTTTGATCTGAATGAAGAACGAATTGTTTTTACTCCGGGCGGAAACAGCCGCTTCACGTCATTGGTCAATGTTTGTAAAAAGGCCATGGAATGTGCTGATAAACCAGACTCTTTGATTATAACCCATGACTGCGCAAGGATTTTTGTAAACAAGCGCATTTTGCTTGATAACATTGCTATGGTGCAGAATTATGATATGGTGACAACGTCGATTCCCACGATTGATACTATGCTCCAGAGTGATGACGGACATCTTTGTTCCTGCGTTCCGAATCGCTCCAAGCTCTGGTGCGACCAAGGACCGCAGACATTTTTTCTTGACAGATTTTTACACTATGTCTCAATGATACCGGAAGAAGACATTCCTAATTATATCGAGGCGTGTAAAGTCTATTTATCTCATAACAGAACAATCGGAATCGTTAAAGGCGAGCGTTTCAATTTTAAGATTACAAACGATATTGACCTGCAATATGCCGAGTTCCTGATAAAGCAGGGGGTAGTTCAATGAAAATTCTGTGCGTCGGTGACGCTTATGTCACTTCGGAAATGATGAAAAATGGTATTACGCCGTTTATATCAAAGCAAGACACGCTTAAAGTTTTGTTCTTCGGCGAAGACAATCGTATCGATATGCGCGATACCGTAAAAGCTATTGAATCCATGAGACGAGACGAAATACCTCTCCCAGACGGACTTGAAAATGAAATCGTGGATTCTGATGTATTAATTGTTCATCTTTGTCCTGTAACAAAAACGCTTCTGAAAAAAGCAAAAAAACTTAAAGCAGTATTATCCTGCCGCGGCGGTGTTGAAAACATAGATGTGAGTGAGGCGACTGAAATGGGCATAATTGTTGCGTCAAATCCCGCTCATAACGCAAACGCAGTCGCCGAATTCACAATCGGATTGATTCTTTGCGAAACAAGAAATATCGCCAGGGCAGACAGCTCATTGAAGAAAGGTGTATGGCGCGAGAATTATCCAAATACGCAATCCTCGATCAGAGAACTTTGCGATATGACCGTCGGCATTATTGGTTTCGGCTCCGTCGGCCGTCTTGTTGCGGAGCTACTGGATGTTTTTAACTGCAATATCATAGTACACGACCCGTATCTCAAAGAAAGTGCGTATGATTTTATAAAATTTAAGCTGGTCGACAAAGAAACGCTGCTCAGAACTTCCGATATAATTACACTTCATGCACGCGCAGGCGTACCGATAATTGGGAAACAAGAATTTGATATCATAAAGCAAAACGCGTATCTGATCAATACGGCTCGCTCCGTTCTCGTCGATCCTGACGCGTTAAAATCAGCTTTGGATTCCGGTAAACTCATGGGAGCGGCGATCGATGTCTTTGAATCTGAGCCTATTATACCTGATTTTTACAGAAAATATGATAATATTACAATTACTAATCATCGCGGGGGTGATACCATTAATTCATATAAAGACGCCCCTGCATTTGCTATCCAAAATTATTATAGATATCTGAACAATGAACATATGAGATTTTGGGTCAATAGAAACGAGTTAAAAATGTAATATCCGAATATGTTTTGAATTATAATGTGAGGAATATTAGGTGGGGAAAAAAGTTGCGCTTATTGGCCTTTATTATTTTAATAATATGGGAGATCCGTTGTATATAGAAACAACGATGCTTTTACTGAATAAACTCAGCAATGCGGAAATAAAAATTATAGATATTTATGGCAAAACCAAGTGGGATTTTTCATTGAAAAAATCAAAAGAGCACGGAAATATTCGAACCTTAAAATCATTTTTGTATCGCTGTATCAGATTTATGATTTCTTTGCTCAGGAGACTGTTTAAGAATCACTTTTTGGTTCGTCAGTATTATTCACAGATTCGAGATGATGTGGATGTTGTCATTGTCCCAGGAGGAGGGTATGTTTCGCTCTGCGCAACATATCCTTTTCATCATCGATTCGCAGCAATAGAAAAAGCGTGCGAAAAAGCGCATGCCGTATTATGTATGAATGCAGTAGGTATGAGCAAAGATGTGGGTGAAATACTTCATTTTGAAGATGAATGGAAAAAAATTCTTAGAAATAAGACATTACTCTACCTAAGTTGTCGCGATGGAAAGGATATTTTTGAATCTCTTTCAGGTCGTGAAGTCGATCAAGTGGGATGCACAGCATCTTTAGCTGGAGATTTGTACGGCATCTCAAAAGATGAAAATAGCGATATTATCGGAATCGGTGTTATTAGAGGAAACGCTTTCTCAATGTATGGCTATGATTTCTCCGAAAGCCAATTGATAGAGTTTTATGCTCGGCTGTTTCGCGCTGTTCAGAAAAAAACGCCATATAAACCAGTTCTTTTTACAAACGGTTTGGATTCGGATATTGAAATAGCCTATAAAGTAGAGAAAAAACTTCATGCTCAGGGATTACTCGTGGAAATGCCAAGGTCACCTAAGGATCTTGTGTACACAATATCAAAATTCAAAGCGGTCGTTTGTGCGAGAATGCACGCAGCGATTGTCGCTTTTTCAATGAATATACCTACAGTATTGATTTGTTGGGGAATAAAAGGGAAAGACTTTATGAAAATGGCCGGCGCTTCTGATTTCGCCGTGGATCCCAGTGAACTGACAGCTGACTATGTGTATGAATTGCTGCAAAAGGCAATAGGTAGCGGAACATGGCCGAATGATTGTCGCCATAAGATTCAACAATCTGCTGTCTCCTCTGTTTTAAAAATGATGGAAATTTCAGGCATTGAGAAAAAGGATATTGTGGACTTTTAGTTGTTTCTGAGAGATAGAGAAATCAGAAATAACTAAAATGAATTATTTTTCTTAAATTAAACTGGATATAATAAAAAAGGCCTTTTATGCAGTCGTTATTATTGCAGTATTCTTGGCAAACTCTCCACAACTTTTAGCCGTGACAAGTATAATTAATGTCGTTTTTGAGTCGGTTGTTAACACTTCTGTGAACAGAAAGATTTTCGGTTATAAACTTAAGGATCAAGTTTGGGATATATGTGAGAATATAATTCCGTCCTTAATAATGTGTATAATTGTACTGATGATGAATTATATAAACATCAACATTTATGTATTATTTGGACTGCAGATAATCGTTGGTTTCTTTACATATTTAACAATAAGCTTTATCATGAAAAACCACAGTTTCATTTACATCGTGAAGTTTATAAAAGATAAAATAAAAAAGCGGGTATGATATTTTAATAGGCGAAGAGCAGAAAATTTGCATAGTGCAATTCATATATTAGATATAATGAAGTAATAGTGTATTTTTTCAATTTGTTTATTGATTCATACATTGCCATGAGTACAATAGAGCTATAAATCGGGCAATCACACTTTTCTTTTGAGGAGAATATGAAGAAAGAAGCAGCAGTAGCAATTATTGTGTTGTCAGTTATACTGTTGTGCGGACTTGCGCTGTTTTCGTGTTTTTTTATCGTTAACTCATTAAAAACGAGCCGCAAAGGCGCATTGTTTGGTAGTAGTTTTGACAACCAACACAAATCGGCAAATTCAGCTTTACCTGAAGAATTGGCAAAAGAGCCTGCCTCTGAGAAATTCCAACCTGCGAACCCAACAAGAGAGACAGAGGAAGAGGCAAAAGCTAAGGCTGAGGCTGAAGCTCAGGCAAGGGCTAAAGAGGAAGCGCGCAGAAAAGCAGAGGAAGAGGCAAAAGCTAAGGCTGAGGCTGAAGCTCAGGCAAGGGCTGAAGAAGAGGCGCGCAGAAAAGCAGAAGAAGAGGCAAAAGCTAAGGCTGAGGCTGAAGCTCAGGCAAGGGCTGAAGAGGAAGCGCGCAGAAAAGAAGAGGAAGAAGCTAAAGCTAAGGCTGAGAAAGAGAAGCTCAGAAAATCAGAAGAATCAAACGAAGATACTCTTGATGTAAATAACTCCATATCGTCATCTCAAAAATCAAAAGATCACGTTATTATCGAATCAGAAGTTACGTATTATTCAGAAAAAGAAATGATTATGAGAAACAAAGCTTGCTTTAGTTATTATATGACGATGACACACACGCCAACAGTTCCAACGAGCAACCAAGCAGGAGCTTGTTATGGGGATTATTATTTTCAATTTGAGGATGCAGTAAGATCAATTCATATTTATAATTTAGCGACAAAATCATTTGTTCAGGATATTGTTCCAAATCCACCAATAACGGGTTTACATTGTAATTGCGTAAGTTTTGGAACAGAAAAATACGATAGTTTCGACGAATTCCCGCTCATATATGCAAGTGGAACAGGTGTTGACGGTGTATATGTTTTTCGTATACACGGAACAGAAGGAGCTTGGGAAATAACGCAAGTTCAAGCGTTAACTTGGGAAAGTTCGGACGGGATATATTATCCTGCTGCGGTTATTGATAAAGAGAATGGGTGGCTTGTTCAATTTGGTTTCACGGTTAATTCATTCGAAAAACCAAATAATAGCATAAGGATAAATGTTTTTAATCTTCCAAAACTTGCAGACGGAAATATTACAATTCCTGATCGTTCAAAAATTTACACACACATAATACCACACGAATATTATTATCAAGGTTCATTTGCAACTTGTGGAGCACTATATATGTCACACGGAAATACAGGAACACCTTGTGTAATTAAAAGTGTTGACATAGTAACAGGTGCAATAACAGGTGTTTTGGACTACGGCGATACAATAGTAAGGAATTTGATTGACTCTGAACCTGAAAGTTGCTTTATGTATAACGGTAAAATTTATTTAGCAGGAAGAAGAGGCGTGGGTTCCTCGGGAGTTGTGTGGGGAAATAATAGGATTGTTGAGATAGACTTTAACTGATTAAATGTCGTATCGATGCATGATGTTTATAAAATGAACCATTTTTCGGTTTTTTGGGGGGAGGGAAGTATAACTATGTATTAGTGATCAATTCTGTACACTCATATTATTTATTTGATAAATTATTATTTATATCTTTTTATTTATTTTTATTTTCGAGATTGACTTATGACAACAACTCTTTACTTATCACAATCATATAAAGACGCATGGGGCGATTACATCAGATCCCTTCGTTCAAGTGCATTTCCGGTCTGGGACTATATCATCCTTACCGCCTCAAACGAACATCAGGCGGAAAGTTTTTGCGCGCAGATAGAAGCCCGCAAGCCATATCTTCCTTCAAAAACACGTTTTGTTGTTATTCCTGACGAAGGCGGAGAGAGAGTAGGTTCGGGAGGAGCAACATTAAGCGTTCTTAAATGGCTTTCCGAAAATGGAGGCTGGGCAGGTAAGAGGGTTCTTGTCATTCACAGCGGCGGAGACAGTAAAAGAGTGCCGCAATACAGTGCGCTCGGCAAACTCTTCAGCCCTGTTCCGCATAAATTGCCGGACGGAAGAAGCTCTGCGCTTTTTGACGAAATCATAATCTCCATGTCAGCAGTTCCCGGAAGAATAAAAGAAGGAATGCTTCTTCTTTCAGGTGACGTCCTTCTTCTTTTCAATCCTCTGCTGATAGATTGGTCCGGATCCGGAGCCGCTGTGATCAGCTTTAAGGAAGAAGTTGAAACAGGTAAGGACCACGGGGTATTTCTTCGCGGAGACGACGGCTGCGTCCGCAGATTCTTGCATAAACAAACTGTCGAAACGCTCAGAGCGGTAAACGCCGTAAACGAAAACGGTATGGTGGACATCGATACAGGGGCCATTCTTCTTGGTGGGGATGTTCTGAATTCGCTTTGGTCCCTTATCAGCGAAAACAAAGCGTTTTGCCAAAAAAAATACGATTCGTTTGTAAACAGCAAAGTCAGACTTTCTCTTTACGGCGATTTTCAATATCCTCTCGCTTCAGACTCAACTCTCGACGGCTTCTTTTCCGAAAAGCCCGAAGGAGATTACAGCGATGAACTGAACGAATGCAGAAAACAAATATGGAACGCCCTGCATAACTGCAAACTAAAGCTTCTCCGTCTTGCCCCCGCAAAATTCATTCATTTCGGCACAACAAAAGAAATACTTGCCCTTATGACAGGCGGAGTTGACGGATACAGAGATCTTGGCTGGAATAGAGAAGTAAACAGCAGTCTTTCGGAATGTTCCGGATATAATTCTGTAGTCAGCAGCGGCGCAAAAATAGGAAATGGGTGCTATCTTGAAGTCAGCTATGTCCATTCATCTGCAACAATAGGGGAAGGGACAATTCTCAGCTATATCGATATTCATAACGAAATAATACCTTCCAACGTCGTCATTCACGGACTAAAACAGAAAAACGGCAAATTCGTTTGCAGAATATTCGGCACAAACGATAATCCTAAAGAAAACAAACTGTTTGGATATATAATCCCCGATAATATTGCCCCGTCTTTATGGCTTGCGCCTATATATCCCGAAAAAAACAGCATAAAAGAAGCGGTAAGCGCCGCGCTAGCTCTTTATGAAAAGGTAAAAGCGGGCAGATGGGACGAGATCGAAAACGGCAAATCACTCGCTTCCGGCTTTAACGATGCCGATCCTGAAGCCATTCTTGCATGGAACAAACGTATGGAAGAGCTTGCCGCAATGAACGACGTTCAAAGACTCATTGATGACCGTCTTCCCGCGTCGAAAGCACGTCTTAATTTCCCTTTGACGGATATACAAGTCAAATGGCTTGAAGGAAAACTCGAAAAAGCGGATCCGTCCGAAAAGATGCGCCTTTACTATTATATCGGCAAGGCTACGGGCGATGAGGAAAAAGTAAGAAAAGCATTTTCAGTCCTTTCAGACGCGGTTTTGAAAGAAACGCTTTCGGAACTTCAAGAAAACAAGGATCTTCGTATCTGTCTCGACAGCGTTGAAGTAAAGCTTCCTCTTCGCGTCAACTGGGGCGGAGGCTGGTCCGATACTCCGCCGTACTGCAACGAAAACGGAGGAACCGTCCTCAACGCAAGCATTCTTCTTAACGGCGAAAAACCTGTAAGCGTCCGCATAAAACGTATAGATGAGAAAAAAATAGTATTCGAAAGCAGGGATATGGACGTTCACGGAGAGTTTACCGAAATGCGTACGCTTCAGTCTGTCGGCGATCCGTATGACCCTTGCGTATTGCAGAAAGCAGCGTTTCTTGCATGCGGAGTAATACCGAAATCGGGAGGCGATCTTTCCGATACCCTTACACGCCTCGGCGGAGGTATATGGATGGATACGGAAGTTACCGGCGTCCCGAAAGGCAGCGGACTCGGAACGAGCAGTATCCTTGCAGCGGCATGCGTAAAAGCGATATTTGAGTTCTTCGGAACGGAGTACAACGAAGACAAGATATATTCCGCTGTTCTTTGTATGGAACAGATCATGTCAACAGGCGGCGGATGGCAGGATCAGGTGGGCGGAGTGACGGAAGGAATAAAATACATCACTTCAAGACCCGGT
>JAEEJJ010000130.1 GCA_016281805.1 Clostridiales bacterium
TATATTTGTCGTTTTTTACATCTTGACAAAAATGAGTTTTTAGTGTAGAATATTCAATGAAGAGTAAAACTCTTTAAATACTAAAAGGAGTGAAAAACCTTATGAAAAAAATCTTAGCTGCAGTTATTACTGTTGCAATGATGATCTGCTGTGTTGTTCCTGCTTTCGCAGAAGTATGGCAGGGCACAGACGAACTCGTACCCGAACTCGTAAAAGTTCCGAAGGCAACAAAGGCTCCCGTTCTTGACGGTGTTCTTGAAAGTTCCTTCTGGGGCGAAAAATTTATGCACACCACCGGTGCCGGCCGTCTTGAATGGGGTACTGAAGGCGGACATATCCATCCGACCGACGGTTCCTTCGAAGACAGCACAGGTTACACCGCTGCTGAAGATTACTACTTCAGATGGGATGAAGAATATCTCTACATTGGTGTTGTAACATACCATGCATATTCTTCAGAAGTTGACGCTTCCGCTATGTGGTCTGCTGGTACTGACTGCCTCCAGATCTACATCGGTCTCGATGACGGTGACGGCGACATGTACAATGACCCGCATCTCGGATTTGGCGTAAACGGTAACCAGGATGCTACCGCTGCATACTCCAGCACATTCGAACAGTCTATGCCCGACGCTGCTGATACTGCAACTGTAAACGACGGCATCAAAGCTGCTGTTGGCGTTGACGGTCTTGCAATCACTTGGGAAATCGCTGTTCCTCTCGCTGATGGTCTCGGCTCTGCCGGCGCTATCGACGACGAATACCTCTTCTCCTGCGCAGACATCGTTGAAGGCCAGTACTATGTACAGGTAGGTAAAGGATGTCTCTGGGCTGGTAAAACTCCTACAGACTCTCCGATGCTCGTTTTCGCTGAAGCTCTTGCTGAAGAAGAACCCGCTGCTGAAGAACCTGCTGCAGAAGAACCCGCAGCTGAAGAACCCGCTGCAGAAGAACCTGCTGCTGAGGAACCCGCTGCTGAAGAACCGGCTGCTACTGAAACTGTAACTCCGGCTCCCACAACCACAACCAACACCAACCCGAAGACTGCTGACGTAAGCGTTCTCTTCTACGCTCTCGCTGCTGTTTCCGCTATCGGTGGTATCTCTGTATTTAAGAGAAAATAAGTTGTAGTTAAACTACATACGAAAAGGTATAGCTTCGGCTATACCTTTTCTTTTTTTTAAAAAAGAGGAGATTTACGTTATCTCCTCTATTTTTTGTATTGTCATCTGCGTTATTACTTAATATTTACAAACGGTATTTCGGTCACTCTGAGTTTTGCGCATCCGTAAGGATACAGCTGCATTTCTCTTTCTTCCCCTATCGGTTCTGTGCTTTCGGGAATTTTAGCGCAGACAGATTCAAAACCGTCTTCAAGTCCCCAATCTATTTCAGCCATTTTAACGGTAACGGTTACCGGAGGCGCTGAAGAAGAAAAGGGAATATCTGATATTTCTTTTCTGTTGACTTTTAGTTTTCCGTCCGCAAAGCCAAAATTCCATGTTGATCTCGGAATATACTCATAATCGCAATAAGGGAATTTTCTTTCAACATTATTGGAGACATATTCGTGCATTTTCTTTTCGTATTCAACAGGAAGCGAAAATACAAGAGATCCGCATTTAACTGTTTTCAGACCGTACGGTCTGTTTTCAAAATAAGGTAAAGTGTCAAAAGAAATAATAATTTCAGTATTATCTCCTGCGGTAAGCTCAAAGGATATTTCGGGTGTTTTTTCTGTTTTATTGCCATTGATTGTAATGTTTTCAGCAAATGAAGGGATCCTTACGACAAATTTAAAATCTTTATCCGTTCTGATTATGTATTTAAGCGTATTTTTGAAAGGATAATCTGTTACAAGTTCAATGTTTATGCCTTCATCATCAAGAGCTGACGGAACCGGAATTACGCTGATGATCTTATCCCTGTCTTTCATAAAAGCAGAGAGAGCGAATTTAGGCCATCCCTGATGGAAATTAGCAGTGCAACAGCCGTAACTAGGCTCAAGTCCGAATATATGCGCCTCAGAATTATTTGTTCTGAACAGAGATCTGCCGGGGAAGCGGATACATGCGATCTGATTGCTCATCTGATCATACTGATGAGTCCACATATCATCGCTTATGGTTGCAGGAAGAGCATTGAAAGCAATCAATTCAAGTCTTTCTGCCCATTTATAGTCTCCCGTTACGGCAAACAGTTTTTCTATTGAATACATTTCATCAACGACCGAGCATAATTCGGTTCCCTGGATGGGACTGAGACCGGAAAGGCACTCATCGCCCGTAAAAATACCGACGGGCGTGCCGTTGTAACGGTAAAGAATATCATAAAAATACTCTGCGCTGCCTTTATATTCTCCGTTCAGCATATTATGAGTAACCGCTTCTGTTTTAAGCATCAGCGCCATATTCACAATATGTGTTTCGTATCTCCAGTAGTTCATGGGTCTTTTCCAGCGATCGACGAGTTTTCGGTAATCTGTGCCTTGTTCCTGAAGAATTTTCGCAAGATCAGCCATCCACTGTTCGCGGTAACGCTCAAACAGAAAATCGAGAGCTATAAAGCATTCAAACCAACGCGCTTTGCCCCAGCCAAACAAAGAAATCTTACCCGATGACAGAAGAGTGTAGTAATTTTTAAGAATATCATAAATTACCTTTACGATACTTTCATCACGCGAGCACTCATAATAACCGAGGAGAACTTTGGTAACAAGATAAATAACCCACGTATCGTATTTAGGTATCTGTTCGTCCGAACAGGGACATATCCATCCGTCAGGGCGCTGCAAAGCCACCATACGTGAAACATAATATTTTGCGCGCGAAATCATTTCCTTGTCTTCAAGAAGGTATGCGAGAGGAATAAAACCATCAAGCCAATAGGGAAATCTTTCCCAGCTTTCGGCATCGCCGCCGAGCCATCCGCTGTCACGGACATCGCGCCATACTTTATCAAGGTTTCCAGACAGCCCTTCAGCCTGAATTTTCAGTTGCTGCAAAAGCCAGCCTTTCGGTTTGAGTTCGTTAGATGAATAAAAAGAATACATCATACACCTCTTATTAATTATGTCAGATTATTTTGATACCGTAAGCTTTATCGACCAGTTCGCAAGCGGCGGAATAATCGGATTCATCGATAAGACATGATATTTTGGTTTCTGAAGTAGTAATCATTTTGACAGTTATCTTTTTTTCGCCAAGCGAGCTGAAAACGAAAGCGGCAACGCCGCAAAGCTCTCTCATCTTTTCGCCCGCAAAAGTGAATTTTGAGTTATTGGTGTTAACATCGATCCTCAAATCACTATATGATGCTTTCAGCAGGCCGAGAGTAGAAAGAATATTGGCAAGATCGTCGTCTTTTGCTGAAAATGAGACGGTCTGACGAACGCCTGACGACGGATTGAGAGATATCATATCAACATTAATGCCCTTCTCGGCAAGACAGCTGAAGATATCGGCAATACTGTCCGAATTGTTCGGAAGATTATATACTGTTACAAGCGTAACGGCGTTTTCAACGGTTACAGACTCGATAATATCCTTAATGTTAATCATAATATCACCCTCAATCAATCATATCCTGCATGGTGTAAAGACCGGCAGGTTTATCGGAAAGAAATGCAGCAGCCTTCAATGCGCCGATCGCAAAAATCCTTCTTGATCCTGCGCTGTGGCTGATAGTTATGACCTCATCATCACCGGCAAAAATAACATCATGCTCCCCTACTATTGTTCCGCCCCGAACGGAATGTATGCCTATTTCGCTGTTAGTTCTTTTTCTTCTTTCGGAATATCTCTCATAGATGCGTTTCATTGGTCTGTTTTCAGCCTCGGTAACAGCTTCTGCAAGCATCAGAGCAGTTCCTGAAGGAGCATCCAGTTTGCGGTTATGATGTTTTTCGATTATTTCAACATCGTAGTCTTCTCCGAAAACCGCCGCGGCTTTTTTTACAAGATCGGCGACAACGTTCACGCCGAACGACATATTCGGGGAGAAGAAGACGGGAATTTTTTCTGACGCGTTTTCAATCACCTTTTTTTGTTCCTCAGTATAACCCGTGGTTGCAAGAACGACAGGGAGTGTGTTTTTCAAAGCGTATGATATGACGTCGGAAAGAAGCGACGGATGAGAAAAATCTATAATTGCGCCGACAGGCAGATCAACGTCGTTTACGGATCTGTAAAGCGGGTATTTTACGTCCGGTCCGTCTTTGATATCAACGCCTGCCGCTATACGGAGTTTGTCGGAAAAACGGTCCGAAAGAGAACAGTCCGATATCATTTTTCCCATTACGCCGAGACAGCCGCAAAGAAGAATATCAATCATTATAATGCCTCATTTTTAATTTATTTAAGTATTTCGAGCGCTTTTTTGAGTTTTTCGAGGTTTGCGGGTGTCATTTCACAAAGAGGAAGACGACATTCGCCTACATCAAAACCGAGAATATTCATTGCTGTTTTAACGGGGATGGGATTTGTTTCGATAAACAAAGCATCTATAAGCTCAGAATATTTTATTTGCAGTTCAGCTGACTTTGCCGTATCTCCGTTAAAGTAACTGGAACAGATTTCGTGAGTCTGTTTCGGAATAATGTTTGAAAGAACGGAAATGACACCTTTGGCGCCGAGAGAAAGTATTGGCGTAATAAGTCCGTCTTCTCCTGAATAAATATCAAGGGCATCTCCGCAAAGCGCACGGATATGAACGATATCCGCAACATTACCGCTTGCTTCTTTTGTTGCTACGATATTCGGGTGTTTTGACAGTTCCAGATATGTTTCGGGTTTTATGGTCATACCTGTTCTGCCGGGAACATTATAAAGAATACAGGGAATATCCACGGCATCTGCAATCGCACTGAAATGTCTGACAAGCCCCAACTGAGTTGTTTTGTTGTAATACGGAGTCACGTTAAGGTAAGCATCAGCGCCGACTTCAGCGGCAAATCTGGTCAGTTCGATCGCATATGCGGTATCGTTGCTGCCCGTGCCTGCGATCACAGGGATCCTGCCTGCAGTTTTTTCTACGGCAAAACGGATAACATCACGATGTTCTTCATCTGTAAGAGTAGACGCTTCGCCTGTTGTGCCGCATATTATAATAGCATCCGTGGAATTTGCGATCTGATATTCTATTAATTCTTCAAGCTTGGCGAAATTGACTGATAAATCTTTATTGAAAGGGGTCACTATAGCAACGCCTGCGCCTGTGAAAACTGTTTTTTTCATATTATTCTCCCTTAATCAAAGTAGCCTTTTGCGGCATACAGTTCCGCCATTTCAACCGCACCGCCCGCAGCGCCGCGAAGTGTGTTGTGAGAAAGCGAAACAAATTTGTAATCATATTGAGAGTCTTCGCGAAGTCTTCCGACGGAAACAGCCATACCGTTTTCCAGATTACGGTGAAGTTTTGCCTGCGGATAATTATCTTCATTAAAATAATGAATAAACTGTTTTGGCGCTGTAGGCAGAGAAAGAAGCTGAGGCTCTCCTTTGTAATTCTGCCAGAGAGAAATGATTTCCTCTTTTGTTGGTTTATTATCAAAAGAAACAAAAACAGCGGCAAAATGACCGTCCGATACTGGAACGCGGAGACATTGCGTAGTTATAAGAGGAGATGATGCGCTGACTATTCGATCCCCCTCTATTTTTCCCCAAACTTTCAACGGCTCTTTTTCGGATTTTTCTTCCTCGCCGGCGATGTACGGTATCAGATTGTCCTGCATTTCAGGCCATGTATCAAAGTTTTTCCCTGCTCCGGATATTGCCTGGTATGTGCAGGCGAGTATTTTTGAAATGCCGAATTTTCTGAGCGGCTGAAGCGCAGGAACATAGCTTTGAATTGAGCAGTTGGATTTTACGGATATAAAACCGCGTTTTGTGCCGAGACGCTTTTTTTGCGAAGCGACTATCGCTATATGCTCAGGGTTGACCTCGGGAATAATCATGGGAACGTCAGAAGTAAATCTGTTTGCGGAATTATTGGACATAACCGGACATTCGTGCTTTGCGTATTCTTCTTCAAGCGCTCTGATCTCGTCCTTTTTCATATCGACGGCACAGAAAACAAAATCTACGGAAGACGTGATTTTATCGATGTCCGCAGTTGCGTCCATAACGATTATTTTTCTCATCTTTTCAGGTATCGGAGAAGTCATCAGCCATCTGCCCGACACAGCTTCCTCATAAGTTTTACCGGCGGAACGTCCCGACGCCGCAAGGACTGAGACATTGAACCACGGATGATTTTCGAGCAATAAGGCGAACCGCTGACCTACCATTCCGGTCGCTCCGATTATTCCGACATTATAATTTCTCACTTTGATTTCTCCAATTCTTAAATATGCAAAACGACGGAAAAAGCTCCGTCGTGAATAAAATAAATCATTTTTTCGCAACAGATAGCTCAATACCGTAATACGGTAACAGCCGAACAGCTCTTAACTGTCCGTCCGGATAATGACGTTTCCTGTTCAGTCATTTCCTCGGCGATGGCACCTTTTTTTCGCTGTTTGCAGGAACAACAATCCGAAATTTATCGAAATTAAGCGAAATACTTATTGACAACGCGCCTCTATTAAGTTATAATTAAGTATAACAGATTTTATTTGATATGTCAACACAGATATTAAAAAATTTCAATAAAAGACATAAAGAGAGTTTTTTCGTAAACTATGGATTTAAAAGATTTTTATTATGACCTTCCCACAGAGCTTATAGCGCAGCATCCTGCAGAAAAAAGAGATCTATCGAGACTGATGTTTCTTGATAAAAAGACCGGGCAGATACGGCACGGGACATTCCGGGATATAATTGATGAATTTGATAAAGGCGATTGCCTTATACTGAACGATTCAAGAGTCATTCCGGCAAGACTTTTTGCAGAAAGAGTTTCGGACAAAGCGAAGATCGAAGTTTTTCTTCTGAGACCGCTTGACAATTCAAACACATGGGAATGCCTTGTAAAGCCCGGCAAAAAAATGAAAACCGGAACAAAAATCGACGTAAAAGGAATTCCTGCAGAAGTAACCGAAGTATTTGAAAACGGCAACAGAGCCATCCGTTTTGAATTTGACGGTGATTTCAAAGACAAGCTTAACGAAATAGGTGAAATCCCGCTGCCCCCGTACATACATGAAAAACAGGACGATTACAGCAGATATCAGACTGTATACGCAAAATATGACGGTTCTGTTGCAGCACCTACCGCGGGACTTCATTTTACAGAGGAGCTGCTTGATGAACTGCGAAACAAAGGCGTTGAAATAGGTTTTGTTACTTTGCACGTAGGGTTGGGAACATTCAGACCCGTAAAGACCGAAATAATTGAAGAGCATAAAATGCATTCGGAGTTTTTTATACTTCCAGATAAGACGGCGGAAATAATCAACAGATGCAAAAAGAACAAACACAGAGTAACGGCTGTTGGAACAACATGCACAAGAACACTTGAAACAGTTGGAACGAGGCTCGGAATAAACGAAGATAATTTCAAGCTTACTGAAATGTCAGGCGAAACAGATATTTTTATTTATCCGCCGTATGAGTTTAAAGTAATAGACAGATTGATCACAAATTTCCATCTTCCGGAAAGCACGCTGATAATGCTTGTTTCAGCCCTTGCGGGAAGAGAAAACGTATTGAATGCCTACAAAGAAGCAGTGAAAGAAAAATACAGATTTTTTTCATTCGGCGACGCTATGTTCATTGGATAGCAGTTTTTGAAAACGATATACAAACATTAAAAAAGTCCTGAATCTATGCGGTTTCAGGACTTTTTCCTTTTCAATTCTCTTTGTAGATAAATTCGTGTTTTATGCCGTTTTTGAAGGTTATCGACATCACACGCCCATTTTTTATACAAAAGTTGTTACTTACCGTTTTTATAAAATCCTTCAAAATTCGCGGGTCAATTTCTTTAAGTAAAGATATTGTCTCAGCTGTAGATAACGAAGGTGGAACGATGTTCGGTCTGCCTTTCAGATTGAAACAGCCTACTTCCATGGCAGGTAAAATCGCTGAAGATGTGGCGAAGGGAGATTCAATAGAAGATGCATCAGGAGAAATAAGGGACGCCGTAAGGTACACGGCTATCTTTCCTGAGGAAAACTTCACTGACGGCTATTACAAAGTGAAGAAATCTCTGGAAAAGAAAGGCTATGAAGAGGTCCGATGCAAAAACTTTTACGAAATGTACGAAGCGGGAGACCAATGCCAGAAGGCTGTTCAATGCGTATATAAGGATAAATCGGGATATGTGTTTGAGTTTCAGTTTCACACGGTAGACAGCGCAGGGGCAAAAGAGGTAAACCATCCCGTATATGAAGAGTTCAGAAAAGCCACAGTGCCGAAGGAAATAAAAAACAAATATTTCGGGAATATGAGGTACATCGGAACTCATGTTCCTGTTCCACGCGGTGTCATGGGTATAAAGTCGCACGGATAACACAAACGGGTCTTGAAATATCATCTTAAATGTGATATAATAAGAATAAAGGGAGGCATAAACAATGGCACGGACGCGATATTATTTACATGAACGAGAATCGTACCCTGTTAGACTTGTAAAGCTGGAATTTGACGACGAAGGCTTTCCAGAAGGGTCAGGATGGAAAGACGGCAAATGGGAGCCTATCAGCAACCGCTTGGAGTTGAGTCTTCTTAACGACCTCACACCTTATCATGACATTACCGAAGAAGAAGCCAAGGCGTACCTGAAATCACAGGAAAAGGCTTCAAAGCAGGAATAAAATACAGTTTAGAAATTTGTAACCGTTTAGCTATTGATTGGTAACCTTTATCGCGTATAATAAATACGTAAGATGGGAGGGATGCTTTTTGATGTTAAACAAAGCACTCCTGATGGCGTATGAAGCGCACAAAAATCAGGTTGACAAAGGCGGAGAGCCGTATTATCTGCATTCGATATATGTTGCTCTGACAGTGCAGGGAGAAACCGAGAAAATCGTTGCTCTGTTGCATGACATTGTGGAAGATACAGACGTTACGCTTGGAGACCTTCGGCGTGAAGGATTCTCAGAACAGGTGATTGAAGCTGTTGACGCAATAACTCACCGCGGTGAGGATTACGATGAATATATAAAGAAGGTCAAGAGCAATCCGACCGCAACAAAGGTGAAAATCGCTGATATTCACCACAACATGGACATCACGCGGCTGAAAGAGGTTACAGAGAAAGATAAAGCACGTATTGAGAAATACAAAAGGGCTCTGAAATATTTACAGGAATAATCAGGCGGCTGAAAAGCCAGCCTGTTTTTTTATATCAAGATACACCATAAAATATTCATTGCTCTTTATAGGAAAGGGCTACAATGGATATTATATACAAACCGATATTTGAGCTTCATGCTTATGAAAACAATCCGAGAATAAATGATGACGCGGTAGAACCCGTTGCAAAAAGCATAAAAGAATTTGGGTTCAAAGTCCCGATTCTCATTGATAAGGACAACGTAATAATTGCGGGACATACTCGCCTTAAAGCTGCACAAGCTCTTGGGATGAAGGAAGTCCCGTGCATACTTTGTGATGACCTTACGCCCGAACAGGTAAAAGCGTTTCGCCTTGCTGATAACAAAGTAGCTGAGTTCGCTGACTGGGATATTCCCCTATTAGAGCTTGAGGTCAAAGAAGTTGAGCTTGTCATTAAAGAAGCAGGACTGGAAGATTTAGTCAACAATCTCCCTCCTATTGATATTGACGGTTATCTGGAACGCATGGATAATAAGCAGGATGAAGAACCTAAACCCAAACAGGCACGATGCCCGCACTGTGGCGAATGGGTAGACATTGACGAGATATAACAGGAGGAAACACGATGGAGATAGTATACAAGCCCACGGACTCTCTTGTTATGTATGACAAGAACCCAAGAATAAACGACAGAGCAATCGTTCCTGTTGCTAACAGCATAAAGGAGTTCGGATTCAAAGTCCCGATTCTGCTTGACAAGGATAATGTCATTATTGCAGGACACACAAGACTTAAAGCCGCAAAGAGTTTAGGTATGAAGGAAGTCCCCTGCATTATGTGTGAGGACTTAACTCCTGAGCAGGTAAAGGCGTTCAGGATTATTGACAACAAGACGGCAGAGATTTCAAACTGGAACTTGGAAAAGCTGAACGAGGAGCTGGGCGATATTCATATTGACATGGAAGAGTTCGGCTTCTATGATATTCCCGTAGTAGATGAGCTCGGCGAGTATCTGAAAGACCATGAAGAAAAACCTCCGAAAGAAAAAGAGCCGCTGAGAATACAATGCCCGTATTGCGGAGAGTGGTTTGATGTCGATGAATAAAGCGAAGTACACACAATCCGAAAGACGCAGAGCTATGATAGCGAGGGTCTATCACAAGGATGCGGATGAAGACGGATGGAAGACACTTCACGGCGAGCACGTGCATTTCAAGGATGGAGAGATAGACAAAGGAAACCCTCACCTTGTAAATGCTCTGAAAGGTAAAGCAGGAAAAGAAGCCAAAGGCGAAGAAAAGGGCTTGACCAAAAGCGGGAAAAGTGGTATAATAGAAAAAAGCAGACCTGCACCGAAGTTTACCGTCCCCTCCCCTAAAAGTTTTCAAAAGGCACTGAGCGCAGCAAAGGCAACCTGCCCGCCCGAAAAAGCGTGGCGCGTTGATTCGACATACAGTGCTGAGGATTATTCGGAATGCAAACTGTTCTCAACCGAAAAGGGCAGCACCGTTGCTATAAAGCCTGACGGTGATATTATCAGTGTATGCAAATGCGAGGGAGATGCTTTACGCGGACGCGATTTAATTAAATACGCAGTAGAGAATGGCGGAACAAAGCTCGATAGTTTCAGCGGCAACCATAAGTTCTACGTACATAATGGGTTCGAGCCTGTAAGCTGGTGCGAGTTTGATGAAAAATACGCCCCTGATGGATGGGACAAGAATCGTGACGAATTGGAACCAGTAATTTTTTATAAATATACTGGAAAGACGAGTCAGTATGGGACGTTAAATGATTTTCTGTCAAGTGTTCCTGCCAGCAAGGACTATGACACGGCAAAAGAAATAAGGAATAAAGAATTAGAAAAAAAGGAAAAGTGATACAATGAAAACTCCCACATATGAAGAGTTCGAGAAGGCTGTTACGTATTACTTCAAGGATGGATGGAAGACCTTGAGCGATGAGCAGGTAATGGAATATATAAAAAGCGAAGAAGCGCAAGAAGCAATAAGAGAAAAATACGCTGACGATGTTTCTGCTTACGAGAGCGGAAAGATAACACGCAGACAGTTTATGGTCGGCGGGGCTTCTGCTGTTGGCAACTGTCTGGTATATATGTACTAACCGTAAAGCAAAGGGCAAGACCAGCTAAATAATTAAATATCTCATCTGCCATGTGTAGAAGGAGTTTTCAAAGACGTTTTGTTTAGGCAAAGCGTCTTTTGTTTTTATGCAAAAAAGCAGTCCGCAACAACCTGCTTAAAAATAAACTAAAAATTCAAGAAGAGGGCTTGACCGAACGCGAAAAATCGGATATAATAAATACGAGCAGGAAGATGAAGGTCTCTGCAACTGGCTCGAACAAATTCAAGGTCGGTTTTACAGAAAAAAATCTCGACCGCCACTGGGGAGGGTCGAGCGACCCCAGCGATGAGTACCCTGGCTGGACCAAAGAACAATATGCACAAAGAGCTTTGGAGCTTGTTCAGAGCGCAACAAGTGAAAATGTTTTAGGTTACAAAACATCCAGCGGTGCGATAGTAAGGTATGATAAAGCAACTAACGACTTTGTTAAGGGCTATCCCGAAACAGGTGTAGTGTCAATGTACAAGCCAGAAGACGGTGAGGAATACTTCTTGCGCAGGTTAAAAAAAGAGAGTGGCATCACAACCGACAGTAAGGAGGAAAATATGCCCGAAGGTAAGCACTTATGTCCCGTATGTGGTAAGTATGAGTTCCCAGAAGAGGACAGCCTCGATGTATGTGAGGTCTGTGGCTGGGAGGATGATGTGATTCAGGAAGACGACCCTGATTACAGAGGCGGTGCAAATAAGATGAGCCTCAACGAAGCAAAGGCAGCGTGGGAGAAATCAGGCGGAACAATACCGAAGCCTTATGGCTTGTAATTTGCCGAATTTGCGCAGGTTCATCCGAGCAGAGGAATTATACTACTCTGTATAGAACCCGTCCTGCTACATAGTTATTTTAAGCTATTATTGACGATAAAGGTGAGTGACGGAAACGCCACTTGCCTTTATTGCGTTATAAGGAGAAATCGAGTGCATAAAAGAAAGGCTATTTCGTAAACCACCCTATCGTAACATCGGTCGGAATTTTTGAGTACAAGAACCCTGACGGAAGTACAAGAAGGGAGTGACGACTCCCCGAAGATGTCTTTGATGCCGAGAGCCTCGCGTCATATAAAGGAAAGCCCATTATCATGACTCACGATGCTGGCTATGTTGATAAAAACAACAGTTCTTTGTGTTGATGATATGGCGACAATCCACGTCGCATGGGACAACGGCTCTGGGCTTGGAGTGGCGTACGGGGAAGATTATTGCAGAAGAATCGAACAGTAAGCCGCAAAGGGATTGACAATTATCCGTGACTGTGATAATATATGTATACGATGCAAAAACGTTGTCTTTACGCGATTGAGAACCACATGATTCAGGGATAGAAAACTCATATCCCGTGAACATATGGGACGCAATGTTTATAGAGTAACGGTTTTAGTGAAAGGGATATGATGTTTAATCTTATAAAAACAGAAGGAAGAGCAAGGCGCGGAGAATTTACAACCGTTCACGGGACCGTCCAAACTCCGGTTTTTATGAATGTTGCAACTGCTGCCGCGATAAAAGGCGGAATATCAGCCTTTGACCTATGCGATCTTGATTGTCAGATCATGCTTTGCAATACATATCATTTGCATTTGCGTCCGACAGACACACTGATAAAAAAACTGGGCGGTCTGCATAAATTTACGGGATGGAGCGGACCGATACTCACAGACAGCGGAGGCTTTCAGGTTTTTTCGCTTGCTTCATTGCGTAAGATCAAAGAAGAAGGCGTATATTTTTCGTCCCACATAGACGGAAAAAAAATCTTCATGGGTCCCGAAGAGAGCATGAGGATACAGTCCAACCTCGGTTCTACGATCGCAATGGCATTTGATGAATGCGTAGAAAACCCCTCCCCTTACGATTACGTTAAGCGTTCCGCGGAACGGACATATCGCTGGCTTTGCAGATGTAAGAACGAAATTGAAAGGCTGAATTCTCTGGAAGATACGGTAAATAAAAAACAAATGCTTTTCGGTATAAATCAAGGTGGAACATTTGAGGACATAAGAGTGTCTAACATGAAAGATATAGCAGCTCTTGACCTTGACGGTTACGCAATAGGCGGACTTGCGGTTGGCGAAAGCGCCGAAGAGATGTACCGGATAATCGATGCAGTAGAGCCGTTTATGCCTCAAAATAAACCGCGATACCTCATGGGTGTTGGCACTCCCGTCAACATTCTTGAAGGTGTTTTCAGGGGTATTGACTTTTTTGACTGCGTTATGCCGTCAAGAAATGCAAGACACGGGCATCTTTTCACATCGAACGGAATAATTAACATTATAAACGAAAAATATTCGGAAGATCTTGCGCCTATAGACAGCGAGTGCGACTGTCCGACATGTAAAAAACACTCGAGAGCATATCTTAGGCACCTTTTCAAGGCGAATGAAATGCTTGCAATGAGACTTGCGGTAATGCATAACCTATATTTTTACAACAATCTTATGAAGGACATACGAAACGCACTCGATCAAGGTGTTTATTACGATTTTTACAGCAGGAAGAAGGATATTCTCGGTAAGAGAATATAAGTAAAATAATTATAGGAGCGGAATATGAAAAAAGTCATTAAAATAATTGTGTGGGCAGAATTGGCTGCGTTAATTTCTGTTTTGTTTTTCACGCCAGTTACTTTTGCTGAATCAATGACTGAAGCGGTATCAAAAATAGTATCGGATTCAAAGAAATTCGAAGATGCAGAAAAAATCAAATACTGCTACGATGAATATAACTCTGTCCTTTCCGTATTTTCGATAAAAAGCCTGGATATAGGGAACGAACCGATCGATTATATCGATGACTGTGTAAGAGTTAAGATTTCGGAGAACGGAGTAATGAATTACCTTCCAGAGTCTGCGCCGTCCGCTCTTTCTTTTGACGAAGCAAGAGCAATGATCCACACACGGTTATGGCTTTTTAAAACAGACCTTTTCGACAACACCGAAATACTTGATTTTACAAAAAATCCGATAAATGATTACGGAATCGAAAAATACCCTTTACTCGATACTTTCTCAACCCCCGCTAAATTTACAGAATATCTGAAAACTCTTTTTACCGATAATATCGCTGAGCATTATCTTGAAGACACCACGATCACAGTATTCGGAAACGAGCTTTACGATATAGGCGGTAAGGTCGCGCAGTTCACTTTTGACTATGACAATTTCGCCACAGAAGAAGTTTTTACATCTGAGAACGGAGCATGGCATTTATATCGTGTTACTGTTAAATTTGACAACGCTATGCACGACCTTGAGGGGGCGTATGATGATTACTACGTAGGCTTTTTTTACACGGAAAACGGCTGGAGAATAGCTCTGACCACATTTAAAAACGATTATGAGTTATTTTACTTTGAAACGTATGATAAAACAGCAACGGCGGAAAAAAATCCTTCTACTTCTGATCTCTCCGTACTTTTCCCTCTTATTCTGAGCATATCTTTTACGGGAGCCCTTATTTGTTTTAAACGCGGCAAATGAAATTTGTAATAATCTGATAATTAAGGTCCTCTTATTCTGCTTATAAGAGGACCTTTTATTATGTTGTTATTCGTTTATTCTCCGTATATTTCATACGCAGTTCTGAGACGAGGAAGAAGATTTTTTTCTGATTTTGAATATTGGATATCTTTGAATTTTGCAAGCGTTTCGGATGGTGTGCGGACAAGAAAATCGTTCCAGATGTCAAAGAGTCCGTCCATAGTTGCAAAAAAGTATGTTTTATCTGCATCTGCGAGTTCATAAAACAATTCGGAATCACGCGGGTCAAGAAAGAAATTCTTGTCAAGATAATCAATTATATCTTCCTTAGTTTCGTATCCTTCAAAAGGCTCATAAAGACTATCCATAACAACGGCTGTAGCTTCTGCATCAGGCGCTGTGACGGGAATACAGATCGTGAAATCAGTCGATTCGTTATACGCCTGATACCAGCCGGGAGCAGCATCCGGTCCGTTAGGATATGGAACTATACCGTAATTATTGAGGTTATACGCAACGGAGTCGGTATTTGAAAGAATTTCAAAAGCATCAAGATTGCCGAGGACAGCGCGACCGGTTATAAGAGGATCAAGACCGGGCTCATCGAGAATATTATAAGATGTCGGACCATTCATCCACTCATACCACTGATTCAGAGCAAGAAGAGCAGTATCGGTATACAGACCGAGTTCAAACGTATCTTCTTTGGCGTTGTATGTAATATACTCGTCACCGTTTGAAAATGCGACGGAACGCACAAATCTGCTTGCATCACTTGCAAAAGAATATACTTTATCTCCGCTCATAGCGTTAAAAGTATAATTATTAAGGACATCGGTGAATGTATCCCAGTTCCACGTGCCGTTTTCGTAATAATCCCTCGGATCCGTAACACCCAGAGTGGAAATATAATCTTCATTTATACCTATTATTCCTGCGACTGAATTCTGAGTCCGGAGCGGATGCATTGCAGGGACAACGCCATATACGGCGCCGTTCCACATAGTAGAGAGAAGAAGCTGCCTGTTGCCCCATTTTGCCTGATTGGATACATCTATATTTTCAAGAAGAGCAAGATCGGTGAAAATACCTATAGGGATATATCCGACAAGCCAGTATGACTCTTCCTGTATAAGGTCATACGTATACGAATTGGAGAGAACATCGATATACGCCGCCTCCCCTGCCCTTGAAACATACCGAAATTCGATTTTGCAGTTATGCTTATTTTCAACATCACGAAGACGCTGAAGAGCAAGATCGCCGAATTCGGTATTGTATATGAATGTAAGGACAGAATCTTTACCTTCAAAAAAATAGTCCTTCACCATACCGAAAACAAAATTTTTTCCGCTCAGATCAAGGTCTCCCGTGATACTCGAAGAGTATTCGGGTATCACTTCGTCGGACTGTCCCGCGGAACACGCAACAAGCAAGATCATAACCACGCAAAGAAGAAAGGAGATAATATGCAAAAAAGTATTGTTTTTCATAATCCACCTCAAGATATATCATATGTTATTCTGTTTTTGAGATCATATCAAGAAAGATATCAACGGTCTGAGTCCATTCCTCCACTTTTTCAAGGCCTGTTTCAGCCGCAACTCTTCTGAAAAATGAAATATACGACGCTTTTTCGTCTTCGCTGTTATAAAGCTTTGCCTTGAGGATAGCGTAAACGAGACCGAGCTTGTCCTCTTCAACGCGAAGCAGCAGTTTTTTATCGTCTTTCACTGCATTTTCGGCGGAAGAGAATAGATCAAGATATGTGGGAATTATTTCTTTTGATAAGAATTTTTCATCCTGCGGCTGACCGAAAATCGAAAGAGGTTCACCTGTTTTTTCAAGTTCATCCGCCATTGTATCAAGATATTTTTCTATATATGGAGCTGCTGCACCATAGTAAGCGGAAATAAAATCGTGTTTGACTTTTTCAGTATCTATATACGGATCCCATGAGAGTTTTGCGAGAAGATATGCTCGAAGAGCCCAAAAATCGCCGTTTTTTTCGCGGTTTCCCTGATTGAAAATCGAACGGACGTTGTTTTCATAAAAGAAACGCATATTCGGTCCTAGTATTCTGAAATTCGGGAAAGGCGATATAAGATTTGAGAACTGAATATCATAATCCCAGAGGAAAATATTTCCGCAATAATGATGCCAAACGGACAGGTCTTTGACAAAGCTTTCGCATTGAGGATTTTTTTCTATCGGTTTTGATCGGTCGCACTCGATATTGCAAAGCATTATATGTACATTTTTACGCATCTCTATTTTTTTCGGAGCAGTGCGGCTGTACCAGTAAGAGAGCGTTGATATGATTTTGTCGGGGAAAGCATCTGCAACTTTATTGACAAAATACATGATAGATCCGATATGAGAGCCTGCTTCTTCGTCAAGTTTGCGGCATTTATCGCACGTGCAGAAACGCGCATTGTCATTTTGAGATACCGACCAGTATTTTGCCCCCGGTTTTTCATCAATAAACCGTTTCAGATTTTTGATAGCGGTTTTTATCATTTCGTCGTTTGTGCAGCAAAGCTGACCGTCATTGATACGTTCGCCATCTACAAGAGAATAATATTCGGGATGTTCAGTGTAGTATTCTGCAGGCGGGATAAGATTAAAGAACGAATGACACCAGAAACCCCAGTTTTTGTGTCCCTCAAGGATCTTCCTGTTTTTCACGTACGAAAACTGTCCGTTCAGCTTATGCTTTTCGGCAAAAACAGGATCCCATGCATCGCGATAAAAGACCTCTCTGTAATCAATGGCAGGCTTACTGACATCAAATGTTCCGTCCGGGATTTCAAGTGAGCAGCGATGCGGTATATAATCTTCGGTTGAAGTCAGCCACATACATCCAGCATATTTTTCAAGAAATTCATAGCAACCGAATATCAGAGAGTTTTCGCTGGCGGCAAGTATAAATACAGTTCCGTTTTTTTCTGCGATAACAAAGCCTTCGCTGCCAAGATCTTCATTTATTTCGGGAGAAAAATCAAAAGGGAAAACATCGAGGATAATCTTATTTTTCAGACATTTATCACAAACACTCTTTGCAATGGGTATCATGCAGTCTGTAACATCAAAAATATATTTTCGAAGAATTCCCGCAGCGCGGTTTATACTTTCCGTTTTTTTCGGAAATGCAATTTCACAAGCCGGCGAATGCCTGTCCACTAGTATCATTTTTATACCCCTTTCGGTTTTCGATATCGATATTATAGCATATCCGCTCATAAAATTCAACCCATGGAATCATCTTTGGAATAAAAAAAATGTTTGATAAAATATATGGACAATTTATCAAAAGTGCTTGACAAATAATTGCCTCAATGATATAATAAAGTATATTAACAAATGTTAAGGAGATTACTACTATGGCAAACAGACTTAAAGGCAGACTGCCGAAAGTAGGTATCCGTCCCTGTATTGACGGAAGACGTTTCGGACCTCGCGAATCGCTTGAAGATCAGACGATGAATATGGCAAAAAGCGCAGCCGAACTGATTTCTTCGAATCTTCACCATTCATCTGGCGAAACGGTTGAATGCGTTATAGCCGATACATGCATTGGCGGCGTTGCTGAAGCGGCGGCATGCCAGGATAAATTTGACAGAGAAGGCGTAGGCGTAGTGCTTACCGTAACGCCCTGTTGGTGCTACGGAACTGAAACAACACATCAGGTACCGGGCGTACCCACAGCTATCTGGGGATTTAATGGAACTGAAAGGCCGGGCGCTGTATATCTTGCATCGGCGCTTGCCAGCCACAGCCAGAAGGGACATCCCGCATTCGGTATTTACGGAAAAGATGTAAAAGATAAAGACGACACATCCATTCCCGAAGATGTTAAAGAAAAAATACTCAGATTTGTAAAAGCAGGTCTTGTTGTAGCAACCCTCAAAGGCAAGAGTTATCTTGCAATGGGCAATGTTGCAATGGGTATCGGCGGCTCTATTCCCAATGAAGAAGTATTTCAGAATTATCTCGGCATGAGAAACGAATATATCGATATGGTAGAATTCAGAAGAAGAATAGACCTTGAGATATATGATCATGAAGAATTTGACAAGGCAATGATCTGGGTCAAAAAGCATTGCAAAGAGGGAATTGAAATCAACGCAAAACCGCTCACCCGCGAACAGAAGGACAAAAACTGGGAAACCTGCGTAAAGATGTTCCTTATTGCGAGAGATCTTATGATAGGCAACCCCAAGCTTGCCGAAATAGGCTGGGTTGAAGAAAGCAACGGTCACAATGCAATAGCAGCAGGCTTCCAGGGTCAGAGACAGTGGACAGACCATATGCCCAACGGTGATTTCCTTGAAGCTATGCTCTGCTCCTCGTTTGACTGGAACGGCACGCGCGAAGCATTTGTTGTAGCGACGGAAAACGATGCGCTCAACGGCGTTGCCATGCTTCTTTCGCACCTTATTTCCGATAAAGCGGCAGGCTTTGCGGATGTGAGAACATTCTGGAACGCTGAGTCGATCGAAAGAGTTACAAAGTGGAAACCCGAAGGAAGAGCAGCTACCGGCATTATTCATCTTACCAATTCAGGCGCCTGCTCTCTTGACCTTTCCGGCGAACAGACAAAAGACGGAAAGCCTGTTTGCAAGCCTTTCTGGGAGATCACGGATGAAGAAGTTGAGAAATGCATGGAAGCAACTCCGTTTGCAAATGCAAATCTCGAATATTTCCGCGCGGGCGGATTCTGCTCGAATTTCAAGACAAAAGACGGCATGCCGCTGACGATGGTCAGAGTTAACTACATTAAAAATCTCGGTCCCGTAATTCAGATCGCTGAAGGATGGTCTGTAGCTCTTCCGGATGATGTTCAGAAAATTCTTGCGGACAGAACAGACCCGCAGTGGCCTCAGACATGGTTCTCCCCCCGTCTTACCGGAACAGGCGCTTTCAAAGACGCATATTCCGTTATGGCAAACTGGGGCGCAAACCATTGCGCATTCACATACGGACATATCGGTGCGGACCTTATCACTCTTGCATCTATGCTCAGAATTCCCGTATGCATGCATAATGTTGACGAAGACAAGATATTCCGTCCGTCCACTGTTGCAGCTTTCGGCATGGACAAGGAAGGGGCAGATTTCAGATACTGCCAGGCATACGGTCCTATTTACAGATAATCACACTTCATCGCTGCCGCGTTTTGCTTCGCGGCAGCGATAATAGTTTACCTGATATCGGAAAATGTCTGACGTTATAAATGTCATAAACAAGACACAAAGATGACAATATTATTTAGACTTTTCAGATGTTGATTTTTAATAGAAAATATTATATAATAGTATATAATTATTTAGCGGGTGACGCAGAATGAAACTTCTTGAGGAAAGAATTCTTAAAGACGGAAAAATAGGCGCAGGCGATGTGCTGAAAGTTGACTGTTTTGTCAACCATCAGATCGATGTCCCTTTTATGTATGAGGTCACAAAAGAGTTTTACAGACTTTTCAAAGATGAAAATGTTACAAAAATAGTGACTATTGAGGCCTCGGGGATCGGTATAGCATGCCTTGCCGCAACACATTTTAACGTACCCGTTGTTTTTGCAAAAAAGACACCCACAAACAATATTTTCGGCGATGTTTACACAGCACAGGTCTACAGTTATACACATGAACGAAATTATACCGTCAGAATATCAAGAGAATTTCTTAATCCCGATGACAGAGTATTGATCATTGACGATTTTCTTGCCAAAGGCAGTGCTCTGACAGCTCTTATTTCGCTTGTTCAAAAAGCCGGCGCGAAAGTTGTCGGCGCAGGCATCGTAATAGAAAAAATGTATCAGAACGGCGGCAAAATCGTCCGGGATTCGGGAATTCGTGTTGAATCTCTTGCAAAAATAAGCTCTATGGATGAAAACGGAATAATTTTCGAATAAAAATCAAAGTCAGTAAACGCCTTGTGCGTTGAAATATTATAAAAATAGAAAATTCAGGAGGTACAAACCAATGAACAGAAAAATTCTTGCTGCGTTTATAGCAATAGCAATGTTGCTTTCCGCAGTAGCAGCCCTTGCCGGCTGTAACGGTGACACTGCTGTTGAAGCAAGTGAAACCGATCCCCTTCTTCCCGCATTTGCTATCGAGAAGTTTGACGTATCTGAAGATTTCAAAATCGGCGTTATCTGCCTGCATGATGAAAACTCCACATATGACAACAACTTCATCAAATCCATCAAAAGAACACAGGAAGCTCTCGGTCTTTCCGATTCACAGGTTCTCATAAAGACAAACATCCCCGAAAGCTCAGCTTGTGAAGACGCTGCTAAAGAGCTCGCTGAAAACGGATGCAAAATTGTATTTGCAGACAGTTTCGGACATGAAGAACACATGATCGCTGCTGCCAAGGCTTATCCGGATGTTGAATTCTGTCACGCTACCGGAACCAGAGCAGCTACAGAAGGTCTTGCAAACTTCCACAACGCTTTCGCAGCTATTTACGAAGGTCGTTTTCTTGCAGGTATAGTTGCAGGTCTTAAGCTCAACGAGATGATCGATGCAGGCAAAATCACAGCAGAACAGGCAGTTATGGGTTATGTCGGTGCATACACATACGCTGAAGTTATATCCGGTCTTACTTCTTTCTATCTCGGCGCTAAATATGTTTGCCCGTCAGTTACAATGAAAGTTCGTTACACAGGTTCTTGGTATGATCAGGCTGCAGAACAGGAAGCTGCAAATGCTCTTATCAAAACAGATAAATGTGTTCTTATAAGCCAGCATGCAGACTCTCTCGGTGCTCCGAGTGCTTGTGAAGCAGAAGGCGTTCCCAATGTTTCTTACAACGGAAGCACAATCAGCGCAGGCGAAACAACATTCCTTATTTCTTCTGCTATCGACTGGGCTCCTTACTTTGCATACATAATCAAACAGGTTCAGGACGGCAATCCCATTGACGCAAACTGGACAGGCGACATTTCTACAGGTTCTGTTATTCTTACAGGACTTAACACCGCAACGATGAATGACAAAATGAAGACTGAAGTTGAATCTGCCGTAGCTAAATTCAAAGCAGGAACACTTCACGTATTCGATACTTCCACATTCACAGTTGGTGGCGAAGAAGTTACTTCTTATCTTGCAGATGTTGAATACGACACATCATTCACACCTGATACAGAAGTTGTATCCGACGGATACTTCCATGAATCCGAATACCGTTCCGCTCCTTATTTCGATCTCAGAATCGACGGTATTGAATTCATAAATGAAATGTATTAATTTTCATTAACCAATAATACCCCAATAAGGCGGGGCCTCTGCCCCGCCTTATTTTAATACGGAGGCCTTTCTGATGTCTGAATCGATCAATAAGAATTACGCTTTGCAGCTTCGCAATATTACAAAGTCATTCGGAACAAAAGTAATTGCGAACAAAAACGTTGATCTTGATGTCCGCTACGGTGAAGTTCTTGCCATTCTCGGAGAAAACGGAAGCGGTAAAACGACACTGATGAACATGATCGCGGGAATTTATCACCCTGACAGCGGCGAGATTTATGTAAACGGAGAAAAAGCTTCAATAAACTCACCCAAAGATGCATTCAGATACAAAATCGGAATGGTCCACCAGCATTTTAAGCTTGTTGATCTGTTTACTGCTACTGAAAATATTATTCTCGGTATCAACGACGGCAAAAAGTATAATATTGCAAAAGCAACAGATGAAGTTAAAAAAATTTCGCAGAAATACGGATTTGTTCTTGATCCTAATAAAAAGATCTATGAAATGTCTGTTTCGGAAAAACAGACAGTCGAAATAATAAAAGTTTTATATCGTGGCGCAGATATTCTTATCCTTGATGAGCCTACAGCCGTTTTAACACCTCAGGAGACAGAAAAGCTGTTTGATGTTATTCGCAACATGCGAAAAGACGGAAAATCGATTTTGATAATAACTCACAAGCTTCATGAGGTTCTTGCGATTTCAGACAGGGTAAGTGTTTTGAGAAAAGGCGAACATATCGCAACGGTAAACACATCGGAAACTACCGAAAACGAACTTACCGAGATGATGGTAGGTAAAAGGATATCTTTGAACATCGGCAGATCGGAACCGAAAAACGCAACAGACAGACTTGTGGTTTCAGGTATCAATCTTACTAACCCGGATGGGGTTAAGGTGCTGAAAGATATTTCATTTACAGCAAAAGCGGGCGAAATTCTCGGTATTGCCGGTATTGCCGGCAGCGGTCAGAGAGAACTTCTTGAAGCGATAGCAGGGCTCAGGACACTTGACAGCGGAAGTGTAACGTATATCAATCCCTCTGATTCTCAAATAACGGAGCTGAGAAGTAAAACTCCCCTGCAGATAAGAGAACTCGGCGTTAGACTTTCTTTTGTTCCCGAAGACAGACTGGGCATGGGGCTCGTTGGGAACATGGATATAATAGACAATATGATGCTTCGCAGTTATAAAAAAGGAAAATCGGTTTTTGTTGACCGACAACCCCCAAAACAGCTTGCCGAGGAAATAATAGAAAGCCTTGAAGTAGTGACTCCAAGCGCTCAGACCCCTGTAAGACGGCTTTCGGGAGGAAATGTTCAGAAGGTCCTTGTAGGAAGAGAGATCGCCTCGGCGCCGTCTGTGCTTATGGTTGCATATCCCGTAAGAGGACTTGATATCAATTCATCATATACTATTTATAACCTGCTGAACAAGCAGAAAGAAAACGGCGTTGCAGTTATTTATGTTGGCGAAGACCTTGACGTTCTTCTTGAATTATGTGACAGAATACTTGTTTTGTGCGCAGGAACGGTTTCAGGGATACTTGACGGCAGGACGGCTGAAAAAGAGGAAGTCGGGTTGATGATGACGAAAGTGAATGGAGTGAAAGCTAATGAATAAGACAGCAGTTTCCACAAAAGATTATACGCATGTGAAAAAAGCTCCGTTCATAACAATTACGAAACGAGACGCTACGTCGCTGAAAAGAAATATACTTGTTCGTGTAATTGCGATAATAGCAGCACTTGTAGTATCATCTGTTATCACCTTGCTTATCACAGGCGAAAATCCCATCAGACTTTTTTCGACCGTTATTGACGGCGCTTTCGGACAGTTCAGAATATGGGGAACGGCACAGTCAGTTGCAATGCTGTTGGGTATCGCACTGGCACTGACTCCTGCATTCAAGATGAAATTCTGGAATACCGGAGGGGAAGGACAGGTGCTTATAGGCGCTCTCGCATCGGCTCTTGTGATGATGACAGCATCCTCTCTCCCCCATTGGCTTGCGTGCATACTTGTTGTTCTTGCCGGAATTTGTGCAGGCGCGATATGGGGCATAATACCTGCTGTATTTAAGGCATACTGGAAAACTAACGAGACGCTGTTCACGCTGATGATGAACTATGTTGCGATACAGCTGATCAAGTTTTTCCTTAAAGTTGCGGATAAGAGCGGATCGAGCACTGTTGGACCGAGTCTTCTGCAATACGGCAGACTGCCTGTTATTTTTGAGCAGCAGTATATGCTGAATATTATTGTTGTTGCCGTGCTGACGGCAATGATGTATATATACCTCAGAACAAGCAAACACGGATATGAAATCGCTGTTGTAGGTGAAAGCGAAAACACGGCGAAATATATAGGAATAAACGTTAAAAAAGTAATTATCAGAACTATGGCTCTATCGGGTGCGCTTTGCGGTCTGATCGGAGTGCTGCTTGTAGGGGCAACATCATATTCCATTGACCCGAACCTTGCTGCAGGCAACGGCTTTACAGCAATAATGGTTTCGTGGCTTGCAAAATTCAATCCGATAATCATGATATTCACAACGTTGCTGATCGTGGTTTTGAGCAGAGGCGCGGAAAACGTTTCAATGACACTCGGTCTCAACAAATCGTTTTCAGATATTCTTACGGGTATAATCCTCTTTTTCATTATAGGTTGTGAATTCTTTATAAATTACAAAATTCATTTCAATATTGCAAAAAAGGAAAGTAAGGAGGTTGAATTCAATGGCAATAATTGAGCAGATAGTCGAGCTTATTGTCAGGGCAATAATGCAGGGCACTCCCCTGCTGTTCGGATCTACCGGTGAAATACTTACCGAGAAATCCGGAAATCTCAACCTCGGTATTCCGGGAATAATGTATATAGGCGCAATTTCGGGCGTTATAGGCGGATTTTTCTATCAGAATTCCACTTCAAAAGTAATAACCGTGCTTGCGATAATAATTCCTTTGCTGAGCAGTCTTGCAGGATCCTTACTTGCTTCACTGATTTACGGCTTTCTGACGATAACTCTTCGCGCGAATCAGAATGTAACAGGTCTTGCACTGACTACTTTCGGTGTAGGATTAGGCAATTTCTTCGGCGGTTCGCTTATTAAGATAACAAACAGCGACACACCTTTTCTTGCCCTTTCAAAAATATCGGCAGCATACCGAACTACGCTGCCATTTGCAAATAATCTCGGTATTTTCGGCCAGCTGTTTTTCTCTTACGGTTTTATGGTTTATCTTGCGGTAGTGATTGCGCTTGCAGTATCCTTTATTCTTAAACGAACAAGGATCGGGCTGCAGCTGCGTGCTGTAGGCGAAAGCCCCGCAACAGCCGATGCCGCCGGAATAAATGTAAACAAATACAAATATTTTGCAACGTGCATAGGCGGAATGATCGCCGGTCTTGGCGGACTGTATTACATTCTTGACTATTCAAAAGGAATATGGGCAAACGACGCATTCGGAGACAGAGGCTGGCTTGCTATAGCAATAGTAATATTCGCAATATGGAGGCCGAACATCAGTATCCTCGGTTCATACCTCTTCGGCGGTCTTTACATACTGTTCAATTATGTTTCGGTATCAATGAATCTTTTGCCTCTTATGCAGATGCTGCCTTATGTAGTAACAATAATCGTTCTTGTTATTGTAAGCATGAGAAAGAAGAGAGAAAACCAACCGCCCGCATCGCTCGGAACGAATTATTTCAGAGAAGAGCGGTAAAATCATTATAAACGCAAAAAATCCCGTGTTTCCACGGGATTTTTTTATAGATGGTTTATCAATGCGTTATTTTGAATTGAATGGAAGCAGCTTCGCTTTATCAAGAGCGAACATGATAAGCGGGATCAAAACGAGCTGAACTATAATGCCGGGAACGGCGTTTGTGAAGGCGCCTGCGATAAAAGCGGCAAATGTAAACTCTTTACCCGAGGATGAAAGAAGGATATACTGAGCAACGCCCCATAGAAGTCTGCCTGCAAGCATACCTGCGACAAGCGAAACATATACGCTGAGTATATTTTTGCGTTTAAAAAGGAGGTAAATAAGACCGGTGATCAAGCCGTAAGTGAGAAGTTCGAATGCCATAGCTACGGCTGTAGGAAACATCGGAGGCATTGTAAAGAGAAGGGAACGAATAATCGGAAGAGCAACGCCTATCATGGCGGCATACTGCCATCCGCAGATAAGAGCGCAAAGGAAAACAGGCAGATGCATAGGGAGAAGCATTGAACCGATAGCGGGGATTTGTCCCGTCAAAAAAGGAAGAACGAGACCGAGCGCAAAGAACATTGCGGTCAATACGATTTTATAAACGATACGATTTTTCATTTAAATTTATTCCGATCTTATATTTATGATTTATTTCGCGGAGTATATCCGAGCTTGATAAAATTAGTATCTTCCGAAAGAGTTTTTGCGTTGTATATAACAATAACAACATCCGGATCCAGCGAAGAAACATATTCGGTAAGATTTTCGTTTATGTAGCGAGGGTCTATCATATGGATCGTGCTGAAATGCGCAATAAAAAACGGCAGCATGCAATGTGTATATGAATCTTTAATAAAAACGGCTGTTTTGGGTGTGCCGGAGTTTGTTGTAACAGTAAGATGCGCCGGATTGCCTGACATAAAATAAGAATACTTATCTTTTTTGGAGAGATAGCTTTCATCATATAACGATGATTTGTTTTCTCCGTCCGATACAACGGAATAAGAGGTCTGATCTTTCAGATCGAAGCGAGTGATCGTATCCGGAGCGACCGGAAAATTGCCTTTTGAAAACAATGTTCCGTAAAAACTGCTGATTATTGGCGTGATATCGTAATCTTCGATATTATTTGGAGTGATGCCGATAGAGCTGCATATCGTCTGATAAGCGTAAAATGCACCGAGAGTTGTCCAGTGATGGTCTGTGCGGTAATAAATGTATTCATCCTTTTTCGCTTCAAGCGTCGGAATGAGATCGATCGTTGTGACAGAGGAAGGAAGTGAAGAATAAAAGCGGTCGATATATGCGCGCTGATTTGAAAGCGTTTTGCCGTTATACTCTTTTTCAGCTGGAGCAAAGGCAGGAATTTTGCTGCCGTAAACAGCTATGGAATTAGGAACAACAGCGAAATAAACCGGGACATCAAGACGTTGTGAAAACAAAGTAAGAGCGTTTATCTGTTTATCCATTCGGTCAGTATCGATATTTTCAAACTTTTCAAAAAGATAGCCGTCTTTACCGATATAAACGCCGTTAATATCCCGTTTGCAAAGAGCATACATTGAAACGGCAGTATTGGAGCGGACAAAAAAATCACGGAAAGGAAACTGATCTGTAATATAGCTTTCAAAGCCTGACTCAAACGAGCCGTCCGTAACTGAAGTTAATGATATTTTCGGAGCTTTTGAAAGGACCCTGTTTTCACTTTCCGAAAAATCGGTATCTGGCAAAGCAATAAAAAGAATCCCGAAGCCGAAAATAAAAATAATAAAGAGGACAGAAAGAACAATATCTGATTTTTTCAACATTTGAACACCGCCTGATATAAATAAGAAAAGCTGCCTGAGAAACGAATTAAAGCAACTTGACATTATCGTTAAAATTTGATATAATAGCCATATTGAAAAATACAGGCAAAAGGAAGTTTTTTTTTGAATACAAGAACACGCATTCCTCCGCGAGGGCAGAGACAGCAACAGCTTGAACGTCAAAGAAGACTATACGAACAGAGGAAAAAAGAGATACGAAGGCGAAAAAGGAATCTTCTGATCAAGCGAATCTCATTTTTTGCAGTTCTTGCCGTTATTGCCGTTTTGATCGTATGGATGATAATGAGCTTTATTGATATCAACTCAAAAAATCATTCGGAAAGCAGCGGAAAAAGCATAACCGACAACAATCCCGAAGGAAACGATACTGAAGACGTACCGGACGACGGTCACAGCAGCGAATTTGATCTGTCCGCGCTGATAGACCCGTCAACATTGAATCCAAACGATAAAATAGATCTGTATTACAAAATTGACCAGGTTTTACCTACGGTTTATGAATCTGAAAAAGCACATTACAAAACGTTTGCACAGGATAACCCGATCCTTGGTTCAAACAAGGAAACGCGGGTTATAGTTATCGACGCAGGACATCAGGACGAAACGCGTAAATCGGACGTATGGCTGTCACCGTATATAGATCCATCGAAAACCACATCGTGGGTGCATAATTCTCTGCTTACGATCGGAACAGAAGGGACCAAAACCAAAATTCCGGAATATGAAACGACACATGAGATCGCCGGCAAATTAAAATCCGCGCTTGAGGCTTACGGATACAAGGTTCTTTTAAGCCATCCTGATATAAAAGAAAAACTCTCCGGAGCAGAACGGGCTGCCGTTGCGAACAGAAACAATGCTGATCTGATGATCTCGCTGCATTGTAATTCATATGATAAAGATCCGAAACAGAGCGGCGCACTCGTACTTGTTCCGAAGATATGGGCAGGATATCCAAGCGAACGGCTCGAATATTTATCAAAGCACGCGGCAACCGTTATTTTAGAAGAATATGCAAAAGCAACAGGGCTGAAAAACAGAGGTCTTAACCCGATAGATAAGACATCGATGTTTGCGTTCTGCAAAGTTCCGATACTTCTTCTTGAAATGGGATTTTCATCATGTCCGTCTGACGATAAAGCGATGAATGACCCGGAATTTCAGAAAAAAATCGTGGAAGGAATAGTAAACGGAATAAATAAATACTTTTCGCTTATTGAGATTTCATAATTAAACATGACACGGCAACCGATAATACGGTTGCCTCTTTTTTTACAGGATTTCGCGTCCCCCGTCCCCTGCTTCGCTTATATAGAAAGCGGGAACGATGCCGGTGCGGGATTCATAATTTTTGCCGACTTCAGAGATAAAATCGTCGATAGCGTAATCGGCAACAATGCTGACTGTGCATCCGCCGAAGCCTGCTCCCGTCATTCTTGAACCGATACAGCCTTCGATAGCGAGACTTTCTTCTACCATTATATCGAGATGCGGACCCGTCACCTCATAAAGATCACGGAGAGAAATATGAGAAGCAGTCATAAGATTTCCAAAAGAACGGATATCGCCCGAATTGAGCGCCTCGACAGATTTCAGAACTCTGTCGCATTCATAAATAACATGTTCCGCTCTCATGCGGCATATATCGTCGAGAACAAGTGTTTTGGCGTTTTCAAACTGTTCGGCGCTGATATCGCGAAGACATTCAGCCTCGGGATAAGCCAGTTTCAGCTGAGAAAGAGCCTCTTCGCACTGTGCTCGTCTTTCATTATATTTTGATTCGGCAAGAGAACGTTTTTTATTCGTATTGCCTATAACGATTTTGTAACCGTTAAGATCGAGCGGAACGTATTTGAAGCTGAGATCTTTGCAATCAAGAAAAACTGCATGATTTTTTCTGCCCATAGCAGAAGCAAACTGATCCATAATGCCGCAGTTTACGCCACAGTATGTGTTTTCTGCTTTTTGCGATATTTTGGCAAGCTCGATCATATTTGGCTTATCGGTAACTCCCTGCTCATATGAAAACTGTGCAATAACGAGTGCCATAACAACTTCAATAGCGGCGGAAGATGAGAGGCCCGCGCCAAACGGAACAGTATCGTCATAAAGAATATCGCAGGAAGAGATCAGATAACCGCTTTGCTGCATAACATACGCTACTCCTGCCTGATAGTTGCCCCATTTAAGATCTTTATAGTCAGCAAGTTTACTGATATCAAGGCAGACCCTGTCTGGGAGATCGGTGGCGGCAATGCGAATAAATCCGCTGTCGTTTCTTCTGACAGCTACGGTAGAAGACTGAGAAAGCGCGGCGGGAAAAACAAACCCTCCGTTATAGTCAGTATGTTCACCGATAAGATTTACGCGTCCCGGAGAAGAAAAAACTCTTACATCCAAAGGATCGCCGCCGTATAACTCGATAAATTTAGTGATTATTTCGTTTTTGTCTGTCATGATACAGTCAACCTTTCGTTTAACAATGTGAATGATCCGATAATAACCTATTTTAATTGACTCCCTATATTATACTATAAAAAATAAAAAAAATCAATAGTAGTTACGCCATTCGCCAAAAATTCACAAACAGACAGAAATTACACCATTGCTGGTGCAATATTTCTATTGACTTTTTTTTAAAAATACAATATAATTGTCTTATGATACTTAATATTATTATCGGAGGTTTTGTTTTTTATGAAATACACTCTGGGAATTGATTTCGGAACACTTTCGGGAAGAGCCGCGCTGTTTAAAGTAGGATCGCCCGAAGAAATATGCTGTTCCGTAATGGAATATCCTCATGCCGTTATTTCGACAGGATCAGAATTTGCAAATAAAATGTTCGGCGGTCTTCCTCAGGATTTTGCATTGCAGCATCCGCAGGATTATATAGACGTATTAAAAAATACGATCCCCGATGTTATAAAAAAGAGCGGTGTAAAAGCCGAGGATATAATCGGGTTAGGCATTGATTTTACCGCATGCACGATGCTTCCGATCAAAAAAGACGGAACGCCTCTTTGTTTTACAGATAAATTCAAGAGCAATCCCTATGCATATGTAAAACTGTGGAAACACCATGCTGCTCAGGATAAAGCAAACAGACTCAACGAGATCGCTCATGAACGCTGCGAAAAATGGATAAATTCATACGGAGGAAAGATTTCTTCCGAATGGATGTTCCCGAAGATATGGGAAACTCTCGACAAAGCGCCTGAAGTTTATGAAGCGGCAGACTCGTTTGTTGAAGCTGCCGACTGGGTAATAAGTCGGCTATGCGGAAAAGAGACGAAAAATTCATGCACTGCCGGCTATAAGGCTATGTGGAATAAAAAATACGGATATCCGTCAAAAGAATTCTTTGCGTCACTTGATAAAAGACTTGAAAATGTGATCGAAGAAAAGTTTTCGTGTCCCGTTTCGCCTATTGGTTCAAAGGCGGGTGAAATCACAAAAGAAGCAGCCGAAATGACCGGACTTCGTGAAGGATGCGCTGTTGCGGTTGCAAATGTTGACGCTCATGTTACCGTTCCTGCGCTGGGGATGAAAGAGAAGGGCAATATGCTTATGATCATGGGCACATCAACATGTCACATGCTGCTTTCCGACGAAGACAGATATGTTCCCGGTATCTGCGGTTCGGTCGAAGACGGTATTTTGCCGGGAATGATAGGATATGAGGCAGGACAGAGCTGTGTTGGAGACAGTTTTGCGTGGTTTACGGAAAACATGCTCTCAGAGGAATATAAAGCTGAAGCAGAAAGCAGAGGAATATCTCCGCAGCAGCTGCTTGCAGAAAAAGCTGCGAAAATTCCTGCAGGCAAAAGCGGACTTCTTGCCCTTGACTGGTGGAACGGCAACAGATCCATACTTGTTGACGTGGATCTGTCGGGAATGATACTGGGAATGACACTTGCCACAAAGCCGGAAGAAATATATAAGGCGCTCGTTGAATCAACGGCGTACGGAACAAGAATGATCATTGAAAACTTTGAGACGCACGGAGTACCCGTTACAGGGCTGTATGCTGCCGGCGGAATTGCAGTTAAAAGCCCTGAAACGATGCAGATATATGCAGATGTTACGGGTTTTGAGATCAAAATAAGCGGTTCTTCGCAGGCTCCTGCTTTAGGCTCCGCGATATTCGGCGCAGTTGCTGCAGGAAAAGAAAAAGGCGGATATGATTCAGTTTTTGAGGCCGCAGAACAAATGGGATCTCTGAGCGATATAACATATATTCCAAATAAAAAATTAAAGGCAGTTTACGACAAGCTGTTTGCCGAATATAAAATTCTTCACGACTATTTCGGTCGCGGTCAAAACGATGTGATGAAAAGACTGAAAAAGCTGAAAGATGAATAATTACAGGTGATCATTATGAAAAAAATACAGGAAATATCTGTCAAAAACTATAAATCTGATGGCTTTATCAAAAAATATCAGGAACTCGTTCATAATGTTATGATCCCCTATCAATACAAGGTATTGAAGGATGAAATAGACGGAGTTGAAAAAAGCGGCGCGATAGAAAACTTTATCAATGCCGGAAAAGCGCTCCGAGGAGAAGAACACGGCAGTTTTTACGGGATGGTATTTCAGGACAGCGACGTTGCAAAATGGATAGAGGCCGCGGCGTATTCGGTTTCTGTTTTTCAGGACAAAGAGCTTGAAGAAAAGATCGATGAAGTTGTTGACTTAGTTGCGAATGCCCAGGACAGCGACGGATATCTCGACACAAGATTTACGATATCCCAGAGGGAAAGACGCTGGCAGAATCTTCTTGAAGCGCATGAGCTTTATTGTGCGGGACATATGATGGAAGCGGCATGTGCGTATTATGAGGCAACGGGAAAAAGAAAGCTTCTTGATGTTGCAGAAAAAAATGCGGAGCATATTTACCGCCATTTTATAACCGACAAAGCAGAAGGATTTCCCGGTCATCCCGAAATCGAGCTTGCGCTCATGAAAGTGTATGAGGTCACAGGAAATAAGCACTGTCTTGAACTTGCAAAGCATTTTATCGACTGCCGCGGCGTTGATCCGCACTTCTATGAAAAAGAGATAAAAACGCGTGACTGGTATATATGGGGAAACAATCCGTCTGATTATGCGTATCAGCAATCAGATACGCCGCTAAGACAGCTTTCCGACGCAAAAGGACACGCCGTGAGAGCAGGATATCTGTATTCGGGAATGAAGGATGTGGCAACCGAAACGGACGATAAAGAGCTTTCAGAAGCGTGCAAAAGGCTCTGGAACAGTATTACACAAAAGCGTATGTATATAACAGGCGGTATAGGTTCAACATGTCACGGAGAAGCTTTTTCAGCGGATTATGATCTGCCGTCAGACACAGTATACGCCGAAACATGCGCTTCGATAGCGCTTATGATGTTTGCGGAAAGAATGCTTGCTGACGAGATCAACGGTGAATATGGCGATGTGATGGAAACCGCATTTTACAACACAGTTCTTTCAGGTATTCAGACAGACGGAAAGGAATTTTTCTACGTCAATCCTCTTGAGGCAGTGCCTGGAATTTCCGAAGTTGCCCAGACTCAACGCCACATAAGACTGACGCGTTTCGGATGGCACGCATGTGCATGCTGTCCTCCGAATGCTGCAAGGCTTATATCCTCAATAGGCAAATACGCATATGGAGAAAAGGACGATACGGTTTTCTGTAACCTGTATGCGGCGGGTGAAGTATTATTTAAAAACGGAATGAAGCTTTATTGCAAAACGGAGTATCCGTATTCGGGAAAAATAAGATATAATATCGAGGGAAACGGCAATATTGCAATCAGGATACCCGCATGGAGCAAGAAATTCAAAGCAGCAAAAAACGGCTGCGAGCTTTCTGTTGATAACAATAACGGATATATTTTTATCAGCGCGCAAAACGGCGATGAAATAACTCTGACGCTTGATATTTCGCCAAGATATGTTTACGCGTCGGAAAAAGTCCCCGCGCTTTCAGGCAAAGCTGCAATATGCGCAGGACCTCTTGTATACTGTTTTGAAGGCGTTGACAACAATGACGATGTTCTCTCTCTCATTTTCGACACAAACAGCTCTCCGCATCTTGATGAATATGATGAAAAGCTGCTTTGCGGAACGAGAACGTTGACTGTTGCAGGCTTTAAACGTGAAGCGCAGAACGCACTTTATTCTGACAGAGCACCAGCTCTTTTGAAAACAGAAATACACGGAATACCATACAGTCTGTGGGCAAACAGAGGAAAAAATCAGATGAGGGTATGGCTGCCTGTAAAATAAATATTGCGTAATACGAAAAATCTCATGGTTTATATGTTGACAATAATTTTTGTTTATTGTATAATCATTATACAGATAAATCATATGAGAAAGGAAATGCATAAATGAAAAAAACAGTGTTTATGATTGCAGTATTGCTGACTGTTTCAATTCTTGTTTCATGTTCGGGCGGAAGCGAAGAAGTTTTTGACCAGACATTCGGATCGACGGAGCAGACAGACTGGAGCGGATACTCTTTTTACATACTTCAGACTGCCGACATAAATGAAAAACCGATGTATTATCTGCGAGACACGAATCTGGCAGACAATGCTTTGCAGAGACTTAAAGATGTTGCAAACAGGCATAACTGCGAGATCAATCTGAAATATATAGGCGCGGACAATACCTTTAAAACGCTCCTTTCGGCAACTCTTGCAACGGGAGAATCGCTTGCCGACATTATCTTTACAGATCCTGCGCAGATAAGAGAGTTCGGAAATCTCGGCGGACTGACGGATATTGAACACGTTTCGGACTATATAGATATATACGACGAATCGAAATGGGGCGCACCGAACGACTGGGAATTTCTTATGTGCAAAGGAACGATGTGCGGCGTTGTTCCGGTTTCATGGATGAATATGGGACCCGCCATCTTTTATCCGATAATATTCAATTCGGATATTACCGGTATGTCAGGATTTTACGATCTTCGCGAATTTTATGAAAACGGCGAATGGACAAGAGAAAAAATGATGGAAGTTGCCGTTGCATGCACTGACAATACAAGGGCAACGCCTATCAAGGGACTGGCGGCATGTCTGAAGCACTTTATCCGATCGGCACTTCTCAACAACGGAACAACATTTGCCGAATTTAACGACGATGTTTCGGAATACCATTGCGGATGGACGTCGGAAGCGGGAATTGAAGCTTTGCAATGGGTAAAAGATGTTATTTCGAAATACGATGAATACATGCTTGAATTCACAAACACGGGATACGGCGACTGGAATTATACAAACCCGTTTATGAACAATGAAGCGGCGATGCTTTTGACGTCATCGGGGGAAATATTCGATAAAATTGCTTACAAGGTAAACAATTTCGGGCTTCTGCCGTTTCCTGCAGGTCCTTACGGAGATCCTGCAAAATATGTGGGATTCTATGAAAAAGCGGAAACGCTGTCAATTCCCCTTTACGCTAAAGAGGTTGAATGTTCGGCAATGCTGATAGATGAGATATTTTCTCCGCTTGAACAGTATCCGGACGCTGCATCGATAGAAAACTATTACGATACCAACATTTTCAGCGATCCAAGGGATTACAGAATACTGCTTGAAATGAGCAGAAACTGCAAATACAGTTTCTGGCCCGACGGCGGCGACGCGGTGCTCAACAGTCTGTATTCAAATCTTCCGCAGATGTCTCCAACTGAAGTTCTTGAAAAATACGGTGCTGTAAGCGATAAATGCATAATTGAGCAGATGATACCGTCGATCCTTACGATAAGAAGACTTTCGGGCGACGAAAATTATAAATAAACAGGGAGAAAAATGATAAACGACGACCAGCAAATAAAAATGATGATTCTGTTTACCCTCAGATCGGCAGGATGTCCGCTTCCTTCGGTGACTATAGCGCAAATTCTGAATGAATGCGGTATCGGACAGATAGGAACTTCCGGCGAGCTTTATGATCTTGAAGAAAAAGGGCATGTTTCTCTGATCACAGATGACGACACTGAATATGCAGTATTGCAGAAAACAGGAACAGAGATCGTAACGGCACTCGGCAGGGATCTTTCCCCTACCCTTCGCGAAAAAATCATCCTTGCAACGGCAAGAGAAGTGGCGAAGCTGAGAAAAGACCTCGGAGTATCCGCTTCATGCAGAGAAAAACCGGACGGAGGATTTGATGTTCTTTTTTCCCTGACCGACGAAGGTTCGCCTCTTATGGAGCTGACGATGTATGCTCCGACAAAAGCGCAGGCGGATATAATGATCTCAGCATTCAGGGATGATCCTTACAGAGTATACAGAGATATAATCACAAGCCTTTCAAATCGCGAAAGCTGAAAAAAAAAGAACGGCGAAAAATCCGATCATTATTCATTATACGATTTCGGTCGTTTCGTCGATAACCATAATGAAAATCAGATATGTTCGCCGTTCAAAAAAAATATTGTTTTACATTTCCTTAAATTTCGGTATCAGTTTGTAAAGAGCTATCATGACCACGATACAGATCGCTATATCTGGGATCATATAAGCGCCGTTATATACGATCGCCCATGTAAACGGAGAGAAGCCCTCCTCCGCCCACTCGCCGAAAAACAGATAACCCGAAACAAAGTGGGCCAAATACCTCAGCATTCCTGCGGTAAGCGTGCCGAGAATAACTCTGACAAGAGTTGTCTTTTTAAGCGTAAAAAAGCCGCAGACGCAGAGAACCGAAAAAGCAATAATATAGTCAATAATCAGGCAGCCGACAAAAACTGCCGGTGTAAGACCCCACGACGCAACAGCAGCCAGATCAAGAAGCAGCTGAACGACTGAGTAGCCAACGGCAACGGGAACGCCCCATTTGGGTCCGTAAACGAAGGATACGAGCATTATTGGCACCATGCTTGCAATGGTAATGGAACCGCCCAGAGGCGCTTTGATCGTTGGAAAAATGCTTAAGACCGTTGCCAGTGCGATCATGATCGCGCAAAGTGCAAGGCGTTTGAGATTGCTGTTTCTGTTTGTTTTTGCAACAGGATTTTGTTGCATGAAAATCACTCCTTAAAGCTTTTTAATCAATATAAAAGCAAAAAGGTCCGCAGTATAAAACAGCGAACCTGAAACGACGTATAATTTGCTTTTCCTACGGAGGTATTAACCTCATCAGGTTCAATGGGTGTTTCTCAACCGAAATCCGGTACCCCAAAGCAATATTGATTTTTCTGGATTATAGCACATTTTTTTCTATTTGTCAATAATAATTTTTCAAAAGAAAGAGGTAATCAAAAATGATTTGTAACAATTGCGGAGCCAACATCGAAAACGGCGCTACAATATGCCCGAATTGCGGCACGCCGCTTGCTGTTGCAGGAGCGCAGCAGAACGGATTTGAAAACAATACGCAAAGAACGGTAGTTATTCCTCCGCCTAACCTTGGTCAGAACAAAACTTATACGGTAAAAAAAGGCAAAGGCATGGGCTGGATAATGTTTGCAAAAGTGATGCTGTGGCTTTCCTTTGTGGGAATAATCCTTATAGGAATCATAATGGGAATAGCAGTTATGTCTGCAGGATCGCTCGCAGCGATACCGGGCAACCCATACGGAGGAGCAGCGATCAGCGGAGCTGCTGCGGTAATATCGGGTATTTTCATTATGATAATGAGTGTTGTTCTTGCATTTGCCTCGGTTTGCTACGGTTTTATACTTCTTGACGCATGCACGAACCTTGCAAATATAAACGATAATCTTTCCGAGCTTATCAACATTACGGCAGACAGCAAAAACACATCGGAAAGAATAAACGCAACTGTATATGAAATTCTGAGAAAATAAATAAGATAAAAAACGGCTCCTTCGGGAGCCTTTTTTTTGCTTCTGCTTGACAATAGTAAAAAAAAGTGGTATTATTATTAAGCGCAAAATCTTCATCAGAATTTTAACGGAAGGGGCAGATTTATGCCGATCTATATAGTAAGCAGCACAGCATATTTATATACGGACGCAAGAGTGAACGAAAAAAAATCTTCTTTTTTTGATAAAAAGCGCCCCTCTCGTGTTAAAGCCGTGAAGAGAGAAGGAGCGCAGCTTTTTATCGACGTTTATTTACCTGTAATAAACAATGTTGAAGATGCGGAATATTCAATAGAGACCTGTTATAAAAACGCAATGAAAGCCGCATATGACAACGGTGTAAACTCCGTTCTTTTTCCTCTTTTTGCGGCGAACGACAATGTTTTTTCGAAAGAAAAGCTTTTACGAATTGCTGAAAAAGCGATCTCTGACAGTATCGACGGCAATGAAATGACTGTTTATATTGATGTGGGCAGGAACTTGCTGTTTTCCAAAGAGAATGAACGCTTTGCCGAACTGAATTCATATATAAACAGCAAGCTTATTGTTGAAGATATCCGCATTGAATCAATAAAAGAAGCTTCAAAGAAGCCCTCTTCCACCCACAGGAACAGGAAAAGCAATGCAATGCTTTCTGCAGAAGCGGAATTCGACATGATGCCGGCTGCGTTTGCAATGCCGGAAGGCACGGTTGAAGCCAAACACGATTCTCTTGCTTTTGCGCTTGAACAGATCGACGAAAGTTTTTCGGAAATGCTGCTCAGAAAAATAGACGAAGAGGGAATGACAGACGCGGAATGCTATAAGAAAGCCAATATAGACAGAAAGCTGTTTTCGAAAATAAGAAGCGACAAGCTTTACAGACCAAGTAAAGCAACGGCAATCGCGTTTGCGGTAGCTCTGGAGCTTTCATTGGAAGAAACGAAGGAAATGCTTATGAAAGCCGGATTTGCGCTTTCGCATTCAAGTAAATTCGATATCATTATCGAATACTATATTTCCAACGGAATATATGATATTTTTGAAATAAACGAAGCACTTTTTGCATTTGATCAGAATCTGCTCGGAGCATAATAAATTTTTTTCTGTCCGCAAAATGCGGACAATGGAGGACAATAATGGAAGATATAACACTCAGCGCTGCTGAACGGGAAAAAGCTATTGTAAAAACAAGCGCAATAGGAATAATAACGAATGTTTTGCTCTCTGTTTTCAAGGCAATAATAGGTATAGTGTCAAACTCTATTGCGGTAACGCTTGACGCCGTAAACAATCTATCGGACGCGCTATCGTCGGTAATAACGGTAATAGGCGCCAAATTAGCCGGAAGAGCGCCTGACAAGAAGCACCCTTTAGGACACGGCAGAATCGAATATTTAAGTTCCATGGTCGTTGCCGCGCTCGTATTGTATGCAGGTATAACATCGCTTACAGAATCGATAAAGAAAATAATCGAGCCTGAAACGCCTGATTATTCAATTATTTCGCTTATTATAATTGCGGTCGCTATCGTTGCAAAGCTGTTACTTGGCGCATTTGTTAAAAAACAGGGGCAAAAAGTTTCTTCCGGAGCGCTTGTAGCATCCGGTTCAGACGCACTTTTCGACGCGATCTTATCATCGTCCGTTCTTGCATGCGCGATCATATTCAAAATATTCAATATATCGCTTGAACCTTATATCGGAATCGTTATTTCGATCATGATAATCAAATCGGGTCTTGAAATGATGGGAGACACGTTGACAGATATACTCGGAAGACGTGCCGATGCAGATCTGACGAAAGAAATAAAGAAGATAATAACAGCAGAACCTCAGGTACGCGGAGCTTACGATCTTCTGATCAATAACTACGGTCCCGACAAGAACTATGCATCTGTGCATATTGAGCTGCCTGATGTAATGACAGTTGAAGAAGTTGACAAACTGACGAGAAAAATAGAATCGAACGTATATAAAGAAACAGGAGTTATTCTCACGGGCGTTGGTGTGTATTCTTTCAACACCGGGGACAATGAAATTGCAAACATGAGAAACAACATACAAAAAATCGTTCTTTCTCATGACTGGGCTCTTCAACTTCACGGTTTTCATGCCGATCCCGAAGAAAAAACTGCGAGATTTGACGTTGTGATCAGTTTTGACATATCACGGAATGAAGCGATAGAGACGCTGATGAAGGAAATACAACCTGAATATCCCGAATATAAGTTCTTTATTCTCCCCGATTCAGATATTTCGGATATATAAAAAATGTCGCTTTAAAAGCGACCAAACAAAACGAAATATAGTGTATAATATGACTGCAAAGAAAAAAAAATTGCAGTCATATTTTTTTAGGAGGAAATAATAATGAAAAAAAATCTTACGGAGATCGTTTTTATTCTGGACAGAAGCGGATCGATGAGCGGGCTTGAAAGCGACACTATCGGCGGATTCAATGCGATGATCGAAAAACAAAAGAAAACAGACGGCGAGGCTGTTGTATCGACGGTACTTTTTGACAATAAAAGTGAAGTGCTGCACGACAGAGTAGATATCAAAAAGATCGAGCCGATGACAGACAGGGATTACACAGTAGGCGGATGCACAGCGTTAATAGACGCTATAGGAGGCGCGATACATCATATAAGCAATGTGCATAAATACGCAAGAGAAGAAGATATTCCGGAGCACACTGTTTTTGTTATTACAACAGACGGAATGGAAAACGCGAGCAGAAAATACGACAGTAAAGAAGTAAAAAACATGATCGAAAAAAAGAAAGAAGAAAAAGGCTGGGAATTCTTATTTCTCGGCGCGAATATCGATGCGGTGGAAACAGCAAGAAATTTCGGGATCGGCGCAGACAGAGCCGTAAATTACAGAGCAGATCAAAAAGGAACAAGACTGAATTTCAAGGTAGTCGGAGACGCAATAAGCGCTGTCAGGGAATGCGCGCCTCTGACTGCGAACTGGAAACAGGAAATCGAAGATGATTATGAACGCAGAAAGAAATAAATGATATTAAAAAAACCCGAAAGCAATGCTTTCGGGTTTTTTGATTTATTGCAGATAATCAGCCCCACAGTTTTTTGTTCGGGGAATTTGCCTTGATAGAGGATAGGTCGCTTACAAGCTCAAGAGCAGCGCCGGTTCCTTTTGCAACGCATGATACGGCATCTTCGGCTACAGCGACGCGGATACCGACATATTCCGCAATCATCTTATCGAAGCCGTAAAGAAGACTTCCGCCGCCTGTCATTATAATACCGTCAAGAGATATATCCCCTATCAGTTCGGGCGGAGTGCGTGAAAGGACATCGTGTGTAGCTTCGGCTACGCTTCTTGCAGGTTCCTGATATGCCTCCATAGTATCTTCGGATGTTATAGTAAATTCGCGTGGAAGACCGGATGTAAGATCTCTTCCGCGGACTGTCATTGAAAGCTTTTCTGGACGAGGAGATACGCAGCCTATACGGATCTTGATATCTTCCGCAGTTCTTTCGCCGATAAGGATGCCCCACTCTTTTCGTATAAACTTTACGAGAGCTTCGTCGAATCTGTCTCCCGCTACTTTAACGCTCTCGGAAACGACTACATCGCCAAGCGAGATGACGGCAATGTCCGCTGTGCCGCCGCCTATGTCGATAACCATTACGCCGCGCGGTTTTGAAATATCAATACCCGCCCCTATCGCGGCAGCCATCGGTTCTTCAATAAGCTCGACTGATTTCGCGCCCGCATTGAGCGCAGCATCACGAACGGCACGTTCTTCGACCTCGTTGATCCTTGAGGGGATACAAACCACGATATTGGGTCTGAAAATAGAATGGCCGTTTACTCGTTTAATAAAATATTTGAGCATTCGCTCGGTCGTTTCGTAATCGGATATTACACCGTCACGAAGAGGACGGATCGCAAGAATGTTACCCGGCGTTCTACCGAGCATTTCCTGAGCCTCCACACCTACTTTGAGTATTTTACCCGTTGTTCTGTCTATGGCAACAACGGAGGGTTCGCGCAAAACAATGCCTTTGCCCTTAACATAAATAAGAACAGAGGCAGTACCAAGGTCGATACCTATATTTTTTTCAAACATATCAAGTTTCCTTTACAGCCTGTTCCGATTCTGCAATAATATTATTCTCATCGGATAAATGTGTTGTGTTGTTCGTATTTTGTTTGGGGAATAAAAAGTCGTAATAATTTTTCAGCGAACATACCGTAATACAGAATGCCGCGGAATATTCAAAATAAAATTCAAAAACATAAGTTCCGAGCCATCCGATAAGGATCAACGCGAAAATGGTAAAATCTTCAACAGAACGATCTGCCCACTCACTGATTTTTGTTTTTTCGACAATGTCTTCATCAGAAAAGCTGTCTTTCGTAAAAAGGAAAAGCGCAATAAGAACAATCAGTGAGACCGCTATGGGAATGATGATCCATGTTTGAGGCCTGAAGGAGGCGTAGTCAAGCTCGGAAATGAGCATAAATGACGAGTAGTAGATAAAATAAAGATTAATCAACGTAAAAACAATAGATAATATAGTTTTTACGGGTTTTGCTGATTTTACAAGAAAAGCAGAGAGAAATCTGAAAGCAAAGAAAAGCCCCGAAACGATAAAAACGAAATATGAACCGAGAATACCGGTAATTATCTGACCTATGCCGAGGAACAAATATATCAAAGAACTTTTTTTCATTTTTTTCTCCGGAAATCAAAGAAAATCTGTTTAGAACTTCACAGTTATCATTATACAACATAATACGCTTATTGTCAAGCGGTAAATTTGTTAAATTTACTACTTGACTAATGCAATAAAATGTATTATAATAATTATGTATATACAATTGCAATTAAATCTGTCGCGGATACGGCAGAATAGATATTACGACAGGAGACGATCAGTAAATGCACAGACAGATATTGAAACTGCTTTGCACCGTAACGGTACTTGCCATGATATTTGCTGTTATTCCCGTAAGCGCACATGCGACTCCCGATGGAATCACTGCAGGCGGATATGTGTTGATGGATGCTGCAACAGGTCAGGTCCTTACGGAAAAGAACATGGATCAACAGCTTTATCCCGCAAGCATAACAAAAATTATGACTGTTCTTCTTGCAGTGGAGAATGCTAATCCGGACACGGTTGTTACGGTATCCGCAGATGCAACGATTATGGATAAACCTGATTATTCAGACAGTATGCACATCGCTCTTACAGCCGGAGAAAACATCAGAATGGAAGATCTGATGTATGCTGCGATGATCGAATCTGCAAATGACGCAGCAAACTGCATTGCGGAAAGCGTTTCCGGTTCAGTTGAAGCTTTTGCGGAGCTTATGAATAAGCGAGCTGCCGAACTCGGCGCAAAGAACACACACTTTACAAATCCTCACGGACTTCCCGACGAAAATCATCTGACAACTGCCTTTGATATGGCCCAGATCACCAGATACGCCATTACTAACGAGAAATTCGTTAAACTTTTTTCCACAATAATATACGAAATTCCGCCGGACAACAAAAAATCCGAAGTTCTGACTATTTCTTCGGGTTTTTCGATGATGAAAGGCTCTGATCCGCATTATTATGAAGGAATAATCGGTGGCAAAACAGGATATACTCGCCCTGCCGGCTACACCGGAGTTGCTGCAGCAAAAAGAGGAGATAAGACTCTTATTGCTGTAGTTTTGGGTTCTACAACGGGTAATGACCGTTTTTCCGATCTTAAAACGCTGCTTGACTACGGATTTGACAATTTCACAAAAACTCCGATCACTACAGCAGAAGTTAAGCCCACCGTCTCCAAAGTTGTTGAAAACGGAAACGTTGTGGCGACAGTCGCAATCAGCCCTGCAAGCGATATGTATTACCTTAGACACAGCTCGGTATCGGAAGAAGACGTTTTGTTACAAATAAATATAAGCGATACATACAGCTGGTATGACATTAATCCGAGCATAACTCTTTCGATCTCAGACGGAACATACATGTACCCGAATATAGGCACATTTGCGCTTACACATAACGAAAAGCAGCTGACAAACCCTATTCCGATAACTTCCGATAATACAGTTCCGTCGGATGCCGCCGAAGAAACGGCTGAGACAAGCAGTGAGACCGAGAATAAAGGAATGCCGACATTGCTCAAAGTAATTCTGATCATCCTTGCAGTCATACTTATACTCTTTGGTGCATTTGTGCTTCTGTTCTTTATATCCAACGCAAGGAGAAGAAAACGTGACAAGCTCAGAAGACTGAAGAGGCAGGAAATGTATGAACAGTCAAGACGAGAACTGATGGCATCCAGAAGAAAAGATCAATAATACAATCAATTATTTATAGGACAAACGATATGATAGACAAACTCAGAAACGAACAGATGGATATTCTTGTTCAGGGAATCCTTTCCCTGAAAACACCAGATGACTGCTATGCTTTTCTTGAGGATCTCTGCACGGCTACAGAGCTTAAAAGCATGGAACAGAGGTTTACCGTTGCGCGCATGCTTCTTGACGGCAAGCAATATTCAGAAATAGTCAGCAAAACCGGCGCTTCAACAGCAACTATATCAAGGGTAAACCGGGCTCTGATGTATGGGGCGGACGGTTATCAGAAAGTGATCAAAAAAATAAAAGGAGAATAAGCATCTGAATATTCATATGGCACTCAGAAAGATTACCTTGCTCCTTAATAATTACGGTGGATAAATGGAAATATTATTACAGATAATATACACCGTTCTCGTTTTAGGCGCGCTGATATTTATACATGAACTCGGACATTTTACCACTGCAAAGCTTTCGGGGGTAAAAGTAAATGAATTTGCGATAGGTATGGGCCCTACCCTGTTCAGGATAAAGGGTAAGGAAACGACTTATGCGATCCGTCTTTTACCTATCGGCGGTTTTGTTGCTATGGAGGGCGAAGAAGAAGACAGCGAGGACGACAGAGCGTTCAACAAAAAAAGTGTCTGGAAAAGAATGATAATCGTTGCGGCAGGCGCCGCGATGAACCTGATCCTCGGTTTTGTTATAACAACAGCTCTCGTTATAATGTCTACCGTTTCGGCATCAACGACTGTTCTCGGATTTGAAGATAATGCCGTTTCATCACAAAGCGGACTTTTTGCAGGAGACAGGATCGTTGAGATAAACGGCACTCAAATAGGAAATATCGGAGATATCAAAAATTATTTTGCCCATTCGGAAGGATCGTCGTCTTTTGACATTACTGTGATAAGGAAAGGCGAAGAAACAACCGTAAAAGGCGTTTCTTTTCCGACAGAAGAAAAAAACGGAAAAATATATCCGATAATAGATTTCAAAGTATCGTCCGGTCTTCCCTCAACGACAGTCGGAGGATTTGTTGAAGGTTCACTTTCAGAGCAGTCGGGCTTACGGATCGGCGACAGGATCATCAATATAAACGGCAGGAATATAGCGATCTACACAGATATTGCAACCGCCTTTTCAGTAGCATACAATAAAGATACGCTTGATGTGACAGTTGAGAGAGACGGAGAGAAAGTACTTCTGAAGGACGTACGTTTTCCTGTATTTAAAGCAGCTGAAGACCTTACATCACCCGATATAGATTTCAAAGTTAAAGCCGAAGAAAAAACTATCCTTAATGTTCTTAAACATTCCGTATTCAGAACAGGGTCGTTCATCACACTGATGTATGATACGATAATTGATATGGTGACAGGAAAACTATCCGTGAAATATGTGTCCGGACCTGTCGGAACATCTACGGTGATCTATCAGGCAGCACGGACAGGCATAGAGACACTGCTTTCGCTTGTTGCACTTATTTCTATCAATCTTGCTGTTGTTAATCTGCTTCCCCTGCCCGCTCTTGACGGCGGAAAGCTCGTTTTTTTGCTGATTGAACTGATATTCAGAAAAAAGGTCCCGCAAAAAATAGAAGCAGCAATAAGTTTCGGTGGAATAGTAGCTTTGATGATACTGATGGTCGTAATAGTGTTTAAAGATATATTTTTCCCGATCATATAGGTGTATAAATGAGTTATAAAGAAATAAAAGTTGGCGCCGTCACGGTAGGCGGCGCTTTTCCGATATCGATACAGTCTATGTGTTCAATCCCTTTTTCGAGATTCAAAGAACTTGTATTTCAAGCCAAAGAGCTTGAAGAGGCGGGATGCGATATACTGAGAGTATCTGTTCCGGATAAGGAAAGCGCTGAATTATTCGGAAAATTAAAAAAGGAACTGAAGATTCCGCTTGTAGCAGATATTCATTTCGATCACAGACTTGCGCTTGCCGCAATAGATGCTGGTGCGGATAAAATCAGGATCAATCCGGGCAATATAGGAACAGAAAACATAAAAACGGTCGTTAATAAGGCGAAAGAACACGGAATTCCGATACGTGTAGGGATAAACAGCGGCTCGCTTGAAAAAGTCGTACTTGAAAAATATGGAGCGCCTGTTCCAGAGGCTCTGGCTGAAAGCGCAAAAAAGAATGTTGAATTACTTGAAAATCTTGATTTTGGTGATATTATAGTATCCATAAAAAGCTCGGATGTTGTTTCAACGCTAAAATCATACAGGATTTTTGACAGCATGAATTCGGGAAGATATCCTTTGCATGTTGGTGTTACCGAAGCAGGCACGCTCAAATCAGGACTGATTAAAAATTCTGTCGGAATAGGAGCGCTGCTTCTTGAGGGCATAGGAAGCACAATAAGATACTCGCTTTCCGCCCCGCCGAACGAAGAAATAACCGCAGCAAAAACGCTTTTGCGAGCACTTGGATTAAGAAAAGAAGGCGTTGAGATCATTGCATGCCCTACATGCGGAAGGACGACCGTTGATGTAACAGAGCTTGCCGATGAGCTTGAAAAAAAGCTTGCAGGCATAAAAAAGCGATTTAAGGTTGCCGTTATGGGCTGTGTTGTAAACGGCCCCGGAGAGGCTGCCGAAGCTGATATAGGTGTTACGGGAGCAGCAGGAAAATACGTAGTATTTAAAAAAGAGAACGGTAAAACGAATGTAGTTCTTAAAGATGCAGACAGAAAGACAGCAACAGACTTCATAATTAACGCTGCAAAAGAAAATGAAAGGTAAAAAGATGGACATTTCAGTCAATATAGCCGGCGTAAAGCTTAAAAACCCAATTATTACCGCATCCGGAACATGCGGATTCGGTCGTGAAATGAATGAGATATTTCCTATTTCAGCACTCGGCGCCGTTGCAGGAAAAGGAACGACATTGAAAGCGAAAGAAGGAAATCCGTCTCCGAGAATAGCCGAAACACCGTCGGGAATGCTGAATTCCGTCGGTCTTCAAAACCCGGGGGTTGATTATTTTATAGAAAACGAACTGCCTTTTATGAAAGATGCCGGGGCAACCGTCATTGCAAATATAGCAGGCAGCACGATTGAAGATTATGTGGAAACGGCCCGTAAAATTTCAGCCACTGCTACTGACATGGTGGAGTTGAATATTTCATGCCCCAACGTTAAAAACGGCGGTCTTGCTTTTGGTGTTGACCCGAAAACGGTGAGCGAAGTTACAAAAAGAGTAAAAGATGTTTTACGTCAGCCGTTGATCGTAAAACTCTCTCCGAACGTTACAAGTATAACTGATATAGCACTTGCGGCTGAAAGCGCCGGCGCGGATGCCGTTTCGCTTATAAACACATTGCTCGGTATGAGAATAGACATAAAAACAGGAAATCCTGTGCTTGCAAATATGTTTGGCGGTCTTTCCGGCCCTGCTGTTTTGCCTGTTGCGATCAGAATGGTATATCAGGTATCACATGCCGTCAAAATTCCCGTAATAGGCATGGGCGGCATAATGAGTGCCGAAAACGTGATAGAATTTATGTATGCGGGAGCAAAGGCAGTTATGATAGGAACAGCATCGATTATCGATCCCGCCGCCCCTTATAAAATACTGAAGGACTACGAAAAGCTATGTGAAAGCGGATTATTCAAATGATCTCAAAAGCTGATATTGAATGCAAACTTAACGTATCCGCTAAAAAGTATAATATTTTTTATTATGACAGCGTATCATCAACAAACACACTGCTTAGGGAAATGGCGGATAAAGGCGCAAAAGATAACAGAGTTCTTATTGCTGAAAGACAGACCGCGGGAAAAGGCAGAATGGGAAGGAGTTTTTTTTCACCTTCCGACACCGGCATATATATAAGCATTCTGATACATACCGATAAAGAAATCAAAAATCCTGTTTTCATCACAACATATGCTGCTGTCGCGGCATGCAGGGCGATCGAAAAAGCAACAGATAAAAAACCTCTTATAAAATGGGTAAACGACATTATTATAGACGGCAAAAAGGTGTGCGGCATACTGACAGAATCCGTATTTGAAAACGGAAAAATGAAATATGCGGTAATGGGCATAGGGTTTAATGTTTTTTATCCCGACTCGGGATTTCCGAATGAAATCGCCGATATCGCAGGTGCCATAAGCAAAGAAAAAAAGGATCTTTTGCGTGAAGATATCGCTGCTGAATTTTTAAATCAGTTTTCTCTGACGATGGATTACGATTCTTTTTTTGACGATTATAAAAACAGAAATCTGACTATAGGGAAAAAAGTTGAAGTGATAAATACCGCAAACGGAGACGCATATTTTGCAACAGTCAAAGACATCGATGAAAACTGCTGCCTTGTGATAAAAGACGAAGAAGGGAATACAAAAGCACTTTCCTCCGGTGAAATAAAAATAAGACTGCAACAATAATGAACCGCAGAAGTAAAACATAAAAAAGACTTTCGAATACATAATGATGTTTTCGAAAGTCTTATTTTTATCTGTCGATATTACATTAATTCGGATATTATTCTGTTTGACAACAAAAAACCGCGGTCAGTAAGAGAAATGCCTCCGCTTTCGTTCTTTACAGCAAGAGATGAATCAAGAAGATAATCAACAAACCGTTTTTTTTCGTCATTTTTGCATATTTCATCAAGTGTTTTTCTGTCAATTCCGTCTGACAGACGAAGAGCAAGCATTATTTTTTCCGACCTCAGCTCTTCGTCGGTAAGCACTTCTTCAACGAATGGAGATACGATGCCGTTATTTGTGATATATTCATTTACGGAACAGTTGATCCTGTATCTGTTTTTACCGTCAAAGCCACAGGAGGACGGCCCGAAAGCAAGATATTTTTCCTGAGTCCAATAGCTCATATTATGACGGCATCTGAAGCCTTGTTTTGCAAAATTAGATATTTCGTAATGCTCGTATCCTGCCTTTTCAAGAAATTCACATGTTAAAAGATATGCATCATCAGATAATTCATCAGTTACAGGTGCAAAGTTATCAAAAAAGGGCGTTCCCTCCTCGGGAGTGAGTATATATGCGGAAATATGCTCGGGAGAAAGTGATATTGCCTTTTCAATTGTGGATTTCAGTTTATTCAGATGCTCACGAGAGGGAAGCGCAAGCATCAGATCTATATTGATATTATCTGCGCCTGCATTTCTGAGACTTCTAAAGGCATCTACAGCCTGAGATGATGTATGCACTCTGCCGAGCAATGAAAGCTCTTCGTCATCAAAAGACTGAACGCCCATACTGAATCGTGTAAAGCGGTCCGCAAGCCCGTTATCCAACAGGTTACTAACGCTGTCCGGATTGATTTCAGTTGTAATTTCTGCAGAAGAAATATCAAATACAGTATCGATCGCATTCAATATGCGCGTATACTGTTGCGGCGACAGGATAGACGGCGTTCCTCCGCCAAAAAAAACAGAAGTCAGTTTACACCCTTTATTATCGGAATGACGGATCTGATTTTCAAGAGCCGCAACATATTCTTCGATAGTCTGCGCGGATGCGCTTGCAGAGTAAAAGGCACAGTAGCTGCATTTTTTTTTGCAAAACGGAATATGGATATATGCAGATAAAGACACTTATATGTCCTCCTCAAGAAGCTTTTCCCATTCGGTATAGAGAGAGTTGTAATTATCTGCAATATCTGCGATCTGCTGAGAAATTTCAAGCATTTTTTCGTAATCATCAGCAAGAGAACCATCAGAAAGCTTGTTTTCGAGAGCATGTTTTTCGGAATCCATTTTTTCAAGCTCGACTTCGATTTTGGCAATTCTTGTTTTGCGCTTTCTCTTTTCTGAATCTTCCGCTTTTTTTCGATAATAATCGTTATCCTTAGAAGCAACCGACTGAGTTGTCGGCACGAGCTGTTTCTTTTTTTCCAATGCCGAAAGATAATCCGAATAGCCGCCTGTATAGTGAACAACAGTGCTTCCCCTGCCCGTTTCATCACTTTCCATCGCATATATCTGGGTTGCAAGCTTATTAATAAAATAACGGTCATGTGAAACGATAAGCATCGTTCCGTCGTAGCCAAGCAAAGCATCTTCGAGAGCTTCTTTGGAGGCGATATCGAGATGGTTCGTCGGTTCGTCGAGGATCAAAAAATTAGTTTTGGAAAGCATAAGTTTTGCGAGTTCAACGCGTGCTCGTTCTCCGCCGCTGAGTTTCGATATTTCTTTGAATACCTCATCGCCTCTGAAAAGAAATGTACCGAGAGCGGACCGAATTTGTCCGTTTGTCATTGCAGGAAATGAGTCGGATATTTCATCAAAAATCGTTTTGGACATGTCAAGTCCGCTGATATTCTGATCGTAATATCCGTATTGGACACGGGCACCTTTTACGCATGTGCCTGTTGTAGGTATTTGTTCGCCGGTTATTATGCGAAAAAGAGTTGTTTTTCCGCATCCGTTAGGACCGACTATAAAAGCGCGGTCTTTTGCTTTAATAAGCATATTGACATTGGAAAAAAGCGTTCGATCTCCGAAACGCTGTGAAATATTATCGAGAATAAGGGCATCCTGCCCTGTTTCGGAGCATGCCCTGAATGAAAAAGATACATGATCAGGATCTTTATCAGGTTCAACGACAGTTGCTTTGATATGTTCTATCTGTTTTTGTTTCGATTTTACAGTAACAAAGTTTCTTTCCTGTCCAAAGCGCTTTTGCTGCTCAATAATACCTTCTATACGCTCGATCTCTTTTTGTTTTTTTTCGTATTCACGTTCGGCGGTCAGTTTATCGAGTGTTTTCTGTTCTTTGAATTTTGTGTAGTTGCCCTTATACTCACGCAGCGTTTCATTTTCGATTTCAAACATTTTATTGCATATTTTATCGAGAAAATACCTGTCATGCGAAATCACCATTACAGCGCCTTTATATGACGAAAGAAAATCTTCCAGCCACTGGATAGCATTTATATCGAGATGGTTTGTAGGTTCGTCAAGCAAAAGAAGATCTGAGCCAGAAAGAAGGATCTTTGCAAGAAGAACCCTTGTTCGCTGTCCTCCCGACAGTTTTTCGAGGGGCAAAGACAATTCACTTTCAAGAAAACCGAGTCCGAGAAGAGTTGCCCTGCAACGGCTTTTATATGTCATTCCGCCTTCGGAAATATAGCGTTCAGTAAGTTTATGCTGTGCCTCAAGCCACGATTTGTCGGGATATAATTCGAGCTTTTTATTTATATTTTCGAGCTCGGTCTCCATTTCTGAAAAATGTGAAAAAAGAGATAAAACCTCTTCCATCGGAGTTTTTTGAGAGGTGTAATCACTATGCTGCGCCATATATGACATCAAAAGACGGCGTTCTTTGATGACGGAACCGGACTCATATTCTTCAAGTCCCATCAGAATGCGAAAAAGCGTTGTTTTTCCGCATCCGTTCACGCCGACAACACCGATCTTATCATTGCTTTCGACGCGAAATGAAACATCGGAAAAAACTGTTCTTACTGAAAAAGATTTTGTAAGTCCGAAAACGGAAAGAATACTCATTTTACAACCTGTTTTTTACTGAAAATTCCTGTAACGATCAAAACGGCAACTAATCCTACGGCAAGCGCTGCAACCGACGCTATTATCATAACAACATCGGATGGCAATCCGACGTAAATATCTTTCACAGAGGCGACAACAAAGCCTAAAATAGCTGAATAGGACTGAGAGGGGTATTTTTTCAGCAGAAAATCAAAAAGCCTTATAAGCGCCAGGAGCGCTATTGCGGTAGGAACGCCGACTGACAGCAAAAAAATGAAATCCAAAGATGAAAGAGCCTGATA
>JAEEJJ010000131.1 GCA_016281805.1 Clostridiales bacterium
CCGCACATTCTTCTCGGTAATGCTTCCGAACGCGGGCAACATGATGATCACCGTTTTCCTCTTCTCCTTCACATGGCAGTGGACGGATACAACGTATAACAGCATGCTCGTTCCGAATATGGTAATTCTTTCAAATACCGTTACAAACGTTACAAAGGGCGTTTCGGAGCTTATCCAGCAGCAGACCCTCTACGATACGGCTTCTATCCTTATGATATTCCCGCTTCTGATAGTATTCCTCTTTGCTCAGAGATACTTCATTCAGGGTATCGAAAGATCCGGCCTTGTAGAATAATCAGATTATTCCTTATCAGAATTATTTTTGGAAGTATCAAAAAACCGCTCCGTTCTTTCGGAGCGGTTTTTTTCGCGCAATAATTGTAAGAAATAACTTTTTCGGCAAAAAAATACGGCGAAAGATTCTTTCGATCAAACCGAATATTACAAATATTACGGCGCAGATCTATATATTGTGGTTTGAATTCATTTCAATACTACATATATTATTACAATTTTGTTATCCGCAAAATTTTTATTAAAAACGCTGAAAAAGTGTGATTTTATCGGCATTTGATGCAAATCATGCAAAAACGGTGAAATTTAAAAATTGTAATATATTACAACGCGAAAATCGTAATTTTCAGATCTCTTTCAGTCCCGATTTTACGGAAAAACAGCCGTTTTTATGTGCAAGTTGCACATTAACAGCGTTTAACAATCAAAATAAATTGTGAAAACATACAAATTACAGGCCTTATTGAAAAAAATTACAAAAAGGGGTTGATTTTTTCGGCAAAATGTAATATAATATACGCAAGGCAAAAGAAGAGAGGCAGGGGTAGTATCCTCAAAAGAGGAAAAAGCCCCGAAATCGAATCTTTGGTGCCGAAAGTTTATTTTCTGGTCTCGAAAAGATGAAAATCATGAAGAGACAAATTTTAAAGGAGGAAAACAATCCATGAGCAAAAAAATTATCTCTGCCATTCTTGTTATGGCGATGATAGTTTCTATGTCCGCTACCGCGATCATCGGCTCTCTGGGTGCAGCAGCAGCCACCGATTACGAAGCAGACAGAGCAACCCTTAAAGCTCTTATCGAGAAGCTCGTTAAATACGGTCCTGCTCTTCAGGATCGCACAATGAACCTTCTTAAAGAAACCAAGCTTCTTACTTGGAACGACGATAAGAAAGAATATCAGGCACTCCTCGACCGTGACGGATTCTGGTCTGGCAGAGCTTATGACCAGGCATATTACATCTTCCTCGGTGAAGACGATACTCTCGGTCAGCACTTTGTTGAAAACAACAGTATCAACATGAACGGCAAAGTTGTCTGGAGAAAAGAACTCGAAGACGGCGAAACCTACCTCGACCTCGCAAGCAAAAACGTCAGCGCTATCGTAGAATACGCTGCATCCGCTTGGTATTTCGGTCAGGACGCTAACAACGAAATCGTAGACCCCAGCTTCAACGAAGGCAGAAACGCAGTTGTTAAAGCCGCTATCGGTCTTATCAATTCCGTATTCGAAGCTCTCGCAAAAGAAGTCGGCGCCAACGTTAAACCTCTCGGTTACGACTCTATCTACTGGAGCGAAAGATACGCAGGTATCTTCGGTGAGACCGGTTTCTTCAATCAGTCCATCGGTTACAACCCCTACTACTACATCATCAACGATGATGACTACTGGTTCGACGCTATGTACTGGGGCGGCAACGCTCTCGGTCAGTATCCTGTAAGATGGTACACATTTGCAGAAGCTGATCAGCTTGCTAAACAGGAATCTTTTGATTTCAACACAGCTCTCAGAACTCTCGCTATGAAGATCGGCGACGCTCCCAAAGGCATTATCTGGGCTCCGAACAATACAGAATTCGGTTCTCAGAGAGCAGCTCAGGAAGCAGCTCTTGTCTATAACGGCAACGGCGCAGGCGTTCTTTTCTGGGACTTCCTCGAAGGCGACTATGCTAAATTCCAGGCTATAATCGACAAACTCGTTGAAAAACTCATCGGCAAGATCGATATGTATTTCGGCGACGCTACAGATTTCTCAGCTCAGTATAAAGCATACCTCAAACTCGAAATCCTCGTAGACCTCTATGATAAATACATCAAAGACGTTTACAACAACATCTATTCCTACACTTCCGCATCCGCAGCTCTTCTCAACGACGTTCTTTATGCTAAACGCATAATCGAATACGTAAGAGAAAAAGACAGCAATGCAAGACTTATGGTTCTTGCTCTTACCGACTTCAACTCTCTTATCGCTAAGATCGAAGCCGGCATCAAAGCAGCTGCTCCGAAGAACGATTACCAGAAACTCGATGCTGCCAACATCGGCGAAGGCACCGAACTCGTAAGAAAAGCTGAAGCTCTTCTTAAGAACTGGGATTGGTCCGGCAAAAAAGACGACGATCCTTATAAGATCGTTTGGAATAGACTCAACGCTGCAAAAGAAGATCTCAAAACAATGCTTCCCGCAGCAGCAGGCGAATCTGTTCTTATAATAGTTCCCGCTGACACCCGTTCCATCAAACCCCTTATCGGCGTTGATGTTAAGAACGACAGAGTAACTGTTGAGTTCACTCCCAACTACTACTCTTACTGGAAATTCCGCGCTATCCTTATCGCAGCTCTCGACGCATTCAACGACAGACTTACAGCTGCTACTCTTCCCGATGTAGCTACAACACTTCCTGTTGACGCTGAATCCGTTGTAAACGAGATCAACAAATATGCGTTCCTCGCAGGTATCGTTGGTCCTATCCTTAAATATAACAAAGATACAAAGACTATCGAAGATATTCCGTACGTTGATGCTAACAACAATCCCACCAACGCTCACAGAGCATCCAAGACATACTCTTTCTACCTCTTTGATTATGTTAAAACCGCAGACATCACCTATCCGAATACTCACGCTATGGCTCTTCTCGCCTCCAACGTAACGGACGGCTCCGGAGAGAACAGAGACGGTATCGGTGACGAACTCAAGGCTGTAACAAGCATATACGAACAGGTTGTTGGTTATGCTCGCGGCAACAACGAACATGAAAACAACATCAACGATAAGTTCACTGAAGAACTTATGAACTATGACTGGCTCAATGTTGACTGGGCTACAGCTAACGGTCTTGAACTCAACTTCAAGCAGGAAGCAAGCCTCTTCCTCAACCAGGATGTTGCTATCGACAGCGTATATAACTTCCTTGAAACTCTCTTCACAGTAGCAAGAGACGCAAGAGATCACTTTGATCCCAAAGCTTCTACTCTCGTAGGCTTTGACTGGACAATTCCCGATGCTGTAGAACTTACAGACGCAACCTCCACAGGTTACATCGGAAGAATCCGTTCTGCTCTCAAACTTCTCACTGCAGAC
>JAEEJJ010000132.1 GCA_016281805.1 Clostridiales bacterium
AGATGGAGGCACTCGCATGAAGCAAACAACAATTCAGATAAAAACGGAGCAAGAAAAGGTCAACGCGATTCGGATCTGTATGACTGGTAAGGACGGAAGCTTGGAACAGGAACTGACCGAATGCGTAGATGCACTTTATAAAAAATACGTTCCAGCAGCAGTTCGGGAATTCATTGAGAAGTCGGATGCACAGGAGCAGTCAGAGCACCGTGTAACGCGCAGAAAGCCCGTGTCGGGCGATCAGAGCAAAAGCGGTACAGATACCGCTAACTCCGATTGAAAGCGATTGACGACGGTTTGTGAGGCGATGTGACGGCATCCGCGAAATCGTGTCGGCTGGGTGCGGGGATAAGCCGGTTTCGGCTTATTTCCGTGCCGACCGATTTTTAAGCGGGTTAAAGGCGTGGAGTCGTTACCGCCTCTCACGCCGGTCACATCACCCCGCAACAGCGGGTTGTTCAAGGGTTTTGAGGCTTTTTCGGGCGATTTGTGATAGGAGTCGTTTTAGACTTCAGCGACGTCGTTTCGGAGTCGTTATTTTCAACTGAAAGGAGAGCGAATATGGCGGATAACAAGACAAAAAAAAGCGTTTGGCTGCCCTGCGAGACGTGGAAAATGATCGAGCAGCATAGGAATGTCGACGCACATCAATCAATGTCACAGTTTATTGACGCGGCGATAAGGTATTACTGCTGCTCTATGGAAAGCGAGACGCACAAAGAAATACTCAGCCGTGAGCTGACACAGGCAATACAATTCAACGTGAAAAACTCCGAGAATCATATCGCTGCCGCTCTATTCAAACTTGCGGGTGAACAGGCGACTCTCAATCTTCTTATTGCCGACCGTGTGTTCGGAGATCTTGATGAAAACGCTGTCCGCGCATACAGAAACAACGCATACGATATCGTCAGGAAACGTCACGGCGTGTTTTCTTTCGAGGATGCAATTGAAGATGCAAAAACGATTGCAGAAAGCGAAGATGACTGATGCCGAGAGTAATTGTAAAGTGCAGGTATTATAAAAACGCGGCGACAGGTAATCTCAGCGGTCTGATGAAATACATTGCAATGCGCGAAGGCGTTGAGAAGCTACCAAAAGATCAACAATCGCTTCCAGAAACGGATAATCAGCGGGAGTTTATATCGCAGATCGTTAACCGCAACAGTTATATCAAAACCACTCCGGAATACAAATACTACCTGAAAGAAAAAACGCGCGGCGCGGCGTCGGAGCTGATCGCTTATGCAGTAGAAAACAATCCGCGCATTCTGAATACTGAAGACTATCTGCGGTATATGGCACTGCGTCCACGCGCAGAGAGAATCGCCGGTGAACACGGTTTGTTTTCATCCGATGATGTCGATTTGGATAAAGCCGTAGCAGATCTTGAAAAACACACCGGCAACGTATATTCCGTAATCGTTTCTCTGAAACGAGAAGACGCGGAGCGATTGGGATATAACAAAGCGGAACGATGGCGTGATATGGTACGCGCTCACTTGGCTGACATTGCAAAACAGCACAACATTGATTTCACGTCATTGAAATGGTACGGAGCATTTCATAACGAATCGCATCATCCGCACATTCATCTGCTCTTGTATTCAAATTCCGAAGATGATCACTCTTTTATTACAAAGAACGGTCTTGATAATCTCCGCCGCATATTCGGAACGGAGATATTCAAATATGATCTGCGTGAGATTTATGACAGACAGACCGATACGCGAAATAAACTGACCGCTGAAATGCGTTCGGAATTCAAAAAACTGATTGACGATGTTCTCACAGGCGCGGTCATTGATCAGAACTTGCTTATAAAACTTGAAGAACTCGCACGTCGTCTTAACGGCTGTAAAGGTAAAAAACAATACGGCTATCTCCCGAAAGGCGTCAAAGATCTCGTTGATGAACTCGTCGATGATCTTTCAAAAAATAAAACGGTCGAACGGTTATATGATTTCTGGTATCAGGCGAAGAGCTCCGTTACAAAAACATATACCGATGAACCACCGGAGAAACTCCCGCTGTCAAAAGAAAAAGCGTTTAAAGCAGTACGGAATGCGCTTGTATATGAAGCCTCGCGCCTCGGCTTTGAGATGTCACATTCTGAACGTAATAATCATCATAATACAGATAACAGCAAGCGAACTAAAAAAGAAGGCGGCGACGCTCGCCACAAAAGATATGTGGTGAACGCCGCCATTCGTTTTGCGTATCATCTCGGCAGGATTTTCTATGATAACTACAAAAAGTATGAGCCGGAGGAAGATGATATCGACAGAAAACTCAAGCGCGAGATCGAGGCAGTCAAGAACGGTCAGAACATTGTACTGTGATCAATCGTCGTCATCATCAAATAAACTGCGAAATAATGAATGGCGACGGTTGTCTTCTTCCTCCTCTTCGCGCTTGCGCTCTTCTTCCTCGCGCTTGTATTCTGAGTCGTCCCAGTTATAAACATATTCGCCACGATCCCAACTGAACCCGTCTCGGTCAATGTATTCATATTCACCGGATTCATAATTATAACACCACTTAGTCATTGTTCCTCGTCTCCTTTCAACGCAACTACAGAATCATAAAGACCGTTAAGTTCAATGATAAGCTCCTTGATTAACGCATTTCCTTTCTCGCATTTTACAGCAACGATATTGGAAACTGTACCAATGTATTTGTGCTTTTCTGGAACATAGAAGAATGCAACAAGATCGTTCTTATCGTCATAAGAAAAACCATAGAGGACTTGCTTTTTTATGTAGCTGTCCATTCCTTCATAATTAAATCTGGAATCATGACGGTAAAAATCATACGCTTCGTTCATAAGTGCAGTTATTTGATCAAAAACAGATCTATTATGTCGGATCATTTTTCTTATGAGCGCCTCGGCAACATCGAACCTACCGTTGACAAGCATAGTATCTATAACTTCTCCGATAAAAGGAAAGACGAACTTGTTGGAATGCTTCTGCATATTTTTGACGGTAAATTCATCTGAAAAATATGAAACTATTCTTTCATTTGCAGTAGCAATTGCAGTAATCAAATCGTTGTTTTTCTTTGGATGATAATCAACTCTTGGAAAAACAAAACTCGTCTCTTGCATTTCAGGTATTTCTCTGGCGAGAAGTTTGTTCAGAATCTCATAATCCTCGTTTTCTATTGCGAGTGATATCGTCTGTGTTCTCAATCTATCCTGGCTCTGGATTTCTATTGGCGTGAATGAATCAATGTATCCTATGTCCCTACGTTTGACGCTTGTGCCGGCGCCGTAAGTAAAGCCCATGCCTTTCCATTCCGAAAGGTCGACAAACCAGATGAAGCCTTCGTCCAAAAGATACTTTATAAAACCATAGTTCTTGAATTCCAGAGCATAGTCAATCACCGATTTGCAATACTCGTCGCAATTTAAAAACAGTTTATCCTCTCTCTTCATGTATCGATCCCAAACGTCGCGATCCGTAGAGAAAGCAATATCATAATTAGTCGTATGGCTGCTGACAGGCATGTGACTTTTTCCGGCGGACAGAACCTCCTCACAAGAAATCTGAAGCAATTCGGTCACAAACGGCAGGTCGTCAGTTTGAATCCTTTTCACACCTTTGAGTATTTGGGAAAAGCGATTCAGCAGCTTTCGTATTTCTTCATCATCGGTAGTTCCATCACGAAGCTCAAGATACGCTCGGCAGAATTGACGGATGGAACTGAATTTTTTAAGAATCAACGATTTAAGGTAACTGCCGACTTTTACATCGTCTTTTTCAAGGTAAAACATATTGAATAAATCCTCCATGTGTGTGGTTTGTGAATTCACATCATAATTATACAGCTGTTTACGAAAAGAAGATATCCTTTATTTGTGTACACGAATTGTGTGTACTTTCCCGTATTTGTTTTTATGTACACGGTTTGTGTATATTATACTGCTTGATTTCAAAAATGTCAATAGCGCAAAAAAAGGAAAGGGGTAAAAATGCCATTATTCACTCAAGAACAAATTGACTCCGCGAATCAGGTTGATATCGCGGAGTTTCTTTCTTCGAAAGGCGTTCAGTTAAAGAAGACATCTGGAGAATCTGTTTGGGAAGATCAGAACGTGTGGATACACGGAAGCGAATGGTACTCTCATTACGAGCAGACAGGCGGTCACGCGGTAGATTTTGTAATGAAATATTTCGGCAGAACATTCACGGAAGCAGTCAAAGAACTGAACGGTGATTATTCGGAATACAGCATACCGAAAAAGGAAAATGAACCGTCGCAGCTTCAACCGCCGAAACG
>JAEEJJ010000133.1 GCA_016281805.1 Clostridiales bacterium
ATAATCGATAAATTTTTTTCTATTATACTATATTTTAAATAAAATTTCAATCCCCCAGGATAAAAAAAATTAAAACATTTGTGATTTTTTTTATTCTTTTTCATCTCTTGACAACGAATAATGTGTATGATATACTTTTAACATCCAATAACATACGGAGAAACTTATGAATAAATATAAAGTGGCGGATACCGTGCTTACGATACTTGTTATCCTTATTGTCGCAGCCGCGGTCATCGCGGGTATCGTTTTTACCGTTCAATGGCTTTCAAGTCACAAAGAACCGGAGGACAGAGCATACAAAGGCGTAAAAATATACGAAGAAGATCAGATACCCACAAAGCTGACTCTGAACCGCGACAGAACGGTCGCTGTTTATTTCGATGCGCTTTTGCCTTTTTCCGGTATGGATATAATCTGCCCGACCGACGGAAAAAGCGATATTGAAATATCTCTTTATGCGTTTGATACCGATTATCAGACATCCCTTTCGGGCAAAAAGCTCGCTGATGTGAGATTTTCGGACTACGATAACGGCGCGGCTCTCGCCGTAAGTTTCGGAACGCTTGATGAGGGCGAATATCTTGCTGTTTTTTCTTCGGACAAAACAGCGCAGATAAACTGCTCGTATTATCAGTCGAAAGAAGCCGACAACTCCGTAGTGGTTTACGATAACGGCGAACTTCTTTTGAACTGTGTGCCGTATATGAGCGTTATTTTTGATAAGATCGCTGAAAACGGCGGTTATTTCGGTTAAAACGATCAAAAAGCAAAGGACCGCCCGCGAGGGTGTTACAGAGCGGCTCAAGGTCAATGATCAGATGTTTTGTATGCAGAAGATGAATAACATCCGGGTCCGGGCAACTGAGATCGTGAAAAACGATCTTATCTGCACATAAGGTATTGGGCGGCGTGGAGAAATCCCCGCCGCTTTTTTTGTGCGGTATAAATCATTCTTCTTGATATACATCCTTTTACCCGTTTATAATTCGAAATACCTGTTGCACGCTTACATTTTACCGCAATTTTACAAAACTCTGATGATAGGGTTTACATTGATCATTTATAATTTTTGGCAGAAACTCACAGGAGGTTCCTTTATGATCTATTATGTGGAAGACGAGAGCAACATCCGAGATTTGGTGGTTTACACTCTGAAGGCTTCAGGCTTTGAAGCACAGGGGTTTGAGGATAGCGGAGCTTTTTGGTCTGCAATGAAAGCTCAGAAGCCGGAGCTGATTATACTGGATGTCATGCTCCACGGCGAAGACGGACTGACGATTTTGAAAAGGCTGCGTTCTTCACCTGTTACCGCAGATATTCCTGTTGTTATGGCTACGGCAAAAGGCAGTGAATATGATAAGGTTATCGGGCTGGATGGCGGAGCAGATGATTACCTTGCAAAACCGTTTGGCATGATGGAGATGGTCTCCCGTATCAAAGCGGTTTTAAGACGAGCGGCACCAAAGCAGGCAAAAGTCATTTCATACGGAGAAATCACCTTAGATGAAGGCAAACACACGGTTACTGTAAATAAAGTGCCTGTGTCATTGACATTGAAGGAATATGAAATACTGAGATTATTTATGGAGAACCCCGGTCAGGTTTTTACCAGGGAAATACTGCTATCCGACATTTGGGGCATAGATTTTATCGGTGAAACGAGAACGGTCGATGTCCATATCGGTACTCTTCGGACGAAACTTGCCGATGCCGGAGACATGATCGAAACAGTTCGGGGTGTCGGTTATAGAATGGAGGAAAAGAAATGAGCAACAAAATATTCAAAGGAATCTGGATCGTTGCGTTATCGGTATTCCTTGCCTCTCTTGTTTTTATAATGGGCATTTCCTATAACTATTTTACGGGACTTCAGAAAAGCCAACTGAGAAATGAAACAGAGCTTGCTGCGCAGGGCGTCGCAAACGCCGGGATGAACTATTTTGATAATCTGAATACCGAAGGATACCGTATCACCTGGATAGGAGCGGACGGCAGCGTTATTTACGATAACGAAGCGGACAGTGCAACTATGGAAAACCACATGGAGCGAGAAGAAGTCAGAAAGGCGTTGTCGGAAGGATACGGCGAGTCCGCGCGTTACTCCAGTACACTTTCAGAAAAGCAGTTGTATGCCGCAAAGCGGCTTCCGGACGGATCAGTTGTCAGGCTTTCCATTGTGCAGATGGCGGTATGGGCGCTTATTCTCGGATTTGCACAGCCTATTTGCATTGTTATTTTGATCGCACTCATTCTTACTTTTGTGCTTGCATCGCAAATCGCAAAGAAGATAGTAAAGCCGATCAATGAGATCGACCTTAATAAACCCGAGCAGTATTACGGACAGGAAAATTATAAAGAGGTCGAGCCTCTTTTGCTGCATATCGCAGCACAGCGGAGCCAGCTGAAAAGAGATCAGGAACAGATCGAAAAAACGGCTTTGATACGGCAGGAGTTTACGGCGAACGTTTCCCATGAGCTGAAAACGCCGCTTCACGCCATTTCCGGATACGCCGAGCTGATCGAAAACGGTATGGTCAAGGAAGAGGATATCAAACCGTTTGCGGGAAAAATACGCAGCGAGTCCTCTCGCCTGACGAAATTGGTTGAAGACATCATAGAATTGACAAAGCTCGATAACGGCGGCGCAGAAATGGAGTGGGAGGACTGCAATCTGCTTCGAATTGCCGAAAACGCCGTTGACAGTTTGGACGCTGCCGCCTCTGCCCTGAACATAACCGTCAGTGTGAACGGAACCGATGCGCCGATCAAAGGTATTCCTCAAACGCTTTACAGTATTGTGTATAATCTCTGCGACAATGCGATCAAATACAATCACGACGGAGGAAATGTAAGCGTTGAAATTCGTCCGCAAAAAAACTATACGGTGCTGACGGTGAAAGATACCGGAGACGGCATACCGAAAGAATGTCAGGATCGGGTATTTGAACGTTTTTACCGTGTTGACAGAAGCCACAGCAGGGAGGTCGGCGGCACAGGGCTTGGATTATCGATCGTCAAACATGCGGTTATGATCCACGGAGGCAGAATAAATATCAACAGTGAAATTGGAAAGGGAACCGAGTTTGTCGTTACTTTACCTAACGAGCCCAAAAAAATGCTGTCTGAGGAGGAACACGAATATTATGCTTGATTTTAATGAAAAAAAAGGATTCATTTGTGATATGGACGGTGTAATATATCACGGGAATCGTGTTCTTCCGGGTGTCAATGAATTTCTGGAATGGCTCAAATCAAACAATAAAGAATTCCTGTTTTTAACAAACAACAGCGGGTATACACCGAAAGAATTAAGGCAAAAGCTCGCAAGAATGGGACTTGACGTCTCGGAAGACCATTTTTATACAAGCGCACTTGCTACGGCAGCATTTATCAAAGATCAGGCTCCGGGGTGTTCCGCTTATGTTATCGGTGCATCAGCCTTGATCAACGCTTTATATGATGTCGGGGTCACAATGAATGATGTGAATCCTGATTATGTAATCGTGGGAGAAGGCAATACTTATTCTCTGGAGTCCCTGACGCGAGCCACGAATCTTGTATTGGCAGGCGCTAAACTGATCGGTGCGAATTCAGATATATCCGGACCTATCGAAAACGGGATTGCTCCCGCTTGCGCTTCCCTGATTTCACCGATCGAAATGGCCACAGGCAAGAAAGCCTATTTTTGCGGAAAGCCAAATCCTTTGATGATGCGAACAGGGCTCAAAATGTTGGGCTGCCACAGCGCTGAAGCAGTTATGATCGGTGACCGAATGGACACGGATATTATTTCCGGACTTGAAAGCGGAATGACCACTGTATTAGTGTTGTCAGGCATTTCATCGAACGAAACGCTCACTCAGTTTGCCTACCGTCCTAGCGTTATTCTTGACGGCGTCGGAGATATCGTGAATATGGCTAATTCACAAAAGGTATAATAAGCTTATAGGGGCAGGAGCTGCGGCCTCTGCCTCTACTATTATCGTTTTACAAGGATTTTACAGAATGCCGATAGTGTATTTGATGTTGAACCTTTACTCTATTATTGCGAGAAATCTGAAAATGGAGACAAAGGTATGAGTTTTTTTGACGTTTTGAATCTGATTGGAGGGCTTTGTCTGTTCCTGTTCGGAATGACTTTCATGGGACAGGCATTGGAACGGCGTGCCGGGAACGGACTGAAAGTGCTTCTTGGCCGATTGACAACAAACAGATTTGCGGGTCTTGCCACGGGGCTGGGCGTGACGGCGGTAATCCAGAGCTCTTCAGCAACGACAGTTATGGTCGTCGGTTTTGTCAATTCAGGGCTGATGACGTTACGGCAGTCGATCAATGTTATCATGGGTGCAAACATCGGGACAACGGTAACTGCATGGATTTTAAGCCGTGCGGGGATAGACAGCAAGAATTTCTTTTTCAGTCTGCTGAAGCC
>JAEEJJ010000134.1 GCA_016281805.1 Clostridiales bacterium
AAAATCGGGTTTTGAAGGCTTATCCTCTATTTTCTTTCTCAGTCGTGTGATATTTACGTTTACGATATCGGCGTCGCCGTTGAAATTATACCCCCATACGGCCTGAAGGATATCGTCTCTTGTGACAACGACACCCGGATGCTCTATGAAGTATTTTAAAATGCTGAATTCATTTGGAGTAAGATCGAGAGGCTGACCGTTTTTTGTGGCGACACGTTCTTTATCGTCGAGCACAAAGACCTCCGAAGCTTTCGCGGGTGTTTCGTTCTGCGAAGCTGCGGCAGAGGAGATACGTCTGTATAATGCGTCCACTTTTGCGACGAGAACGGATGCGCTGACTGGTTTTTTCACATAATCGTCTGCGCCGGAAATAAATCCGGAAAGAACATCTTCATCGAGGTCTTTTGCGGAAAGCATGATTATTCCCATTGTTCTGTTTTGTGCGCGCAGTTTTCTGCACACCTCAAATCCGTCGATATCAGGCAGCATTACATCAAGGACAGCAAGCGTTATATCGGGATGCGCCGCAAATACTGCAAGCGCCTCATTGCCGCTTCCGGCCTCAAACACCTCATACCCTGCTCGTTTGAAATTGAAGACGATAAAATCGCGTATAGACATTTCATCTTCAAGGATCAGTATTTTTTTCACGGAAATATGCCTCCTTTCAATGTCCCACAGTTACGGTCGCCGGTCTGAAAGCATTTGTAAGAACTTCTGAAGACGGCATAAACTGTTTTGCGTCTTCAGGTATTTCAGCCCTCACAAGAGTAAAGTATTCGCCCGTTGCCTCAGAATAATAGAGAAAAATATGGTTTTCATCAAACTGAGGTGCGGATGTTGAACTCTGAACGCTGAAAAGAAGAATTCTCTGATCAACACCGAATACGGGGAACGTGTAGCTTTCTTCGGCAACATAATAAAAATATAAATCGTTGTTATAATTCAGATACGCCTTTATGCCTTCATATGCAGCTTCGTCGCGCAAAACAAAAAGATAGCTGCGTTCGCTGTTGATATACGACGTAAAATCGGCTTTCAGCCCGTCTCCCGTAAAGGTGTACCATGTATACGGGTAAAGAAGGGCCTCCTGCCAGCTTGTCAGCGCCAAAGATGCGGCGTCTTCATCAAAAAACCGGCAGATCGGTATTTCAAGGGTGCCGTCCCCGTCTATATCGGTGGGGATATATTCGCCGAGCGAACAGTAATCGGTATTCATATACGCTATCTGTTTTCTGCCGGCGGACGCGTCGTAAGAAATATTTTCTATCTGATTTTTTTTGTCATCCCAAACGATTATTTCGTTTGTAAGAAGCATTGTTCCGTAACGTGAAGTTAAAACGACGGCATTTTTGCCGTTTTCCGCTCTGAACGGGATCATGGTGAACGGACTGAGACTGAATGAGAGTTTTGCGGTTACGCTTGATTCCTTTACGCATTTATCAAACGGATCGTAATTGAAAAAACTTGCGTATGCAACGCTGTCAAGCGATTTGTATGTTGAAGAAACAAGATCGGTTTGTCCGTCGCCGTTAAGATCTGTTGAAACAAATTCGGAATATCTTCTCGATACGGTATTGTCTGCGCGCTTATTGACAAAATCAAACTCGTAAACATAAAGCATCGTAGACGAATCGTATGCCGCTATATATCCGACAACAAGCTCCGAAATGCCGTCGCCGTTAAAATCCACGAATTCTATTTTGTCAATTCCGCTTCCGGCGCCTATTATATCGAAGAGAGATGTTATGACGCCGTTTTTTTCGGTAAAAATATGAATGTTTGCCGTATCTCCGGAACTCGGATGAGCCTTGAAACTTCTGTATAAAACAATTATTTCATCGGCGCCGTCTCCGTTTATGTCAAAAAAGCTTATCGGATTCTGTGTCTGCCCTCTGAGCGCAAAAACGAGAGAGACATCATCGGCTTCTACCTCCAGAAGTTTGTTGCGTATACGCTGCTCAAACGTTCCGGTTTCGGGAAGAGCGATGAGGTCCTCTATATTTGTCTGCGCGCAGGAAGCGGTTGCTACCGCGCAAAAAAGCAGAAGGAGAACAACGAAAAGCTTTTTCATGTCTGTTTTTCCGTTTGAAGATTATTCTGCGGATATGAGGTAGAAATATACAGGCTGTCCGCCGTTGACAAGGACTACTTCGGTATCTTCGGGAAGAAGAGATCTCAACCTGTCGCACATTTTCTCTGCGTCTTCTTCGGTAACATCCGCTCCGTAAAAGACTGTGATGCATGAGTAGTCCGAAATATCGCCTGCGATCTTGTCTATACATTCGCCGCAGCTGTTTTCAACGTATTTTACATCGCCGTTTACAAGACCGAGGTGCTGTCCTGCGCGGATCTGATTGTTTTCAAATACGGAATCGCGAGCGGCAAAAGTAACGCTTGCGGTAACAACGCGGTCTTTAGCCTCTTTCATATTGGCGGTATTTTCTTCAACATCTGCGCTTTCATCAAACGCAAGCATAGCCGAAATGCCCTGCGGAACAGATTTTGTGCGGATAACTATTACGGTTTTGTCCTCAACCATCTCTCCCGCCTGCTTTGCAGCCATATAAATGTTTTTATTGTTCGGCAGCACAAACACAACTTCGCTCGGCGTTTTGTTTATGGCGGAAATTATGTCTTCGGTGGAAGGATTCATGGTCTGTCCGCCCTCAACTATCACATCGGCGCCGAGATCTCTGAACACGCTGCACAGTCCTTCGCCTGCCGCAATGGAGACAAAGCCGTATTTCTTTTCGGGAGCGGCAACTTTTTCATGCTCTTTTTCGGATGCCTGTTTTTCAATAACGTTTGTATGCTGAATTTTCATATTTTCGACTTTGACGGTGATAAGAGCTCCGCACGCAAGAGCTGCGGAAAGGACTTTGCCGGGGTCGTTTGTATGAACATGAACTTTTATGATCTCTTCGTCGTCAACAAAAACATCGCTGTCGCCTGCAGAACCCACAAATTTGCCGAATGCGTCCACATCTGCATCGGTAATGTCTTTTTTCTTTTCAACAATGCACTCTGTGCAGTATGAATATTTAATATCTTCGGTTTTAAATTCGTCAAAGGATGCGGCCTGTTCTGTCTTTTCAGTCTGCATCTGTTCTACGATCCCTTCACCGCGAAGAACAGAGATCATGCCGCCGAAAATGGTGATAAATCCTTTGCCGCCTGCATCAACGACCTTGGCCTGTTTAAGAACCGGCAGAAGTTCCGGTGTTTTTGCAAGTGTTTCTTCGGCAGTATTGTATACGCATTCAAAAAATGAAAGCATATCATCGTTTGTTTCGGAGTTTTCGAGAGCTGCATCTGCAGAAAGACGCATAACCGTAAGGATCGTTCCTTCAGTGGGGTGTCTTACGGCTTTGTATGCCGAATCGACTCCGTTTTTGAATGAACGAGCCATTTCAGCGGTTCCGGCTTCCTTCAGTCCCTTCAGCTCCTTTGCCATTCCTCTGAAGAAAAGCGAAAGAATAACGCCTGAATTGCCTCGCGCACCTCTGAGAAGAGAAGATGCGACGATATCCGCACAGCGGGAAAGATCGCCGTCAAAAGACATAAGATTCTTTTTTGCCGCCTGCATTGTAAGACTCATATTGATGCCCGTATCTCCGTCGGGAACGGGAAAAACATTCAGACTGTTTATTTTTTCTTTTTCGTTATCAATCGCGTTGGCAGCGGAAAGCACCATATCGCGAAAAATATGACCGTTTATCATTTTGTGGAAAACCTCATTCTCAGAATTATGTATTGTAGATCAGTTTATTTTGTAACGGAGTCAACGTAAATATTGACCGCGCTTACCTTAAAGCCCGTCATTTCTTCAAGAGTATAGGTTATTTTATGCGATATGCTGTCTGTGATGGCCGGGATATTCACTCCGTAAAGGACCATGATGTGAAGGTCTACTTCTATGGTGTTTCCATTACAGCGAACGGAAATCCCTTTGTCGCTCGGATCTCTGCGGACAAGCTCCCAGAATTCCTCGGTTATGTTTTTTGCAGTCATACCGGATATGCCGAAGCAGTTCCCGGCAACGATAGATACAATGTTTGATATTACGGCGTCGTCTACTGCGATTATTCCGTTTTCGTTATCGAGTCTGAGCATTTTCAGTCCTCCTTAAAAATTTATTCGTATATATTTCCAGTAACGCTTTATAAAAATCGGTTTACATTATATTATACTATACAAATTGTATTATTACAACATATAAAAAGTAAAGATTGTAGAAACTTTCTTTTACAAACCGATAAAACAGCATCCGCGCAAAATCAGCGCACCGGCTGTTAATGCGACAATATATCATTATAAGTATACATCATTTGTTGCGTTTTGTCAATAGATGACTGTCTTTTATATTTTTGAAATGATGACCGATACATAAATCAACACATAAATAAATACAAAAGCCGCATTTTTCACACGGCTTTTGAATGATTTTATCGTTTTGTAAGATCAGCTGTTTTGAGATCTATGATCTCGTGCAGATCTGAGACTCTCATTTTTACCATGAAACCCACTTTGCCTCCCGAAAAACAGATCTTATCGAAAAGCACCGATGTTTCGTCGATAAATGTATCAAACTGCTTTTTCATACCTATCGGCGAACATCCTCCGTGGATATAACCCGTGAGAGGCAAAAGCTCCTTTTGCGGGATCATTTCCATGGATTTTTCTTCCGCTGCTGCCGCCGCTTTTTTCAGATCGAGCTCTTCACAGGAAGGGATCATAAAAACATAATGATTTTTGCTTTTTCCCACCGCAACGAGCGTTTTGAAAAGAGATTCGGGGTCCTGACCCAGTATTACGGCAATTTCAGCGGCATTTGCGGCTTCCTGAGTATACGCAAAGCTTTCAAATTCCTTTCCGCTCTGCTCAAGAATGCGCATAACGTTTGTTTTATCGTCTTTTTTGCTCATGGTAAAACAAATATCAGAACAGACCTACGATATTGCCGTCGTTGTCAATATCAATGGCGTTGGCTGCGGGAACCTTGGGCAGACCGGGCATAGTGAGAATATCGCCGAGATATACAACAATGAATCCTGCGCCGGAGCTGAGTTTTACGTCTCTTACGGTAATGGTGAAATCTTTGGGACGGCAAAGGAGTTTAGGATCGTCCGAGAAAGAATACTGCGTTTTTGCAACGCAGATAGGAAGGGACGACATGCCGAGAGCGTTGATCTCTTCTATCGTCTTTTTGGCTGCGGCGGTAAAGTTCACCCCTGCTGCACCGTAAATCGTTTTCGCAACGGCGTTTATTTTATTTTCAACTGAATCGTTTATATCGTATGTATATCTTATCTCGGAAGGCAGCTCGCACGCCGCTGCGACTTTTTCGGCAAGCTCAACTGCGCCTTTTCCGCCCTGCGCGTGTGCGTATGAATATGCAAATTCGGCGCCGCACTCAACGCATGCTTTTTTGACCATTTCCTTTTCAGCTTCGGTATCGGTATTGAAAACATTAAGCGCAACAACAACGGGGATATTGAATCCGCGAAGGTTTTCAATGTGTTTTCTTAAATTATCCATGCCTTTTGCAAGCGCTTCGAGGTTCTCAACGCCTTTCTGGTCGGACGGTGCGCCGCCGTTGTATTTCAGCGCACGAACGGTCGCAACGAGAACTATGCATTTCGGGCTCGTGCCGAGTCTTCTGCATTTGATGTTGAGAAATTTCTCAGCTCCAAGGTCGGAGCCGAAGCCGGCTTCAGTGATGCAGTAATCAAATCTGTCCATGGCAAGTCTTGTAGCCCTTACGGAGTTGCAGCCGTGGGCGATATTTGCGAACGGACCGCCGTGAATGAAGCATGGCGAATGTCCGATAGACTGAACGAGGTTGGGCAGCATTGCGTCTTTGAGAAGAGCAGCCATCGCGCCGTGCGCGTTTATGTCTCTTGCATAAACCGGTGTGCCGTCAAATCTGTTTGCTATATGTATGTTGCCGAGACGTTTTTTCAGATCCGCGATATCGTCTGCAAGGCATAAAACAGCCATTACCTCGCTTGCAACCGTTATCTGAAAGCCGTCCTGTCTTACAACGCCGTCGGTAGGTTTGCCCATGCCGACAACGATATTTCTCAGCGCGCGGTCGTTCATATCAAGAACGCGGCGGAATATGATTCGTTTCGGGTCTATATTCTGCTCGTTGCCCTGATATATATGGTTGTCTATCATGGCGCAAAGCAGATTGTTTGCTGAAGTTATTGCATGAAAGTCGCCTGTAAAATGGAGATTGATATCTTCCATCGGAACGACCTGAGAGTATCCGCCGCCTGTTGCGCCTCCCTTAAGCCCGAAAACGGGACCGAGAGACGGTTCTCTGAGGGCGATCGCGGCATTTTTGCCCAACAGATTGAGCGCATCGCCCAGACCGATCGTGGTTGTCGTTTTTCCTTCCCCGAAAGGTGTGGGATTGATCGCTGTAACAAGAACAAGTCTGCCGTTTTTGTTTTTCTTTTCGCGAACGGCTTTTTCTGATATTTTTGCCTTATACGGGCCGTAATAGATGAGGTCTTCTTCCTTGAACCCCGCATTTTCCGCAATCTTTTTTATCGGAAAAAGCTCGGCGGATTTGGATATTTCAATATCCGATGGAATGACTGTCATTTAGTAATTCTCCTTTTTATTATTTATAATTTTTACAAAAGATGTGATTTTTTAAGCGAAGGCACTGCTTTTTTAAGTATAAGCCAGAGTATTGCAGTGTAAAGGGGAACACCTATAAAAAGCGCTGCCGCAAGGCGGGGGATAAGATATACCCAAAAGCTTACAGACGTGTATGCAAGGCTTATCCAGAAGGAGTTGAGCACAGATGTCACAGCGGATGCAACAAGGCAGAACAGCGACAGTTTTGTGAGAGCTGCGCTTTTGTTGAGTATCATAGCAATAAGCAAAACGCAGGCGATTGCGGCAAAGATATACGGAACGACTCCGACCGATACGGAAATGTCGGTCGCCGCAAGTTTTTTCGG
>JAEEJJ010000135.1 GCA_016281805.1 Clostridiales bacterium
TTATAAAAAAAGGTTTTGTCTTGGAGGATAAGGTGCTACGCTAAAAAAATAATTTAAAAAAAAGGTTTTGTCTAGGATGGTAAGGTTTTACGATGACTAAAGGATTGCTGATTCCGAATGGGCTTACACTGACAGAAATGCAGGTTAAAAGACAAAACAAAAAAATGCTCAACAAGTTTCGCACAAAAAACACTTCGTTTAACAAAAAACCATCCGGATGACATACCCTAAAAAAGTTTATTCATCATATTTTTTATTAATTTTTAAAATCAATTTTTGAACTATTTTAAGCGTAGCGACCATAAAAATCCTCTCGACAGACGGGACAGTACCATTACGGCATTTTAGTTTTTTTGTTAAGCTTACGCATGTAAGCGGTTTTTGTTAACTGGATGAATCCCTAGCCAACGCAGTTGGCGGACATCAGGAGCCGCGCCGCATGTTTGAGCTTGCTCAATAACAGGCGGTGAGGCAACTGATGGGAAAAGGGCATAGCCCGAGGGATTCAGACACGGTTTTTGTGTCTTTTTTAATGTTAATATTATTATAATAAAAAAAAGGTTTTGTCTTGGATGATAGGGATTTACTATGACTAAAGGATTAGCTGATTCCGAATGGGCTTACACAGACAGAAACAGAGGACGAAAAGACAAAACAAAAAATGCTCAACAAGTTTCGCACAAAAAACACTTCGTTTAACAAAAACCATCCGGATGAGTTTGGGGGCACTTAGCTTAAAATGGCTCAATAATAGGTTTAAAAAATATTTAAAAAAAAAGGTTTTGTCTAGGATGATAAGGTGCTACGCTAAAAAAATAGTTTAAAAAAAAGGTTTTGTCTTGGATGGTAAGGTTTTACGATGACTAAAGGCTTTGCTGATTCCGAAAGGACCTACACTGACAGAAATGTAGGTGAAAAGACAAAACAAAAAAATGCTCAACAAGTTTCGCACAAAAAACACTTCGTTTAACAAAAACCATCCGGATGATATGACAGGTTGGGTTCGGTACGAGTCAGAGAGGTGGGTGCTGCTCACGTAAGAGAACGTCAGCTCCTAACGGTGTTCGTTTAGGGATGTTTGGGTGATGGGCAGCGTGCGATTCAGAGAGGCAATTGCTGCTGACGTAAGAAACGTCAGCTCCTAAACCTGATTGCAGCCGACAGGTATGTTTTTTCACTATTACTTAAGCGAAGCTACCATAAAATTCGTGTAAATTCGTGCTGCAAACTTAGAGTATATATTCGTTGTAAATAAATCCGTTGAGCAGATTCGTTGTGGAAAAAAGCATTCGTTGAGTATTAAAGAAAAAGAGTGCGACCGGTAAGCCGCACTCTCTTTATCCTATATGTCTTTGGTAATTAAAGACCCAAACCCTTGGTCACCTTGTCGATACCTTCGTTCACAGCGTCCTTGGCTGCGCCCTTCACTGCCTCTTTGCCCTTTTCGATGGCTTCCTTGCCAGCTTCTTTCACTGCTTCAGGAGCGTTCTTCACTGCCTCCTTGGCGCTCTCGATAGCCTCGTTGCCTTTCTCTACTACATCCTTGCCTTTTTCTACAGCTGCGTCTTTGGCTGCCTTGGCTGCCTCAACGGCCTGTGCGGGAGCTGCCTTGGCTGCATCCACAGCAGCACCGGCTTTGTCGGCCACTGCGTCCTTGGCTGCGTCAACAGCTGCGCCTGCCTCGTCAACGCCGAGAGCATCCTTTGCTTTGTCGATAAGTTCACCTGCGTCAGCGTTCTTCACCCAGTCGAGTGCGCCCTGAACATACTCGTTGTCGCCAATCACGCTCTTCACCTTGTCTGCGTTGTCGGTCAGGAATGACTGGATCTTCTCGATGATGCCTTTTGCCTCCTCACCTTTACCTTCGCTCAGCAAGTTCTGGGCAAATGCCTTTGCCTGGTCGATCTTCCCTTTCAGGCCTTCGCCGTCACCAGCTTCCAGACCTTTGGCAAGCTCGTCGCTCAGCGTAGCTGCGTCAACAGCTTCTGTGCCTTCCTGGGCAAGTTCCTCAATTTTCTCTGCACCTTCCTTGGCTGCCTCTTTTGCGTCTTTCTTGCAGCCTTCGCAAGAAGTTAACACCATGCCGGCTACTGCCACCAGCATCAAAAAAGCTTTTTTCATTTCTCTCAAATTTAATTGGTTAATAATAATGTTAACGAAAAACGCCCAAAGTTAAACAAAACTTTTCTACCCCACAAATCTTTTCCTTTTATTTAACAATAATTAATCTATCTGTGATCAACACAGGTTTTAGGAGCTGACGGAATCAGCAAAGCATTTAGTCATAGTAAAAACGAATCATCTAAGACAAAACCTTTTTTTTAAATTATTCAAGTATCGGATGTTCAATCAACAAAAAAAGAAAAAAAACGCTTCGCTTAACACAAAGCCATCCGGTTTGATTGCCATAGCACAACTGATAATGTGTTGTAAAACAATAAATAATAACTTCAGAAACTTGAATTATTATTTAATAAACGTGTTCTTACGATTCAGAGAGGTGGTTACAGGTGACGTATGAAATCACTTCGCAGGATTCTGTCGCGACTCGCCATAGCTCAAGCAAGCTTGGCTCTGCGCTCGCTGCTTCAGAATCTCGTCAGCTCCTAAGCGTTTTACTCGTAGCACCCTCAAAACATCCGCATGGTTGAA
>JAEEJJ010000136.1 GCA_016281805.1 Clostridiales bacterium
AAACCTGTTTTTCAGCGCCTTGTTCTTGACCAGGGCTTTTATCCGGACGGAATATATACCGCACCTTCTGACGACGATCTGAAAAACGATATTATCCTTTCAAAAAAGGCAGGCTTCAACGGAGCGCGCCTTCATATGAAGATATTTGAACCGCGTCTTATATATTGGGCTGATAAGCTCGGTTACCTCCTTTGGGACGAATATCCGAACTGGGGACTGGATACCGACAATCCTGCGGCCCTTCTTGCGATGCTTTCTGAATGGGTCGAGGAGATCGAAAGAGACTACAACTCACCGTCGATAGTCGGATGGTGCCCGTTCAATGAGCTCGGTTCGGCGCACCGTATTGCCGATATCCTTGAAACCGTATACGATGTTACAAAGGCGATCGATCCGTTCAGACCGATGATCGATACGAGCGGCTACATCCACGCAGGCAAGACCGATATATACGATGTTCACGATTATGAGCAGGATCCCGTCAAATTTGCAGAACATTACGAAACGCTTGTAAACGGTAACGGGGAACGATTCAAAAACCCGAAAGAAATGTCACAGTATGCTGATCAGCCGTTCTTTGTTTCTGAGTTTGGCGGAACATGGTGGACCTGCGAAGATACCGACGCAAACGGCTGGGGTTACGGTAAAGCTCCCGAAAATATCGAAGAATTCTATTCAAGATATGAAGGACTTGTAAACGCTTTGCTTTCAAATCCGAAAATGTGCGCATTCTGCTATACTCAGCTGACCGATCTAATGCAGGAATGCAACGGTATTTATTCCTTCTCACGCAAAGACAAATTTGATACCGCAAGAATCTGCGCCATAAATTCACAAAAGGCAGCTATTGAAAAATAATCAGTTTAAAATAAATATCCACCCTCTATGCGGGTGGATATTTATTGTTTGTTTTTAATTTTATCCCAAAATGCTTTTGCTGCCTGCTCGTTTTTATTATCGCCGTATTCGTAATAAACATCATCTTTTATCTTGTCAGGCAAATATTGTTGTTTTACCCAATGATCCGGAAAATCATGCGCATATTTATATCCTATGCCTCTGCCGAGTTTCTGTGCTCCCGCATAATGCGAGTCTTTCAGATCGTCAGGCACATCGCCGAATTCGCCTTTTCTTATTCTGTCGATAGCTGCGTCCACTGCGCATATTCCGCTGTTGGATTTCGGCGCGGTCGCAAGCAAAATGACGGCGTCGGCAAGAGGGATACGGGCTTCCGGAAAACCGAGCTGAAGTGCGCTGTCAACACAGGCTTTTGTTATGGCTATCGCGTTAGGATACGCAAGTCCGATATCTTCTGCGGCAATAACAAGAAGACGGCGGCATATAGACGGCAAATCGTTTCCTTCAATAAGTCTTGCCAGATAGTGCAGTGCGGCATTTTCATCCGAGCCTCGTATCGATTTCTGAAATGCTGAAAGAATATCGTAGTGCGCATCTCCATCCCTGTCGTATTTCATGTTGGAACGCTGGGATACGGTCTTTGCGTCATCAAGTGTCACAAAAACCTCTGTTTGCCCGACTTTTACCGATGTAAGTATCTCTACGGCATTGATCGCTTTTCTCACGTCTCCTCCGCATGTCTGCGAAATCCAGTCTTCTACGCCGTCTTCAGTTTCTATTTTCAGCCCGCTTTCATTTCTTACCGCTTCAAAAGCTCTTGTTACGGCTTTTTTGATGTCGCGGCTGTCAACAGGCTTGAATTCAAATACGGTCGACCGGCTGAGTATTGCGGAATAAACATAGAAATAAGGATTTTCTGTTGTCGAAGCTATCAGCGTTATCGACCCGTCTTCAATGAATTCAAGCAGTGTCTGCTGTTGTTTTTTATTGAAATACTGTATTTCATCAAGATAAAGCAGCACTCCGTTCATGCCTTCAAGCGAATTGAGAGATGAAATAATATTTCTTATGTCACCGGTCGATGCGGTCGTAGCATTCAGCTTGTGAAGAGTTTTCTGGGTTTTTGCCGCAATGATAGAAGCGAGCGTCGTTTTTCCCACGCCTGAAGGACCGCAGAAAATCATATTCGGTATATTGCCGCTTTCAAGTATCCTGTAAAGTGGTTTACCTTCAGATACAAGATGACGCTGACCGACAAATTCAGAAAGATCTTTCGGTCTTATTCTTGCGGCAAGAGGTGAAGCCATATTTTCCTCCGATCATTACCCGAAGTATCTGTCAATAACCTTGTTAACGGTTTTGTTCCATTCCATCAGGTTTTCCCAACGGTTTGCGATTGTGCTTATATCCTTTAATACGAATTCACAAGGCGTTGAATTGCGTTTGCACGCTTCAAGAACATGGGTTATCTCTTTTTCGACTTGTTCAGGTTCGAATGTCTTGTTGGCAACGAAAGCAGGGTTCGGTTTATATGACAAAACGTAATCTTTGCCTATTTTTTCCGCAGCTTCGTCAACATTTGCCCACGGCGTGATCGAAACACGTCTTAAATTAGTAATATCACGTAACTCGTCGATCTTGTTGTGAAGAGGCTCGCAGCAGCCGTAATATGTTCGTTTGCATCTGTTAGCGTATGTTTTTGCATAATCAATGTCAAATTCAGTCTGCATGGCAGGCGAAACGACCGCCAGGACCTGTGCTGATGTTCTGCACCAGACATCCGATGCCTTTATAACTTCCGTATCAAGATCTTTATGCGGCATATCATGGCAGAGGGCAGGGGTGCAGTGAAGATAATACTGCTCGGTTTCAAGAACATTCAGCCTTTCGTATTCATCTATAACATGGTTGTGTATCTCAGTGAATTTCTTCATTATGGCATGAACGAATTCCGGTCGATCCATAAGATCTTCATAACAGTTTTCTATTCCGTGGAGACTCATAAAAGTATCCCATGATGTAAAATACAGCGAAACTCCTGTTTTACGAACGGGCATAATGTCCTCCAGCAGCTGCCGGGTCTCAAACATTGCCTTGTCCGTTGCTTCACGGTCGTATGATATTTCGGGAATTTTGAACTTTTCAATATCTTCCTCTGACTGAAGCTGATCAACATATTCATGAGCTGCAATATACGCGCCGGTCGTGGATGGGATCTGTCTTTCCTTTACCGACATACCTATGCCCGTGCTGTTGATTCTCACTCCTACCGACCAGTATGGCGCATAGCAGTGGTCACCGCCGAAATACTTATCCTGAAACATCTGCGAGCGAAGAGAATACTCTGTTCCGTGATAAGTTTCGTTTGTGCACTTGATTTCATCGGATCTTATCTCACCCCACGGTATTTCGAAAATAAGAACGGGGGGACGGACTATTTTCAGATTATTCAGGTCTTTGTATCTGTTTTCGCGTTCTCTGCTTTTTTCCGAAAAAGCGAGATTTTCAGCATATTTTTTTATAAGCTCTCGTATGTTTTCACGGTCTGTCATTTGAATGCACCTCTATGATGAATAATCCGGGAATTTATTTTATGTCAGCATATATCGGGTATTTTTCGCAGAGAGAAGCCACAACCTGTCTGATTTCATCAGCTTTTTCAAAATGGACAGCAGTATTGTATATGCACTCTGCCACTGTTTTCATGTCTTCTTCAACAAATCCTCTCGATGTTACCGCAGGTGTGCCGAGGCGAACTCCTGATGTGATAAACGGGGACTGCGGATCGTTGGGAATAGCGTTTTTGTTTGCCGTTATGCGTACTTCGTCAAGGTTGTGCTCAAGCTCTTTGCCGGTTATATTGAATTTTCTCAGGTCAACAAGCATCAGGTGATTGTCAGTACCGCCCGAAACGAGGTCAAAACCTTTTTCGGTAAGAGAATCCGCAAGGACTTTTGCATTTTTGATTATCTGCGCCTGATATGTTTTGAATTCCGGCTTCAAAGCTTCTCCGAAGCATGCTGCTTTTGCCGCGATCACATGAAGCAGAGGTCCGCCCTGGGTTCCGGGGAATATCGCCTTGTCGATAGCTTTTGCAAATTCCTCTTTGCAGAGGATCATACCGCCTCTCGGACCGCGGAGCGTTTTGTGTGTGGTAGTCGTTACTATATCTGCATGAGGGAACGGAGAGGGATGCAGTCCTGCGGCAACAAGTCCCGCAATGTGCGCCATATCTACCATCAGAAGGGCTCCGACGGAATGCGCGATCTGCGCAAATTTCTCAAAATCTATAACTCTGGGATATGCGGAAGCGCCTGCAACGATTATTTTGGGTTTATGCTCTTTTGCAAGACGTTCAACTTCGTTGTAATCGATATAGTGAGTTTTCGGGTCAACGCCGTAAGGCACTATGTTGTAATACGAACCCGACATATTTACAGGGGAACCGTGCGTAAGGTGTCCGCCGCAGGCAAGGTCCATACCCATTATCGTGTCTCCGGGTTTAAGAAAGGCGAAATATACCGCAAGGTTTGCCTGCGCTCCGCTGTGAGGCTGAACATTCGCGTGATCGGCGCCGAACAGTTTGCAAGCACGGTCTCTTGCGATATTTTCAACAACGTCAACGCACTCGCATCCGCCGTAATATCTCTTTCCCGGATATCCTTCCGCGTATTTGTTTGTAAGAATTGTTCCCATAGCCGCCATAACGGTTTCGGAAACTATATTTTCCGATGCAATAAGTTCAATATTTCTTTTCTGTCTTTCAAGTTCGGCCTGTATCGCATTGCCGAGTTCG
>JAEEJJ010000137.1 GCA_016281805.1 Clostridiales bacterium
ATTTGAAAAGTCAAAAATAAAAGACGCGCTTTCCGCCGCCGCAAAAAACATAAGAGAATACCACGAAAAGCAGGTTGCGCAAGGTTTCAGAACAGAAAAAGAAAACGGCTGCGTTGTGGGCAGACGTGTTTTGCCTCTCAAACGTGTGGGGCTTTATGTTCCCGGTGGAAAGGCCTCTTATCCGTCTTCGGTGCTTATGAACGCCATTCCTGCCAAAGTTGCAGGCGTTGAAGAAATAATTATGGTCACACCGCCTCCGAAAAATGAAGATGAAAACACGGATATTCTCGCCGCAGCTGCCGTTGCGGGTGTAGACAGAATTTTTTACTGCGGAGGAGCGCAGGCGCTTGCCGCGCTTGCATACGGGACCGAAAGCGTGCCAAAAACCGATAAGATTGTCGGTCCGGGCAATATTTTTGTAGCTACAGCAAAAAAGCTGCTTTTCGGAACAGTAGATATAGACATGATAGCAGGTCCTTCCGAAATATGTGTTATTGCTGATGAGAATGCGCCAAACGAATATGTTGCCGCAGATCTTCTTTCTCAGGCCGAGCATGATGAGCTTGCATCGTCGGTTCTGATTTGTTTTTCCGAAAAAAAAGCGGACGAAGTAGAAAAGGAGATCGAAAAACAGATAAAACGCCTTTCACGCTGTGATATTATAATGAAATCATTGAAGACGAACGGAGCCGCGCTTATATGCGACAATATGCAAAGCGCTCTTGCAGCAGCAAATACCATTGCTCCCGAACATTTGGAATTATGCGTAAAAGAACCGTTTGAATATCTCGGCTTTGTCAGAAATGCAGGTTCTGTTTTTCTCGGATATTATTCTCCGGAGCCGCTCGGAGATTATTATGCAGGACCTAATCATGTTCTGCCGACGTCCGGCACAGCGAGATTTTTCTCTCCGCTTTCAGTAGAGAGTTTTACCAAAACAAGTTCTTTTATATATTATACATCCGAGGCGCTCTCTGCCGCTTCATCTGATATAACCGCGATAGCCCGCGCCGAAAGGCTGACAGCTCACGCGAATGCGATCGAAGTAAGGAACGGTAAATAAAATGACATTCGGAAAAAATCTTAAGGGTATGGAAGAATATATTCCGCAAATCTATACGCCCGAAATGATCCGTCTTGACGCAAACGAGAGTTATGCGGATATGCCTGACGAAATGAAAAGCAAAGTTCTTGCCGAGATCAACGCTCAGGCGTTTAACAGATACCCCGACCCCGCGGCAAACGCATTATGCAAAGCATTTGCCGATTATTACGGACTGTATGCAGCAAATGTTATCGCCGGCAACGGAAGCGACGAACTGATATCGATAATGTGCTCGGCGCTTTTACCGTCACATTCAAGAGTTCTGGTAGTATCTCCCGATTTTTCGGTATATAAAATATACGCGAATCTTTATGAAAACACTGTTATTTCCGTTGATAAAGACGAGAATCTGAATTTCGATCCGGATGAGCTGATATCGGTTGCGAAATCCCGCGCTGTTGATCTGATCTTATTTTCAAATCCATGTAATCCGACAGGACAGGGCATAACCGCAAAAGAGGTTGAAAAGATCATATCGTCGGTAAACTGTGCCGTATGTATCGACGAGGCATATATGGAATTCTGGGCTGACAATGAAACCGTTATGCCCTTGGTAAACAAATTCGACAACCTTATCGTGCTTAAGACATTGTCAAAAGCGTTTGGAATGGCGGGATTCAGAATAGGATTTGCTGTTGCAGGAACGGAAATTATCTCACTATTCAGAAAAGCAAAAATGCCGTATAATGTGAGCGTTTTATCTCAGGCAGCAGGTCTTGCGGCGCTGAAGAACAAGGAATACCTGAAAAACATGACAGCTCAGATCATTGCGAGAAAAAACATGCTTTATCAGTCGATCAAACCTCTTGAAGCGCCTGAGTTCAGAGTTTTCGACACGAAGACCAATTTTATTACGGTCAAAACGCCCAATGCTTTGGCGATACACGATTATTTGCTTAAAAACAAGATCTCTGTCCGCTATATTGCACCTGATTTTTTGCGTATAACAGCAGGCACGAGAGGCGAGAACGATATATTAAAAACAAAACTGGAGGCAGCGATAAATGAGACAGGAATTCATTAACAGACAAACAGCCGAAACACGTATTTCCGTTAATCTGTCCATTGACGGAACGGGTTCTTTTGACGGTTCATCGGGGATAGGTTTTTTTGATCATATGCTTAATTCGTTTGCGGTCCACGGCGGATTTGATATTGTTCTGAGCGCAAAGGGAGACCTGAATGTTGATTGTCACCACACTGTTGAGGATATCGGAATAGTGCTTGGCAGAGCTTTTTGCGGAGCATTGAAAGATAAACGGGGCATTGCGAGATTCGCCAGCTGCGCAGTACCGATGGACGAAGCGCTTGCAAGAGCGGTCGTTGATATTTCGGGAAGACCGTACCTTGTTTTTGACGCAAAATTTGCTGAAAGCAAGGTCGGTGAGTTTGACACATGTATGACTGAAGAATTTTTCAGGGCATTTGCTTTTAATTCGGGAATTACGCTTCATATGGCACTTTTATACGGTAATAATTCGCATCACTGCATTGAAGCACTCTTCAAAGCCACCGCACGCGCACTGAAAGCAGCGGCGAAAATCGAAAGTGACGATTTTTTAAGCACAAAGGAAGTTATAGAATGACCCTGGCAATAGTAGACTATGGCGCAGGCAATCTTCGGTCGGTAGCTAAAGCATTTGATTATATCGATCAAAAATGTATCATTACGTCCTCAAGCGATGAATTAAAATCATGTTCGGGGATCGTTTTGCCGGGTGTGGGTGCTTTTCGTGAAGCCGCAGGGAAGCTGAAAGAAGCAAAGCTATGGGAAACGCTGAGAATCGAAGCAGAAAAAGGTAAAGCGCTTTTCGGTATCTGCCTGGGTATGCAGCTTCTTTTTGATGAAAGCTCTGAATTCGGACAAACTGACGGGCTCGGACTGATCGAAGGAAAAGTTGATAATATAAACACAGGCGGACAGCCTATCAAAATTCCGCACATCGGCTGGAACAATTTATGTTTCAATAAAAAATCCGCTCTTTATGACGGAATAGAAAACGGAACTTACGTTTATTTTGTCCACTCATTTTCGGCAAAAACTGAGGATGAAAACGTTACGGCATATACGGACTACGGAATCAATACCGTTGCTTCAGTTGAAAGAAAGAATGTGCTCGGCACGCAGTTCCATCCGGAAAAAAGCGGCGTAAAAGGATTAAGGATACTGAAAAATTTTTGTGATATGGTGAAACATGATAATTTTACCTGCAATTGACATAAAAGACGGACAGTGCGTCCGCTTACTTCGGGGAGAATTCGGAACGGTGCATAAAGTTGCCGAAAGTCCCGAAAAATCCGCCCGTAATTTTATCGAATGCGGAGCAGAATTTTTGCATGTTGTAGATCTCGACGGAGCTCTGCTAAAAAAGCCTGCCAACACGGAAACGGTAAAGAAAATCATTGCGCTCGGAGTGCCTGTTGAGATCGGAGGCGGTATACGTTCCGAAAAAGATTTTGAAGCATATGTTGAAGCGGGAGCAAAGAGAATAATACTCGGTTCAGTTGCACTGACAAACAAATCGCTCGTAAAATGGTGTGCCGAAAAATACCCCTCTTTAACCGCTGTTGGAATAGATGCCGAAAACGGCTTTGTTTCAACCGAAGGCTGGCTTTGCAGGGGTAATGTTGAATACACTGAACTTGCAAAAGAGATGGAATCGATCGGTGTAAAGAATATTATCTTTACAGACATTTCGAGGGACGGAACTCTTGAAGGACCGAACACAGAACAGCTTGCAAAGCTGAAGGAAACGGTTGATATAAACATAACCGCATCGGGCGGAATAAGAGATATAAACGATATAAAAGCATGTAAATCACTGGGATTATACGGCGCGATCTGCGGAAAATCCCTTTATGCCGGAACTCTTGATCTGCGGGAGGCGATAGAATGCTCGCAAAGCGAATAATACCGTGCCTCGATATAGACAACGGCAGGGTTGTAAAGGGCACCAACTTTATACACCTTCAGGACGTAGGAGATCCTACCGCAATAGCAAAAGAATACAACGAGCAGGGCGCAGACGAAATAGTGTTTCTTGATATAACCGCATCAAGTGACGGAAGAGGAACGCTGCTTGATGTTATAGAACGGACGGCAAGCGAAGTCTTTTTGCCGGTAACGGTCGGCGGAGGAATAAGGACAACGGAAGACATAAAAGAAATACTGCGTGTAGGGGCAGACAAAGTTTCGATCAATTCCGCAGCAGTTAAAGACGAAACGCTTGTTGCGCGAGCGGCAGATATGTTCGGTTCACAATGTATCGTTGTTGCTATAGACGTAAAACGCGTGCCTTCAAAACCTGACTATAACGGAGTTTTTCCTCCCGACTTTTGTACGGATATAAATGATTTTCATGTTGTTATTCACGGAGGTCGGCAAGATACGGGAATAAATGCAGTTGAATGGGCAAAAAAAGTTGAAAAGCTCGGAGCAGGAGAGATTCTGTTGACATCAATGGATACCGACGGCGTAAAAAAAGGATTTGACCTTGAAATAACTAAAATAATCGCTGATGCCGTTTCTATTCCGGTAATTGCCTCGGGCGGATGCGGATGCCTTGAAGATTTTGCCGATGTTTTCAATAAAACCGACGCGTCTGCCGCACTTGCGGCGTCACTTTTTCATTTTGGGATCATTTCGGTGCCTCAGGTCAAGCAATTTCTGAAAAGCAAGGAGATACCTGTAAGATGAACTGGGAAGATAAGATTTTTTCGGAAAGGCAGCTGGTACCGGCAATAATTACCGACTGCGAAAACGGCGATGTTCTTATGCTGGCATATATGAACAGGGAGTCTTTTAGAAAAACGCTTGAAACAGGCAAAACATGGTTTTTTTCACGCTCAAGAAACGCCTTGTGGAACAAAGGAGAAACAAGCGGTCACTGGCAGTATGTTAAATCAATAAAAACTGACTGCGATACAGATACGCTGCTGATTTCGGTAAAACAGATCGGACCGGCATGTCATACGGGAAAGCGCAGCTGCTTTTTCAACATAATTACGGAGGAAAAATGAAAGATACATTAAGCGAACTTTACGACGTTGTGCTGTCAAGAAAAGCCGAAAAAACGGAAGGCTCTTATACCTGTTATCTTTTTGAAAAAGGACTTGACAAGATACTGAAAAAAGTGGGAGAAGAATGCGCCGAAACGGTTATTGCCGCAAAAAACGCAGAACGCGCAGACGGTGATACGGAAAAAAGGAACGAGCTTATAGGAGAAATATGCGATCTGTATTATCATGTTACGGTTATGATGGCATCCCTCGGCATATCACCTGACGACATCAATGCCGAACTTGAGAAAAGATCGTTAAAAACAGGCAATCTTAAAACTTTTCACTCAACGGATAAAAACACGTAAAAGCGGACTTAATTCTGAAAAATTTGTAAAATCGAAAATTATACTCTTGACAAAAAATACGGTTGTGCTATAATACTCGCATACTGATTCGAAACGGAGTTCATAATGAAAAGAACACGCTTTTTTACAGCTGAATATTTCTTTTTCGGTTTTGCATTTTACTTTAACAGGCAAAGCCCGGTTGTGTTTAGCTGAAAAGTGTAAGGAATTTTGAGTGAAAGCTCCGAACAACAATACACAATACTCTCACAGCTGAACACCGGCTGTGAGTTTTTTATTAGGAGGATTTTTTATGATAGTACTTCTCAAACCCAATCCCGACAAAGCGCAGCTTGACAGTCTTATTAAATGGCTTGAATCAAAAGGTGTTGAAATTCATCCTACTGTCGGTACCACACAGACAATACTCGGACTGGTAGGCGATACATCGCATCTTGATATAGATCTTATCTCGGCTCTTGACATAGTTGCAGGCGTTCGCCGTGTTCAGGAACCATATAAAAACGCCAACAGAAAATTCCACCCCGACGACACCGTTGTAAAAGTAGGCAATACATCTATAGGCGGAGGCAGTCTCACGATTATAGCGGGACCATGTTCTGTAGAATCCGAAGAACAGATATGTTCTATTGCGAAGCAGGTAAAAGCAAGCGGAGCTACGCTTCTTCGCGGAGGAGCGTTCAAGCCGAGATCATCCCCCTACTCTTTTCAGGGACTGAGAGACGAAGGTCTGAAACTGCTTTCGATCGCAAAAAAAATGACCGGGCTTCCAATAGTAACGGAGATAATGGATATCGAGCATCTTGACTCGTTTGATGATGTGGATGTTATACAGGTCGGCGCAAGGAATATGCAGAATTTTGAACTTCTTAAAGCTCTCGGAACGACACGCAAGCCGATTTTGCTGAAAAGAGGTCTTTCTTCTACTTACGAAGAACTGCTTATGAGCGCAGAATACATTATGGCGGGCGGGAACAATAACATTATTCTTTGCGAACGTGGAATAAGAACATTTGAAACATATACAAGAAATACTCTCGATATTGCAGCCGTTCCCGTTCTCAAGCAGCTGAGCCATCTGCCTGTTATAATAGATCCGAGCCATGCATCAGGCAAATCCGCTCTTGTTTCGCCGCTTGCATGTGCAGCAGTAGCCGCAGGAGCAGACGGACTGATCATAGAAGTTCATAACGATCCCGAACATGCGCTTTGTGACGGACCTCAGTCTATACGGCCGGAGGCATTTGATGAGCTTGTAAAAAAGCTTGCCAAAATTTCTGCAGCTGTAAAAGAATAAATCGGAGATACGGCTATGAACAGACGCACGGTCACAATAAAAGTCAATAAAGGATACGATGTGATTATCGAAAACGGAATTCTGCCTAATTGCGGAAAAATCGTTAAAGAAACGGCGGGAGACTGCCGTATTGCAGTAATTGCCGATTCGAATGTTGCAAATCTGTATCTTAAAACGGTGCTTTCGTCTCTTGCCGAAGAAAAACTTCAAACGGAACACTACATTTTTGATGCGGGTGAAAAATCAAAAACCATATCAACACTGGCTGATATTCTTGAATTTCTCGCCGATAAAAAGCTGTCACGATCCGACACAGTGATCGCCCTCGGCGGAGGTGTAACGGGAGATATTGCGGGATTTGCGGCGTCTGTATATCTGAGAGGCGTAAAGTTTATTCAAATACCCACAACGCTTCTTTCCGCCGTTGATTCATCTGTTGGAGGGAAAACCGCTGTTGATCTGAATGCCGGAAAAAATCTTGCCGGCACCTTCAAACAGCCGGACGCGGTAATATGCGATCCGAAAACACTCTCCACACTTTCAGAGAAAGAATTTTCGAACGGTCTTGCGGAGGCGATAAAATACGGTGTCCTTTTCAGCGAAGAATTATTTGAATATTTTGAGAACGACCGGCTCGAAGATAATCTCGATGAGATAATAGAAAAATGCGTTGCTTTTAAGGGAAAGATCATTGAAAAAGACGAATTTGATACCGGAGAGAGAAAGCTGCTGAATTTAGGTCACACAATAGGCCATGCGATTGAAAAATGCAGTAATTTCACGATTCCGCACGGTTTTGCAGTTGCTGCAGGAATGGCTATGACTGCGCGTGCCGGAGAAAAATACGGCATAACAAATATCGGAACAGCAAATAGGATCGAAAAACTACTGAAACGCTTTTCACTGCCCATAAGCACGACTTTTGGCAGCGCTTCTCTGGCAGATGCCGCTTTATCGGATAAAAAGCGATCAGGAAACAGGATAACGCTCGTGATTCCCGAAAAAATCGGGAAATGTGTTCTTAAAGAAATGGCCGCAGATGACATCAAGGATTTTATAAACAAAGGTATAAATGATCAATGGATATAAATATAACCCCCTCCCCTCTGTTCGGAAAAATCAATGCCATAGGTTCAAAATCCGATATTCACAGGCTGCTTATATGCTCTGCTTTTGCAGATAAAAAAACAGAAATACAAGGTTTCTTTTGTTCGGACGATATAAATGCTACTTTAAACTGTATGAAAGCGCTCGGTGCGAAAGCAGAGATATCGAACGAAAGATGCGTGGTCACTCCGATAAAAAAAGCAGCCGGCTGCCCTGTTTTTGACTGTATGGAGAGCGGAACGACGTTACGCTTTCTTCTTCCGGTCGCATGTGCAGTTTGCGAAAAAGCCTCTTTTTCGGGACGAGGCCGTCTGCCCGAAAGACCTATAGAGGAGCTTATTTCGGCGATTGAGTCAGGCGGAGTTTCTTTTTCGAAAAAAAAATTGCCGTTTGAATCTGAAGGAAAACTGAAAAACGGCAGATTTTTATTGCCCGGCGATGTCAGTTCACAGTATATCTCGGGGCTTCTTACTGCGCTTTGCTTAGTTGAAGGCAAAAGCGAAATAATATTGACCACACCCCTTGAGTCGTCGTCATACGTTGATATGACATTATCAACGCTGAATCTTTTCGGAGCGAAAATAACCGCGGAAAGCGGGAAGTACACGATATACGGCAACGGAGGTTTCACGTCTCCTGAAACGGTAACCGCTGACGGTGACTGGTCTAATGCGTTGTTTTTTATGGTTGCCGCAGCGATCAAAGGCAAAGTTGAGATCAACGGTCTGTCAATGTCAAGCCCGCAGGGAGATAAGGCAGCGACGGAATTATTAAGACGATCAGGTGCGAATATTGAAGTAAAAGAAAACAGTATAATTATTTCAAAAGGAGACCTTCGCGCTTTCGACACAGATATCTCACAGATTCCCGACATGCTGCCGGCGCTGGCTGTTTTAGCTGCTTTCGCGAAAGGCACGTCCGTATTCAGCGGCGGAAAAAGACTTCGGACAAAAGAAAGCGACAGAATTGCTTCGACAGTTGAATTACTGACTGCACTCGGAGGAAAAGCCGTGGAAACAGAAGACGGAATTACTGTATTCGGAAGCGGCAGTCTTGAGGGCGGAACCGCAAACGGAGCAAACGACCACAGGATAGTTATGGCAGCTGCGACTGCCGCCACAGCATGCAATAAAAATGTAATTATCAAAGGCGCACAGGCAATAAATAAATCATATCCAACTTTTTTTTCAGACTTTAGTAAACTCGGAGGGATAACGAATGTCATCTGAATACGGGAAAGCGCTTAAAATATCTGTTTTCGGTCAGTCACACGGAAAAGCGATAGGCGTTAATATAGACGGTCTGCCTGCCGGAGAAAAAATAGACGAAGATGAACTTCGTGCTTTTATGTCAAGACGCGCGCCCGGAAGAAATGATTATACAACAGGAAGAAAAGAGTCGGATATCCCGATTTTTCTTTCAGGACTAAAGGACGGTAAAACATGCGGCGCTCCGATTTGCGCGATAATCGAAAACAATGACGCTCATTCATCGGATTACAACGGATTCGACGTAACTCCCAGACCGGGACATGCCGATTATACGGCTGTTGTTAAATACGGCAAAAACGCGGATCTGCGCGGAGGAGGTCATTTTTCCGGAAGATTGACAGCACCTTTATGTATCGCCGGAGGAATAGCTAAGCAGATACTCGAAAGACGAGGAATAAATATCGGTGCGCATATCGCATCGGTCGGTAAAGAAAAAGACGAGTGTTTTCCGCTTGAACCGACGAAAGAAATGTTTGAAGATATCTCGTTGAAAGCATTCCCCGTAATAAACGATAATTGCGGTATTAAGATGGTCAACGTGATAAAGTCAGCGGCGGATGAAAAGGATTCAGTCGGAGCAGTTATCGAATGCGCCGTTATTGGCATTCCGTCCGGATTAGGTTCGCCGATGTTTGATGGAATAGAAAGCCGTATTGCGCTTGCTGTTTTCGGCATTCCTGCTGTGAAGGGTATAGAATTCGGTTCGGGATTTTCATCGTCACAGATGTTGGGGTCTGAAAACAACGATGCGTTTGAAGTAAAAAACGGAGCGATAAGAACATCAACAAACAATTGCGGGGGAATACTGGGAGGTATTTCTACCGGAATGCCGATAATATTCAGGGCAGCATTCAAACCGACGCCGTCTATAGGGAAAGAGCAGAAAACAGTAAATATTGAAACACTTGAAAATGCGGTTATAACCGTACGGGGCAGACATGATCCGTGTGTGGCTGTGAGAGCTGTTCCTGTAATCGAAGCAGTTGCCGCAACGGTGCTGCTTGATATGCTTCTGGAGGAAAAGAATGGAATTATCTGATATCAGAAAAGAAATCGATGCAATAGACTCTCAACTTCTTCCGCTTTTTCTTGAACGAATGAAGCTTTCGGCAGAAGCAGTGAAGTATAAAAAAGAGCATTCACTGCCGATTCTGAGCAAATCAAGAGAAAATGAAATACTTGAGCGTGTGATGAGCGAAAGCGGTGATATGGAGCAGTATTCGCACAGGCTTTATATGATGATCTTTGAATTGAGCAGAGCATATCAGGCGACGCTGTTTGACAAAAGATCAAAAATCAAAGAAGAAATAGAAAAAGCTCTGACTGCTTCCGAACAAACACTTCCTCAGAGAACTACGGTTGCATGTCAGGGCGTTGAAGGGGCATATTCCGAAGAGGCGGCAACGAAGCTCTTTCCTCGAGGAAATCTGATGTTTTTCAAAACTTTTGAAGCTGTTTTTGATGCAGTGGAAAACGGCTTTTGCCGCTACGGCGTAGTTCCGATCGAAAACAGCTCCAACGGTCCGGTAAAGGCAACATATGAACTGCTTCATAAAAAAAACGTAAAGATCGTTAAAAGCGACCGTCTTTTTATTCGTCATGAACTTCTCGCATTACCCGGAACAAGATTAGAAGATATTAAAGAAATACGTTCGCACGAACAGGCGCTCGGTCAATGCAGTGAATTTTTGAAAAAGATTGGTTCAAAAGCAGTTGTCAAGCCGTTCCCGAACACAGCCATGGCTGCAAAATCTGTTGCAGACGGGAAGGACAGCACTGTTGCGGCGATCGCTTCGCATTCAGGATGCGCGCTTTACGGACTTGAATGTATTGCGGAAGATATACAAAACAGCGACAATAATTATACCCGGTTTATCTGTATCTCTAAAAACGCTGAAATATATCCGGGTGCAAACAGAATAAGCTTTGTTGTTGAGTGTGAAAACAAGCCGGGAATGCTTTACTCTATAATAGCTAAAATCGCCGCACTTGAGATAGATATTCTGAAGCTTGAAAGCTGTGCGATAGTAGGCAGAAATTTTGATTTCATGTTCTTTTTTGAAATAGCATCGAGCGTAAATGACAAAAAAACTGTTTCAATGCTCGAAAGCATTGAAAATGAGTGCAAAAAACTGATTTTTCTCGGGAATTATTCGGAGGGATGAATGGAAGATAAAATCTACGGGCTTCTGGGAAGGAAACTCGGTCACAGCTATTCCGTTTCAGTTCACCGAATGCTTGGCAACAACGCTTACAGACTTTATGAGCTTGAGCCCGACGACCTTGGATCTTTTATACGTCAAAAAAACATCGGCGGGCTGAACGTTACTATTCCGTATAAGGTTGCTGTAATGGATCACTGCGATTTTATTTCGCCTGAGGCTAAAGAAATAGGTGCAGTAAACACCATAGTAAACAGGAACGGTAAACTATTCGGCTACAATACGGATAAATACGGTTTTGAAGCAATGCTTACAAACGGCGGGATAAACGTTGAAGGGAAAAAAGTGATCGTTCTTGGCAGCGGAGGCGCTGGAAAAACGGCATATTACTGCGTAAAGCATCTTGGAGCAAAAGAAGTTGTAACGATCTCGCGAACCGGTAAAGATAATTACGGGAACATAGACAAACATTACGATGCAGATATAATAATAAACGCTACGCCGGTGGGAATGTTCCCCGATAACGGGAAATCGCCTGTTGAGCTTGAAAATTTCTCATCATGCCGCGGAGTTGCGGATATGATATACAATCCGCTTCGCACAAAACTGCTTCTTGACGCAAAAAAACTCGGCATACCGTTTGCAGGAGGACTGATGATGCTTACAGCACAGGCAATAAAGGCCTCAGATTATTTTTTTGACACAAACACAGATGAAAGGACCGCAAAAAAAACTGCAGATCTTCTTGCGAAAGAAAAAGAAAACATCGTTCTTATCGGAATGCCGGGCAGCGGGAAAAGCACGGTAGGAGCTGCTCTCTCACTGCTTACCGGAAGAGAAGTGACAGATATCGACAAGATCATAGCAAAAGAAACAGGTAAAAGCATTCCTCAGATATTTGAAGAATGCAAAGAAAAGGGCTTTCGCGAAACAGAGCAAGGAGTAATTGAAAAAGAAGGAAAAAAATCAGGCAAAATAATCGTGACCGGAGGCGGCGCGGTTACGGTCGACGCAAACTATAACTCTCTGAAACAAAACGGACGTATATACGAAATAAAAAGAGATATTTCTCTGCTTGCCACAAACGGACGTCCGCTTTCGCAAGGCGCAGATCTTGTTGAAATGTATAAAAAAAGAAAACCGATGTATGAAAAGTTCAGAGATGTCTGTGTAGAGAATAATGCAACGCCTGAAGATACCGCAGAAAAGATACGGAGGGATTTTTTTGAAAATTCTTGTTATTAACGGTCCGAACATCAATATGCTCGGAATACGCGAGCCTGATATTTACGGCAAAGAAACTTATGCCGAACTTATTGATAAGATAAAAAGAGAAGCTGATAATATCGGCGTTTCAGTCAGTTTTTTTCAATCTAATCATGAAGGTGAAATTGTAGACGAAATACAGAAGGCATACGGTGTATTTGACGGAATAATAATAAATCCGGCGGCATATACGCATACGAGCATTGCGATCGCCGATGCGATCAAAGCAGTAGGCATTAAAACAGTGGAGGTCCACATATCAGACCCCGACACAAGAGAGGAATTCAGAAAGATATCGTATGTGAGACCTGTTTGCGCCGCAACAGTTAAGGGAAAGGGATTTGCCGGATATATCGAAGCTCTCAGTATACTGGCAGAAAAGTAAACAGACATAAGTATATAATAACGTAAAAAAACGACCATGCGGAAGCGTGACTTCTCCGCATGGTCTATTGAATTTCACGGTTAGGTTATCAGGTCATTCAAATATTACGGCATATTGGCTACAAGTCTGTTTTCTTTTTTATACGGGATCGATTTCAATTCGCTTATAAATTCTTCGACATGCCCGGTATAAACTTCACGCGGGCAGCATGAATATCGCATGCAGTATTTAGCGGCATATCCGATTACTTCGCCCATCATACCGCATGTTCGCATAACACGTGCAGTTCCCAGGGCATCGTGAGATACGCTTATATTTCTGCCTGCCATAAACAGGTTTGCGATATTTCTTGAATAAAGTGATCTGTATGGAATAAAATACGGCTTTTTGAACGGTTCGTGATAGTCTTTTGCGATAAACGCATCACCTTCGTGAAATGCCGCATAATACTTTCTGTCAGGATAATGAACATCAAAATTCCATGTAGACGGAACGCATGAATCGGGATATTCAACACCTTTAAGGACATCGCTTTTAGTCATTATTATATCGCCGAAAAGTCTTCTCGATTCGCGTTTGCCAGCTATATATGCGCAAAAACCGGGTTTGTAGTTTTTATATGTACCGTCTTTGTTTTTCATTGCATCTACAGCACCGAACATTGCACGAAAGCATAGATCACGGGTATATTCCATTTTGACAATCGGATCGTGTTCCATACCGCACTCCCAATACCAGCAGCCAAGCTTTCCCTCTTCATTTTTTTCGTTATTCCGTTCAGCATTCAGACGGCCGGGGAAATCGGCATTTGAAAGATCGATTGCCCAGGGGCATTCAGGGAACTTTTCTTCTTTACCCGTATCTTCAAGATACCACATACATGTCATACCCATGTGTCCGTTTGTGGTCACCTCAAAATCTGCGCCTGCCAGCGCGCCTATCGTTGCGTCACCGGTGCAGTCCGCAAAAAGTCTGCCGCGTATAAGGCGGCGTTTGCCGTTTTTGAAATCCCACGATATAACGCCCTTGATCACACCGTTTTCCGTAACGACATCTGTGACGGAGTTTTCAAGATAAAGAGTTATGTTTTTTTCGGCGCAAAGCAAACCGAGCTTTTTTTCGTCCTCGTAATTTTCAGGTTTGTTATCGGAACTGTGCTGTGTTGCTATTGCCTGTTCTATTTCATTTGTAATATTGCCTATTCCGGGGAACGGTTCAAAATGTGTTTCCCCGCCAAGCCATACACGAACTTCCGAGCTGTTGTTGCCGCCGACTACCGGTCTGTCCTGCACGAGCGCAACTTTCACGCCGTTTCTTGCAGCGGAAAGTGATGCGCATATGCCTGTGATGCCGCCGCCGCAGACTACAAGGTCATATTCGCCTTCGTCTGCAGGTTCTTCAGACCCCATGCAGGAGTATATAAACTGTCTGACTTCCTCAGGCTTTTCAGGGAGATCGGGATTTTCTTCATCTGTAAGAACTATCATACCGACACGGCCTTCAAAGCCCGTAAGATCGTGCAGCAAAAGCTCGTGAGATCCTTCATCAAGAAAAATCCTGCCGCCCTTTTGCCATGACCAGCGGGTGCCGATGTTGCCGTAGACATCGCCTATTTTTTCACCGTCGATATGCAGTTCGAAAATACCGGGGGCGTATTGAGGTTTCCATGGCGCAACCCAGTTAAAAGTATAAGCGTATGCTGTATAGACGCCCGGAGCAGACACGCAAAACGTTGTTTTTGCGTCGTCAACAGGAGTGCCGAGTCCGTGTGCAAGGAGATACGGAGTTCCCATTGCAAGAACAAACTGTGTGTCAAGAACCCATCCGCCGCGGTTTTTTATTTCGAGTGCATTGATAAGGATGTTGCCCATACTGAATCCCCTTTCAAGATACTTAAAAACAGGTATTTGATTACATAGCGTAAATCGATCGCCTATATGGCTTTATATGTTTGTTTTATCTATCAGACTGCATAATCTGATTTTACGGCAAGGCAAGAGATATTATTCTTCAAGTGCCGGATCGTAGAGCTTATCAGCTTTTACATGTTTTTTGTAGTGGATAAAAAATGCTATAAGCTGAACGATAAATGTGACAGTCCATGAAACGACATATGAAAGATAGAGGACCTCGGGTGTGTGAAACTGTTCGAGCTGAAAAACGGTAAATATCCATACGATCCTCAGACCGCATATACCAAGGACTGAAATGATCATCGGAGAAACGGAAGAACCCATACCGCGCAAAGCCCCTGTCGTTACATCCATAAGTCCGCAGAGGAAATACGGGAGCGAAATGTAGGCTAATCTGATAATTCCGACAGAAATCGCTTCGGCGGAATCGGTGATGTAAATAGATAAAAGCTGTTTGCCGAAAATGTTTACAAGAGAGCCGTTTATAAGACCTACGACAGTAACGCAAGCAAGGCAGATCCAGAGCGATTTTAATGCGCGTTTATATTTTTTGGCGCCTGTGCACTGTCCGGTGAAATTAACAGCGGTCTGGTGGAACGCATTGATCGTAACATACACAAAGCCCTCGATATTGCCTGCCGCGGCATTTCCCGACATGAAAATATCGCCGAAAGAGTTTATGGAAGACTGTATGATTACATTTGAAATAGAAAAAAGCGAGCCCTGTATGCCGGCAGGAAGTCCTATACGGACTATTTTAAAAAACTGCATTTTATAAAAGCGCATTTTAGAAAGGATCAGGCGGCACGAATCTGTTCTTACCATAAGCGCTCTTACGACCAGAACAGCGGAGATACCCTGAGATATTATTGTTGCAAGCGCAACGCCCGCTACATTCAGATCAAAAAGTGTAACGAAAACAATGTTTAATATTACATTTACAACGCCTGCAACTGAAAGATATATAAGAGGACTTCTCGTATCCCCTACTGCGCGCAGAATGGAAGCGCAGAAGTTGTAAACCATTGAAAATGTCATACCGCAGAAATAGATCCGCATATATACGGTTGAAAGCCCGATAACATTTTCAGGCGTGCCCATAAGTTCAAGAAATATCTTCGAAAAAATCACACCGATCGCGGTAAGAATAATACCGCTGACAATCGCGGTAGGCAAAGACGTATGGATGGTTCTGTGGACGGCCTGATCGTCATTGCCGCCGTATCCGTGAGCTACAGAAACGCCTGCGCCTACGGAAAGGCCGACAAAGAGGTTGATGATAAGGTTTGTTACAGAACCGGTAGCACCGACTGCCGCGACGGAAATACTGCCGCAGAATCTGCCTACCACAACAAGATCTGCCGCGTTGAAAAGCAGCTGCAGAACGCTTGTTAAAATTATCGGAATCGTATATTTGACAATATTCCAGAAAAGCGGTCCCCGGAGTATTGAATTATTGTTATTCATTCTTTTGGTCCTCGTTTCATCAACAGCCGGTGTATTATAGCATAAAATATGGAATATTGCAACATTATTATATCAGTAAAATCAGTTGTTGAAGATTTGTCACTTTGTTACACGCGAGTGAAACATTTTGACGCAGAAACCCACTATATAATATTTTATTTCAGATTTTTCTTTTTTCTGCCCGAATTTTTTATTTCGCAGGCAAATTCTTCAGGATGTTTAAGATAATAATCCTGATGCTCCTGCCCTGCTTCATAAAAGGTTTTAAACGGTTCCACGCTTATATAAACGCTTTTTCCCGAGTCCGTTTCAAGTTCAGTTATCTTTTTTTCGGCGATATGC
>JAEEJJ010000138.1 GCA_016281805.1 Clostridiales bacterium
GTCTATTCTGTCGATTTCGGATTCGAGACGTGCCTTTTCTTTTTCGAGACGTGCTTTTTCCTTTTCTATGTCTACAAGCTCGCCCATCGGGATATACGCTTTTGCATCAGGGCTCAAAGCAGTAGCTGTTTTTTCTGCAGGCGTACCGGCATTGACTGTTATTTCAGACGCACCTGCCAGACGCTTGAGAAATTCAACGCAACGCGTATACTCTTCCGGATTTGATGTTTCGATATAAAGACTTGTTTTTTTGGAAGCCGGCACATTCATATCAAGGCGCAGCTGTCTGATATTCTTTATAAGAGACTTAACGTTTTCCATAGCGGCGGCATCTGCCTCAAAAACAAGGTTTTCATCATATTCGGGGTATGGCGCTATTACAAGGGCTTCGCCTTCGTGAGGCATAGTCTGCCATATCTCTTCGGTTATGAACGGCATAAACGGATGAAGAAGCGCAAGGGTGCCGTTAATAACGCAGCAGAGTATGTTCTGGGCAGATTTTTTTGTTTCCTCGTTTGTATTTGTTTCAAAGAGACGCGGTTTTACAAGTTCGATATACCAGTCGCAAAGATCGTCCCAAACAAAGTCGTAAAGCTTCTGAGCGGCAACGCCGAGTTCGTATTTATCGAGATTATCACGAACTTCTCTTACACATGTGTTGAATTCGGTAAGGATCCACTTATCTTCGATCTCAAGTTTATCCGGAATCTCCGCATGATCGATATCAAGGTAAGTAAGAGCAAAACGAGCTGCGTTCCATATTTTGTTTGCGAAATTTCTTGACGATTTTACAACTTCATAATAAAAGCGCATATCGTTTCCGGGAGAGTTTCCGGTCACGAGAGTATATCTGAGCGCATCTGCGCCGTATTCGTTTATTACCTCGATCGGATCGATACCGTTGCCGAGAGATTTGGACATTTTTCTTCCCTGAGAGTCTCTGATAAGTCCGTGGAAAAGTACATGTTCAAACGGGGGTTTTCCGGTATGTTCAAGCCCGGAAAAAATCATTCGTGAAACCCAGAAAAAGATTATATCATATCCTGTAACAAGAACGGATGTGGGATAGAAGTATTCGAGATCTTCTGTTTTTTCAGGCCAGCCGAGCGTTGAGAAAGGCCAGAGCGCCGAAGAGAACCATGTGTCAAGAACGTCTTCGTCCTGTCTCATCTTCGCTCCGCAATTCGGGCATACATCGACATCTGTTTTTGAAACTACCATTTCACCGCATTTGTCACAGTAGTATGCAGGAATTCTGTGTCCCCACCAAAGTTGACGGGATATGCACCAATCGTGGACGTTATCCATCCAGTTCATATATATTTTTTCAAGACGTTCGGGATGGAATTTTATTGTTTTGTTTGCTACGACCTCTTTTGCGGGTTTTGCAAGCGGCTCCATCTTAACAAACCACTGATCTGATGTGAGCGGTTCAACGGTAGTTCCGCAGCGGTAACACTGACCCACATTATGAGAATGCTCTTCTACCTTTACGAGAAGCCCTGCCTTTTCAAGATCTTCAACGATGCGTTTTCTTGCATCGTAACGGTCGAGTCCTTCATAAACACCGCCGTTTGCGTTGATCGTGGCGTCATCGTTCATAACACGGATCTGCTCGAGACCGTGGCGCTGACCGACAAGGAAGTCGTTCGGGTCGTGAGCAGGCGTGATCTTTACGCATCCGGTTCCGAATTCTTTATCGACATATTCATCGGCAATAACGGGAATTTCTCTTCCGACAAGAGGAAGAATAAGCGTTTTGCCGACAAGATGGGTGTATCTTTTGTCCTCGGGATTAACCGCTACGGCAGTATCGCCGAGCAGTGTTTCGGGTCTTGTGGTGGCAATAACGACATATTCATTCTCAGAACCTTTGACGGGGTAACGGATATGCCAGAAATGTCCGCCCTGTTCCTCGTATTCGACCTCAGCGTCGGAAAGAGCTGTTTTGCAGTGAGGACACCAGTTTATAATTCTGTGCCCTCTGTAAATAAGACCTTTGTTGTACAGATTAACAAAAACTTCTTTGACTGCCTTTGAGCAGCCGTCATCCATTGTGAATCTTTCTCTTGACCAATCGCATGAAGAACCGAGTTTTTTCAGCTGATTGATGATCCTGCTGCCGTACTGATCCTTCCAAGCCCAAACTCTTTCAAGAAATTTTTCCCTGCCGAGATCATAACGCGTAAGTCCCTCGTTTTTGCGAAGGAACTCTTCAACTTTGATCTGCGTTGCTATTCCTGCATGATCTGTTCCGGGAAGCCAGAGCGCTTCATAGCCGCACATGCGTTTATAACGTGTGAGGATATCCTGCAACGTTTCATCAAATGCATGCCCCATGTGCAGCTGCCCCGTAACATTTGGCGGCGGAATAACGATAGTGAACGGTTTTTTATTTTTGTTTACATTGGCTCTGAAATACCCGTTGCTGACCCAGAAATCATATATACGGTCTTCAACGTCGCGCGGATTGTAATTTTTTTCCAGTTCTTTTTTCATAGATGCTACCTTTTGCTCAGTATTTTATATAACTTTGATCTTGATAAAAGATTTTTTTCCTTTTCTGACTATTTCGCCGTTTATCTCGTCTTTTGTAAATGACATAGTGGCGCTTTCGACAAGTTTATCGGCAACGAATATGCCTTTCTGATCAACAAGGCGCCTTGCCTCGCCTTTCGACGGAGCCTGCTTTGTTTTTACAAGA
>JAEEJJ010000139.1 GCA_016281805.1 Clostridiales bacterium
AAGAAATCTGCTTGCCAGTGCGGCCAGAAGACCGAGGACCAGTCCGAAGACCGCCATTATTAAAACCGTGATAAGTATTTGAACAAAATCCATCCGATTTTACTCCCATGTCAATTATTATTCATTCGCTTTCAGAACGGAAGCTTGAGCCCCTGAAATCCCATGAACGATATGCTCAAAAGCGCAGCCGCTATAAGCACTATCGGGAATCCTCTGAAAGGCTTGGGAATATCCGAATACGCGATCCTTTCACGTATCGCAGATAAAAGAAGTATGGCAACAAGGAAACCTACTCCTGCGGAAAAACCGTATACAACGGATGTGATAAAGTCATATTCGTTGTTGATGTTCAGAAGCGCAACGCCCAGAACCGCGCAGTTTGTAGTGATTAGCGGCAGATATATGCCGAGCGCAGAATAAAGGGAAGGAATGCTTTTTTGCAAAAACATTTCAATGATCTGAACAAGAGTTGCTATTATCGCAATAAATGCGATAGTCTGAAGATATTCAAGATCGAAAGGTTTTAAAATAAATTCATTGAACAGCCATGTCATGGCGGAGGCGATAGTCATTGTAAACACAACGGCAAGGCCCATACCGAGCGCGGTCTCGCTTTTTTTCGAAACACCGAGGAACGGGCAGCAGCCTAAAAATTTTACAAGAACAAAGTTCTCGATGAGTATCGCATTTATTGAAACTACAAGCAGGTTGAGCATTTATTCGCCCCTCCTTTCAACTTTCGCCATAATAAACTGAACAAGGGCGATAAGAAAACCGAGAACAAGAAATCCTCCTGCGGGAAGAATGATTATTAGGGCAGGGGAGTAATTCGGACCGAGTAAGTTTACACCGAATATCGATCCGCTTCCGATAAGTTCCCTTACAGTCGAAATGATCGTAAGCGCAAGAGTAAATCCGATTCCGCACGCCAGACCGTCCATAGCCGAGGGGAGCGGCGCATTTTTAGAAGCAAATGCTTCCGCGCGGGCAAGAATGATACAGTTTACAACTATGAGCGGAATAAAAAGGCCAAGCGAGCTTGCAAGATCGGGAAGCCACGCTTTTATTGCCATCTCAACAGCCGATACAAATCCGGCGATAATAACTATATAGGAAGCTATTCTTATCTTGTTTGGAATAAATTTTCTCAGAACAGAAATGAAAAAGTTTGAGCATATAAGCACAAATGTTGCGGAAAGTCCCATTCCGATACCGTTTGCCACGGTCGTGGTTACCGCAAGTGTGGGACACATTCCGAGCAGCTGTATGAATGTCGGATTTTTTGTTACGATTCCTTCTTTGAGGATATTCAGATATGATGTCTTTTTCTTCTTTGAAGCCATATCAATAACCTCCGTCTATTATGGGCGTTACTGCGTCCATTGCTTTCTTAACGCCTTCAATGATCGCCTTTGATGTTACCGAAGCTCCCGTGATCGCTGATACCGACGAGAGCGAATTTGACGATACGTTCACAAACTGCGAAAGTATTGAACCGTTCGAAATTATTCTTTCTCCAACGCCTGCGGTCTCAGAATGGGTGATCACTTTAACTCCCGTTATCAGTCCTTCGGACGATATTCCGACTATCATATTTATTTTTCCGCCGAAGCCGTTATTTGTCACATTTACACAGTAACCGAGTATCCCGTTATTTCCTGAAGCTTCGTATATATCGCTTACGTATTTTGCGAGATCTTCGGAAATATCGGCAGATACTGATTTAAACGACGTTGCTTCCGGAAAAAGCGCGGCTCTTGCTGCATCGTTGGCCTTTTTTTCATTCGCAGCTATCTGATCTTTTGTCAGCGCATTAACGACCGCAAGCATCAGCACAACGGTTGCGATTATTATCATCAGCCTGAATGAAAGCGTTACTATTTCATTGCCGGATTTTTTTGACGGACGTTCTTTTTGCGCGGGTACCGTCGGTTTTACGTCTTCGTATGCTTCCGAGCTTATATCATTTAGCATCATTGTAGCCGCCTCCTATTCCGAAACGTCTCGGTTTCGTTATTTTGTCTATCGGAACAGCAAGAACATTCATTATCAGTATCGCATAGCTTACGCCCTCGCTGTATCCGCTGTAATAACGCAAAAATACAGTCAGAAGTCCGCATCCTATACCGAAAAGCAGCTTTCCTCTTGCCGTTACGGGAGCCGTAACATAGTCTGTTGCCATGAAAAACGACGCAAGAACAAGTCCGCCGCTCAGAAGTTCATAAACCATAAACTGCCAGTCAAAATTTCCTCCTGTGAGCGGGAATACAAAGGTTATCAGTGCAACGGTTCCAAGATAAGCGAGAGGAATATGCCAGGTGATAACTCTTCTTAAAAGAAGATATATGCCGCCCAGAAGTATTGCCGCGGTGCATACTTCGCCGATACAGCCGCCTATATTGCCGAAAAACATATCCGCAATTCCCGTTTCGGGTAAGACGCCTGTTTTAAGGGAAGCAAGCGGAGTAGCGGTGGTGACCGTGTCTATGTAATCGGGCAGATCTGCGCCGTTCACGAAGATCGGATCACGGAATACGGGAAGCATGGGCGTGATAAACGGTTTTACGAATGTCGTCATCAGCGTAGGCCATGAAAAGAGGAATGCGCGCGCCGCAAGAGCAGGGTTCGCAAAATTCTTTCCGAGTCCTCCGAACAGCATTTTTACAACGACTATCGCAAAAAACGAGCCGACGACTGCAATCCAGTACGGCGCGGTCACGGGAAGGTTGAACGACATAAGCATACCTGTTACAACAGCAGACAGGTCGCTTACCGTGTTTTTTTTCTTTACAATAAGATTGAAGAGCGATTCAAACGCAATACACGCCGCCACGCTTACCACTGTAAGCGCCAGAGCTCTCCATCCGAAATATACAACCGACATCGCGCAGATCGGCAGCATCGCAATTATAACGTCAAGCATTACCTTGCTCGTCGTTCTTTCCGATCTGTAGTGCGGTGAGGAGGTTACAAGCAGTTTTTTAGCCAAAACAAAACACTCCGGTCTTTTATAAAATCTGTTTCAATCGAATTTAACATTTTCGGGAAAGTTCCGTCAGTTTTTCGGAATATTACCCTTTGCCATTCTCATTGCCTGAACAAGATGAAGCTTTCCGGGACATACATACGAACAGCAGCCGCATTCTATACAGTCTGTCACATTCAACTTTTTGCACTCGGCAAATTCTTCGGCGAGCGCATGCTGATAAATATATGTAGGCAAAAGTCTCATCGGACATACTTCTATGCATTTGCCGCACCGTATGCAGGTCGGGTTTTCTTCAAAACTTTCCTCATCTCCGCAAAAAGCGAGAAGGGCGGAAGTATTTTTAACTACCGGCGTTTCAAGCGCATGCTGAGCTGAACCCATCATCGGTCCGCCCGATATGATCTTATACGGATCTTCGATAAATCCGTCGCAGTAGTCAAAAAGCGCATAATACGGCGTTCCGATACGGACAAGCAGGTTTGCGGGACGTATTACTGCAGATCCCGAAACAGTGCATACTCTCTTTGTCAGCGGTCTGCCTTTGGAAACATATCTGAACAGCGAGGCGCACGTGTCAACATTGAAAACGGCGCATCCTATATCCATCGGCAGTTTTCCCGGAGGTATTTCTCTTCCGGTTATCGCTTTGATAAGCTGTTTTTCTCCGCCCTGAGGATATTTTGTAGGAAGCTCGCAAATACGGATATCCGAATCTTCCGTCGCTTTGGACATTGCCGCGATAGCGTCGGGCTTGTTGGACTCTATCGCTATTACCGCAGTATCCTTATTAAGACATTTCATTATCAGCTTCACACCGTTTACTATCGTGCTCGGGTATTCAACCATTGCCCGGTGGTCTGCCGTGATAAACGGTTCGCATTCCGATCCGTTTATAATTATCGTTTCTATTTTTTTGTCAAGAGCCGTCTTCAGCTTTACATGAAGCGGAAATGCCGCTCCGCCCATGCCGACGGTTCCCGATTCTCTTGCAAACTGTATAATGTCTGCAGGAGTAAGATCGTCAAGATCTCCCTCATAAGGATGAAGTGATTCGTCGACCGTGTCAAGTCCGTCGTTTTCTATTACCATAGTCGGCTGGCGTGTTCCCGAAGGATGCCAGTGCTGCACGACCCCTTTGAATTTTCCCGATACGGGCGAATGGATCGGGCATGCCATAGCGACAGGATTGTCAGCGATTATCTGCCCCATTTTCACGGAGTCTCCGGGCTTTACCGTGGGAATACACGGTGCGCCTATATGCTGGGAGAGCGGAAGATACATCTCTTCTGTGGGAGGAAGCACTTCTATGGGACTTGCATAAGTCCTTTCTTTGTTGTAGTCGGGATGGATACCGCCTTTAAAAGAGAAAGCCAAGTAAATACCCCCAATGTTTTATACTGTCTGTTTGTTTTTAATGTTTTATACTGTCTGTTTGTTTTTAATTGTTTCGCTGCATATCATTTCCACTGCCTGAGGCAGGATGATATGTTCTGCCTGGACCATTATTCGCTGCTGCAGTGATTCGGGAGTGTCGTCGGGTAAAACGTCAACGGCTTTCTGTAACAGTATCCTGCCGTGATCGTATTCGCTGTCAACAAGATGCACCGTAGCGCCGCTGACTTTAACTCCGTATTCAAGAGCGGCTTTATGAACGTTCAGTCCGTAAAACCCTTTTCCGCAAAAAGACGGAATAAGCGCCGGATGAACGTTCAGTATCCTTCCCGAATATTCGTTGCATATCTGCTCGGGGAGCTTTGAGAGAAATCCCGCAAGCACGATCACTTCCGCACGATATTCGCGAAGGTGTTTTTCTATTTCTTCTCCGAATGCTTTTTCATCGTTGCCGAAATGCGCTTTTTCCGCAACAAAATGCGGTATTCCGGCTTTTGCCGCGCGTTCGAGCGCATAAACTGCGGGCTTGCTTGAAATAACAACGGAAATATGTCCGCTGTTTATTATTCCGCTTTTTTCGGCGTCAATCAGAGCCTGTAGATTTGTTCCGCCCCCCGAAACGAGAACGGCAACGGATATTTTGCTCATTTAAATTCTCCCAAAAGCGAAATTATCTGAAAATAACCTTTTTTTCGCCTTTAACCGCGCGACCGATCACATATGCGTCCTTGCCCGCGTTTTTTGCGGCTGCAACAGCAGCTTCGGCGTCTTTTTCCGAAACAAGAAGAGCCATTCCGATACCCATATTGTAAGTGTTGAACATATCGCGTTCCGGTATATCGCCGCATTTTTGCAGAAGCGAAAATATCGGAGGCACGGGGAACGACTTCGCGTCTATTTCAAGAGAAATTCCTTCCGGAAGCATTCTGGGCATATTCTCATAAAAACCGCCGCCTGTTATATGGGATATGGCGTTTATTTTTATAGACTTTTTAATTTCATTTACAGCTTTAACATATATTTCAGTAGGCGTCAGAAGCGCTTCTCCGAGAGTTTTGCCCAGCTCGTCAGAGTATACGGCAAGCGATTTTTCAGCCTCCGCATCATTTAAGCCGAACACTTTTCTTACAAGCGAAAAACCGTTCGAGTGAACGCCGGACGATGCGATTCCTATCAGAGCGTCGCCTTCACTGACGGCTGAACCGTCTATGATATCCTTTTTATCGACCATTCCTACCGCGAAGCCGGCAAGATCATACTCGCTTTCGGAATAAAAGCCCGGCATTTCTGCCGTTTCTCCGCCTATAAGCGCTGCGCCTGAAAGAATGCAGCCGTCAGATACGCCTTTAACTATTTCCGCAATCTTTTCAGGAACGAGTTTTCCGGTCGCTATATAGTCAAGAAAAAGCAGGGGAGTTGCGCCGCAGCAGATTATATCGTTTACGCACATCGCAACGCAGTCTATTCCGACGGTATCGTGTTTATCAAGAAGAAAAGCTATTTTCAGCTTTGTTCCCACTCCGTCCGTGCCTGACACAAGAACAGGTTCTTCAATTCCGGTCATATTCGGCTTGAACAGACCGCCAAATCCTCCTATGTCCTGTAAAACTCCGGCATTGTATGTGCTTTTTACAAATTTTTTCATCAGTTCTACGCTTTTATAACCTGCGGTGACGTCTACTCCCGCAGCGGCATAACTTGCGCTGTGACTTGATTCGTTCATATTTCAACTCCGTTATTATTATTCGCCCATCAGTCTCTTCATTATTTCCTTATATGCGTCTTCAACATTGCCGAGATCTCTGCGGAAACGGTCTTTATCGAGCTTTTCATGGGTCTTGCTGTCCCAGAAACGGCAAGTGTCGGGCGATATCTCGTCTGCAAGAACGATCGTGCCGTCGGTAAGGCGTCCGAATTCAAGCTTGAAGTCAACAAGTTCGATATTGAGATCTGCAAGGTATTCGGAAAGAAGAGTGTTAATTCTGAAAGAGTAATCCGCAATCGTTTTAAGCTCTTCATCACTTGCAAGGTTCATTGCTTTTATATGGTAATCGTTTACCATCGGATCTCCGAGCGCGTCGTCTTTATAGCAGTATTCAAGCACAGTGGAGCCAAGCTTTGTTCCTTCGGGGAGACCGAGTCTTTTTGAAAGCGAGCCGGCAGCGATATTCCTTACTATTACTTCCAGCGGAACTATCGTAACTTTTTTAACAAGCGTTTCGCGGTCAGAAAGCTCTTTAATGAAATGAGTGGGGATACCATTCTTTTCAAGCATCTTCATAAGATGATTCGTTACTTTGTTGTTGATAACGCCTTTGCCTTCTATCGTTCCTTTTTTAAGACCGTTGAACGCAGTGGCATCGTCTTTATAATCAACTATAAGCTCTTCCGGATTTTCGGTTGAATAAACTTTTTTTGCTTTGCCTTCGTATAATAGATCCTTTTTCATTGTTTTACCTCTTTCGATTAATGGGATAAGAATAAATATCAATCATTGATTTGTTTATAATGCTTAACAACCAAGGGATTCCGCCGCTTCGGCAGCTTTTCTGTCTTTTTCTTCAATATCATCTGCCATTTTTTTCTTATACTCTGTAAGCTTTTTATAAAGGTCGCCGTCACTTACCGCCATGATCTGAACGGCTAACAGAGCAGCATTTTCCGCACCGTCTATCGCAACCGTTGCAACAGGCACGCCTTTGGGCATCTGAACGGTCGACAGAAGACTGTCAAGACCGTCAAGAGTTGAACTCTTGACAGGAATTCCGATTACGGGCAGGGCAGTATATGCCGCCATAACGCCTGCAAGATGCGCGGCTTTTCCCGCTGCGCAGATAATGCACGAATAACCGTTTTCTTTTGCGGCTTTTGAAAATTCCGCCGCCTTTTCAGGAGTTCTGTGCGCGGAAATAATATTCACAGTGTATTCCACACCGAATTTTTTAAGTAGAACAAACGCCGGTTTAAGAACAGGAAGGTCGCTGTCGCTCCCCATGATGATAGCTGCTTTATTCATAGTTCTCTCCGTTCCGGATTTCTCCGAAATTATAATGTATATATAATATATTATTTTACACTATTTCACAGATCTTTTCAAGAGTATTCGCTTCATTTAACAATAATTTCGTTTTTTTAACAGATTTATTATCTTTTTTGACGCCTTTCGATCGTCTTTTTGTCTCTTATTTCAACGTTTTTGTGCCACACGCTTTTTATTCCGCCGCAAAACCGCTCATAATCGGCGGAATTTATAACTGCGCCAATACGGACTTTTTCCGTAAACTCTCTGTCCGTTATCTCCGCGCCCGCCTGCGTAAGGGCCCTCTCCATCTGGCTGTGAAGCTCGTACCCGTATTCCATTTCAAATTCCGTATACGGCACTATATCCGCGATCCCTGCTTTTTCCACAGCATCCGAAGCCGATCTTGAATACGCTCGCACCAGACCGCCTGCACCGAGAAGTATACCTCCGAAATATCTTGTGACTGTTATAAGCGTATCGCAGAGCTTTTTTGAAGATATAACGTGAAGTATAGGCATCCCTGCCGTTCCCGACGGTTCTCCGTCGTCCGAAAATCGCTGAAGGGATCCTGTGCGCAGTATATACGCATAGCAGACGTGTGTAGCGTCTGGGTTTGAGTTCCTTACCGAAGCTATTGCGCATTCTGCTTCATCTTCGGTAGTCACCCAGAATGTTTGCCCGATAAAAACGGATTTTTTCTCCGTAAATTCGGTTATAATGTTGTTTCCTACGGTTATCATAACAAAAACTCGCTGAGCTTTTCTTTCAGCAGCTCCTCCCGAGGCATGTCGCCTTTGTCGAATATATATTTTATCACACCGCCCGCAACAGGCTCAAATAACGGCTTTTTGAAAACGGATAGCGGAAAATGCTCAGTCACGTCTCCTACAAATGTTTCCGTCATTTTTGCCGACGTTTTCCATCCGCCTCCGGCTGTGGTAAAAACAAAAGCGTCATTTCTGCCGTATCCGTGCTTTTTCATGATCGTTACAGTAGCCAATGAAAGCTCCTTTGCGGCGTTTTGCACTATTTCGAGGGCTGTTCTGTCTCCGTGACCGCATGCCGTTTCAACAGCACGGGTCAGGGATGAAACATCTTTTCTGAAAGACGGTCTGTTGTGTATCGAACATACCTCCCAAAGCGATTTGTTCAGGCCGAGCGAGTGAAAAACGAGTTCTTCGAGTTCTGTTTTTTCTCCTCTTCCGTCCTGCGATCTTATTGCGGCCATGATCGCTTTCCTTCCTATGTCAAAGCCGCTTCCTTCATCACCGAAGTAAAGCCCCCATCCGCCGATCATATCCACTGAACGGCAGTTTTCGATAAGAAAACAGTCAGACCCGGTTCCTGAAAGGGCAAGAAGACCGGTTTTTTCGAGTGTCCCTGCCAGAAATCCGAGCTGTCCCTCGCTGAGTCTTTCCGTTTTTTTTACTTTCGCATGCCGTTGTATTTCATCCGGCAATCCGCTTCCGAGCCCGGCTATGGTATAGTAAAGCCCCTCAACTTCACATATGTTCCCGAAGTTTTTTTCGAGGCTGTCAAAAAGCGTATCCGCAACATTTGCCATGTTGTTTCTCGCTTCGTTTTTATCCATAAAAAGACTGTTCACTCCTCCGGCTTTTGCCGAAGCAAGCACATTGAGGTTTTCGTCAAACGCAAAAGCGATAATTTTTGTGCCGCCGCCGTCGGCAGTTATGAATATCATAAACCAGTCCCCCTCTCAGAAAAATACGTGTAAACCAGACCTTTTATTCTTTAATGGAAGTATTATAACAGTTTTTTCGTTTTTTTTCAAGTCCTCGGCAAATAAAATCTATTGACAAAAATACTTTTTTGTGCTAATATGGTAAAAATTTTTTTTGATGGAGGTTCGCAGATGAACGAACATGTAAAAGCAATAGCCGAACGAATCCGCGGCCTGCGGATGATACTTGATATACCGACCGACGAAATGGCGCGTGTTTGCGACACGACCGAGGAGGACTACATAGCTCATGAAACAGGCGATATCGACTTTTCTTTTACTTTTCTCTATAAGTGTTCAAAGCATTTCGGGGTCGATATCACGGAACTGATAACCGGCGATAAACCGACACTTTCTTTCTATTCTGTCACACGTGCCGGAGAAGGTTTGCCGATAGAACGAAGAAAAGGATTTAAATATCAGCATCTTGCTCCGTTCATCAAAGACAAAATCAGCGAGCCTTTTCTTGTTACCGCAAAATACGATGAGGATGCCCAGAACAGTGAAATAGCGCTTTCTTTTCATGAAGGACAGGAATTTGACTATATTCTTTCGGGCACACTCAAGGTTCGGCTTGAAGACCATATCGAATATCTGAAACCGGGAGACAGCATTTACTACAACAGCGCTCACGGTCACGGAATGATAGCCGTAAACGGGGAAGACTGTACTTTTATAGCCGTCGTTATCGGAAAAAACTGATTGTAATTATTTGATAACGAAAGGAACAGAAGCCGTTTTGGAATAAAACGGGTACCACTATGCTTTACAACAAATTTATAAATGAATATTTCGACGAAAACGGACATATCGAGCGTTTTGAAATGAAGCCCGGAATAAACTTCAATTTCGGGTACGACGTCGTTGATGAACTCGGAAGAACGAAACCCGACAAACTCGCTATGCTGTGGATATCCAATGACGGAGAGGAAAAAAGATTTACATTTGGCGATATGATGCGCCTTTCCTCCCGCGCCGCAAACTTTTTCACAGATATCGGTATCCGCAAAGGCGACAGGGTGATGCTTGTTCTCAAACGTCACTATCAGTTCTGGATATCCATTGTTGCTCTTCACAAGATAGGGGCTATCGTTGTTCCGGCAACACATCTCCTTACTAAAAAAGATTATGTTTACCGTTTTAACGCTGCGGGGATAAAAGCTATCGTCTGTGCAGGCGACGGAGAAATAACAGCTCATGTGGATGAATCTCTTCCCGAATCACCTTCTCTCGAAATCAGGATCGCCACATCTCCCGCCCCCGAAGGATGGCTTGATTTTGATAAAAAGATCAGCGAATATCCCGATACTTTTGACAGGATCCCTACAAAAAACGAAGATCCGATGATAATGTATTTCACGAGCGGAACATCCGGATATCCCAAAGCTGCCGTTCACGACAATACGTATCCCATAGGTCATATCGTTACCGCAAGATACTGGCATAACGTCGATCCGAACGGTCTGCACCTTACTATCGCCGATACCGGATGGGGCAAGGCGGTTTGGGGCAAGCTTTACGGTCAGTGGCTTTGCGAAGCAACTGTCTTCACTTATGATTTCGATAAATTTGACGGAAACGCAGTTCTTTCGATGATAGAAAAATATAAAATCACCACGTTCTGCGCTCCGCCCACGATATACCGCTTTTTCATAAAAGCCGATATGTCAAAATT
>JAEEJJ010000140.1 GCA_016281805.1 Clostridiales bacterium
GCTGCCTCTTTGCCGTTTACGAAAATCTTTCCGGCCAAAACAAGTTCTTCAGCAGCTCTTCGTGAGCACACTCCGCATTCAGCGATAAATTTTTGAATTCGCATAATTTCTCCGTTATTATAAACAATAAGAACACATCGGTCGGGAGCAGAGCCTTTCCTTTGTGTTCTTAAAACCAAATCGTTTTATTAAAGGGCTTTTTTAGCGGTTTCAACGAGAGATGCAAACGCTGCTTTATCAGAGACTGCAAGCTCGGCGAGCATTTTTCTGTTAAGGACCACTCCGCTCTTTTTAAGACCGCACATAAATCTTGAATAATTTATGCCGTTTGCCTTTGCCTCTGCGCTGATTCTGGTGATCCAGAGTGAACGGAAATCTCTCTTTTTGAGTTTTCTGCCTGTATAAGCATATACAAGGGACTTCATTACCGCTTCATTTGCGGTTCTGAAAAGTTTGGATTTGCCTCCGAAATATCCCTTCGCGAGTTTAAGTATTTTTTTATGTCTTTTATGCGTCATGACGCCGCCTTTAACTCTTGCCATTTGTTTTTCCTCCAAAAATTAATAATTATATGCCACGACGCGATTAATACGGAAGCAGCTTTTTGATTGTGGGTGCGTTTGCGGGACTTGCGTATGTGCCTTTACGAAGGCCTCTCTTATATTTGGTCGTCTTTTTTGTAAGAATATGACGTCTGTATGCGTGATTGATTTTTACCTTGCCGCTGCCAAGAACGGTAAAACGCTTAGCCGCGCCTCTGTGCGACTTAAGTTTGATCTTGTTTGCCATTGGTTGTTTCTCCTTTATGTGAATTAATTATATGCTTTATTTAGATGCTTTCGGCGCAAGGAACATTATCATATTGCGTCCGTCAAGCTTTGCAGGTTTTTCTATTACTCCGATCTCTTCGCAGCCCTGAGCGAACCGGGCCATAAGATCCGTGCCCCACTCAGGATGCAGTATTTCTCTGCTTCTAAAACGCAAAGCGACTTTGACCTTGTCTCCGTCTTTAAGAAAACGAAGAGCGTGATTAAGTTTTGTATTAAGGTCGTGATCGGCAATTTTAACGTTGAGCTGAATTTCCTTGACGGAAATCGTTTTCTGACTCTTTCTTTGTTCTTTTGCTTTTTTTGCCTGTTCAAAACAATATTTGCTGTAATCCATCAGTTTGCAGACAGGCGGTGTAGCCTGAGGCGCAATTTTAACAAGATCAAGACCTCTCTGAATTGCCATTTTCTGCGCATCTTTGGCTGAAAGGATACCGAGCTGTTCCCCGTCTTCACCTACAAGACGAACAGAAGCGTCACGGATCTCCTCGTTGATTTGCATCGTTTTCGCGTTTATACAGGATCCCTCCATTTTAAAGAATAAAAATACGGCGAACAGAATCTGTCCGCCGTAAAAGAACGCATTTTGCGTTTCATACGATATTGACCCGCCGATAATGATCGGACAAGGTGAGACAGAGTCTGCTTCATTGTGCTTTGGTATTATATCACAGTTTATCGCTGTTGTCAATACGTTTATTTTGTAAAATTTCCGTAAACTTGTCGCTCGGTCTGAAAAGCAAAGCGGAATTGGATCCTTTTTCGATGTCGTAATAAATAATGCAGGTACCCGATCCTCCGAACAGGTCTCCGTTGCATCTCAATACTGTTTTTACATTTTCGCTTTTTTTCAGCTGCTTTATTTTGACGTCCGCAGTTATTTTTATAATATCTTCCAAACGGACCTGACATACTGTCGTTTCCTTTGAACCGATCTTCAGTTTTACGGATATGATATCTTCGTTGATCGTATATGTATATTCGTAAAAACGGCGACGAATATACAGAAACACAACGACCGCTGCAGCGATAAGCACCGCAAGCTCATAAATGCCTTTGAACGTCTCCCACCCTATCCATACCGGGACCGAAAGCAGGCAGAAAGCCGCGGTAACCGTTATGAGGATTACGAGAAAGCTTGTTTTTTTTGAAATATATACTTCACTGTACATTTTTTTCTCCGATTCTCTGTTGTTTTTCTTTTTTATGATTATACGGATATTGAATTCGATCAGATATAATATGTAAAGTCATTCAGATTTACAGTATGATGTTTTACGATGAAATGATATGCCGTGATCCGAGGAATGACTGCGGTCTGCATATAGTATTCTCTGCAACGAGGACCACAAAATAAGCTGATTACCTGAGTTTTAACAGATTGAAAATCTGAATCGACCTGATGGATCCGACAAAAAACCGGCAGTGTAAAAGCAATATGCTTTACAATAGTATCCGGTCGCAGCAACAGATCGTATTTATTTATGTGAGCGGTTTAAAGAAAAGACCCCTTTCAGGATCTTTTCTTCACAGAATTTTTTTTGCCCGCCGCAGGTTTTTTTGTTTTGTTTTTTCCCGTATCCGGCGCTGTCGGTTTTGCTTCAGAAGGCTTCTTCTTAATAAAGATGTTTCCATCTGCATCTTCAGGGACCCATAAATCGTCTGCCGTTAATTTTTCCCAGTTCGGTTTGATTGAATAAACCGCATTTGATCCCGTTTTTTTGGATATTCTGCTGATATAGCCGTTATCGATAAGCGACTGAAGCGCGATCTGAACTTTGGATTTATCAGCCGAGTAGTGTTCTGTTACGATATTGACAGTATCGCGGAAGGTTATTTTACGGTTTTTATCAGAACTCATTTCAAGGTAGCGCAGATTTTTCAGGATCATATCGTAATAAGGTTTGAGAATATCGGTTTCTGTGGGAAGTTCCACCCACCATGAAGCTGTCGCTTTGAGCTGATTGCTGAAAGCGCCTTTTACGCCGTAAATACCGACCTGTTTACGGCAAATCGTTTTAAGGTATGCTGCAACGGAATTAAAGTGAGCGTCACCCGTAAAAAGGATAAAAACTTCTGTTTTATCATCCGCAAAAGCCTTCTGATAAAGGCTGTCAAGCATTATAAAATCCGTGAAATCTTTTTCTGAATATGGGTTCGGGTTTTTTGTTTCAACAATACGGTTTGTATATTCACGTATTTTTGATATTTCCTTATTGAGCGACTCATTCGAAAAATCCGCAAAAAAAGTTATTTCTCTTACATCTGCCCGCTCGTTTATCATATTTATCCAGGCGCCGATATCCGGTTTTTTGTTGTATATTTTTTCCATCGAAATATACCAGTGCTCAAAATCAACAAACGCTGCTCCGCGTGGTTTTTTCTTTTTCAAAATGCCTATAAATTTCACCGCCTTTCTTTTATTATTGATCTATCTGAATATTTCCGTAACTATAAGATCGCCGCTGCCCGCCCCGATATAACCGTCAGTACCGACGAGAGGCTCATTGCTAACGCCGATAGGGAAAAACGATGTAAGATGAAAATCATGAAGAGAGTATTTAAAACCTTTGATATCAACGCCTTCAGATTCTCCTTCGGATGGAAACACGGAAATATATGCTGTTTTGGGATCATACGCAATTTTTTTAACTGTATGAGCATGAATAAGGCTTATCCGCGTTTTTCCGTCACATATAATGCATTCGGCTCCGTTTTTTTCTATAAAACGAAGAACGGCTATTGCTCCGAGCGTATGGTCGAGCCTGCCCCCTATCCCGCCTGCAAGAAAGATTTTTTCAAATCCCTTTTCAAGTGCGAAACGCGCCGCGAAAAGAGCGTCAGTATCGTCTTTTTCAACGGGCAGGACTATCGTCTGAAATTCCGATGTTTCCGGCGGTTTGTTTGAAGAATCAAAATCTCCGAGAACAACATCCGGCAAAGCGCCTACTCTTTTTGCGTAGTCAATACCGCTGTCTGCGCAGATAATAAAATCTCCGTCTTCTTTCTCAAAAGGGAGGATATCGCTTTCAGACCAGCAATAAATAATTGCCCGTTTGTTTTTCATCAATTATTCTTATCCTCCCATGGCTTATATACGCCAAGCTCTTGATACATCCTGCAGTAATTTTCGTGGCGCGACTGCTTTATTTTACCTTGTCTGAGCGCTTCGATAACGCCGCAGCCTTTTTCCTTCGTATGAGAGCAATCGCTGAAAAGACAGTCATTTACATATTCTCTGAATTCCGGAAAACAATCTGCGAGGAACGCTCTGTTTTTTATATCGTAAGATTCGAATGACAGACTGGAAAAACCGGGGGTGTCGGCGATGACGCCGCCAAAGACATCAAAAAAACGGGACGAACGTGTCGTGTTTTTTCCTCTGCCCAGTCTTTTGCTTATATCGCCGGTTTTCAGGGATAAGCCGGGGGAAAGTCTGTTGAGCAGCGTTGATTTGCCTACGCCCGAAAGACCGCTCATTACGCATACGCAGCCGCTTATTTCATCGCGTATTTTATCAATATCATTTTCGGAATCCTGAGAAACAGTATAAATTTTGTACGGAAGACTGCCGTAAATATCGTAAAGGCCTAAAACATCGTTTAAATCGGACTTACTTAGAACTATTACCGGCTGAATGCCGTGATATTCGGCGACAGCGAGCATTTTATCTATATTGTAAAGATTCGGATCGGGCGAAGATACCGCAACAACAAGAAAAAGCTTATCTATATTCGCAACCGGAGGTCTGGTGAGAGAATTTTTTCTCGGAAAGATTTCGGTGATCACTCCGTCTTCCACATTGACTCTGTCGCCTGTAAAAATAAGAGTATCGTCTTTTCTGAACAGTCCTCTTGCCGTGCAGTTTACAGTGCCGTCATCGGTTTTTACGGTATAAACCCCGCCGACGCATTCGTAAATCGTTCCGATCATATCACTCGCCCGTATCGTAATATTCATCCAGCGCGGAAGAATCGTTATATTCCGGTTTATATGTTCCGTTTGCGATCGCATCTGCAACGCTGCCCATGCTTACCACAACTATGATCTCTTCGCTTACGTCTACGATCGTTTCTTTATCAATGCTCTGAGATATAACATATCCCGACTCAACAAAATCATCGTATCTGTATTTTATGGAATAATAATAGAGCTGAGAATTGAGAAGCATCTGTTTTGCAAGTTCCTCTTTATAGCCAATAAGTCCGGGAACACGCACACGGGTAGCCTCAGTTGTGAACGAAACATATATTTTGACCGTTGTTCCTACGGGAACGGTTGTTGAGGATGACGGTTCTGTTCTGATAACCTTGCCTTCATCTACATTTTCGCTCTGAGTCTGAACAGTTTCGTAAAGAAGATCGCTCTGTTTCAGCTTAACGATCGCCTGAGCCTCTTCCCAACCCTTTACATCAGGAACGGTAACGGTTCTTTTACCGTTGCTTACCACAAGTTTTACTGTAGTTCCCTTGCTGTAATTTCCCGGTTCGGGAGTCTGCTCCACAACAAGACCTGAGCCTATCGTATCATCGTATCGTGATTCCTGAGTAAATTCGAAATATGAACTGTATCGGGGATCGGTTGTTATTTCCGATGCTACCTGACCGACAAAGCTCGGCAGCTCGATAAGATCATCGTTCAGCTGTTCAACGACCGTAAACATTGCCCCTACGCCTATAAGCACAAGAATAACGCCGAGGAATATTCCTGCGGAAACAGAAAGAAAAACATTTCTTATATGACGCCATTTTCTTGCTTTTGCAGACTGTTTTTTCTTCTTCTTTTTCTTTGCAGGCACGGGAGCAGCTTTTTCGGGTTTCGGTTCCTCTGTTTTCGGTTCAGTTTCCTCATGTACTTCGGTATTTTTCGGTTCACTCGTGTTTTCGACCGGTCCGTCGGGATAATCAAATACCCAGTCTTTATTATCTTCGAGTATTTTTATATCTACAAGCATTTCCTTCGCATGCTGATAACGCTCTTCGGGATCTTTTCTCATCGCCTTGAGTATTATCTGCTCCATGCCCCTGGAGACTTTCGGATTGACCTCCGATGGACGGCGAGGATTGCTCTGAACCTGCTTTAATGCTACAGAAACGGGAGTTTCACCGGTAAAAGGCAGCTTACCCGTTACCATTTCATAAAGCATAACGCCTGTTGAATAAATATCTGATTTTTCGTCCGTCTGCTGGCCCTTGGCCTGTTCGGGCGAGATATAGTGAACGGAGCCTATGGCAGTATCGGTCATGGTAATCGTTTCAAAATTGGAAACATGCGCTATGCCGAAATCCATCACCTTTATTGTTCCGTCATCAAGCAGCATTATATTCTGCGGCTTGATATCTCTGTGCACAATACCGCGCTCGTGGGCATGACGAAGCGCACGAAGGGTTTGCTTAATATACCCTATCGTTTCGTTTTCGGGAATTGCGCCTGTAAACTCCATATATTCTTTAAGCGTTCTTCCCTCTATATATTCCATTACGATATATTGTATATCGCCCTCGAAATTAACATCGTAAACGTCAACAATATTCGGATGCGAAAGCATTGCTATGGCGCGTGATTCGTTCAGAAAACGACGACGGAATCTTTCATCGCTGAGAAATTCCGATTTCAGAACTTTTATCGCAACATATCTGCTTTCCACGGAATCGGCAGCTTTATAAACTACCGACATACCGCCGACGCCTACTGTTTCGATAATTTTGTATCTGCCGCCTAAGACGGTATTTATCAACTTATCCACCGGCACCTCCGCTTAAAGAGCAACAACCACTGCGGTGATGTTGTCATTGCCGCCACGTTCGTTTGCACAGAGAATAAGCTCATCGCAAAGTGCGGCAGGCTCGGCGTCACGTTTAAGAAATTCTTCAAGATCGTCGTCGGAGAGCATGTTTGAAAGTCCGTCAGAACAAAGAAGAAGTTTGCCCGGAGCCGCAATTTCTATCGGAGCCACCTCGACGGAGACATCTGAATCAACGCCGAGAACACGCGTGATCACATGCTTATACGGATGATGCTCTGCTTCTTTTTCGGTAAGTTCGCCGTGATCTATCATTTCCTGAACAACAGAATGGTCTTTTGTAAGTCTTACGATCTTTTCTCCGTTGAAGTAATAAGCGCGGCTGTCGCCGACATGGGCGATATAACTCTGTCCGTCATAAGACATTACGGTTACAATCGTTGTGCCCATACCTCTGAGAGACGGTTCGCTTATCGAACGGGAAAAAACGGCTTCATTTGCTCTGTGAATGCAGAACTCCAGAAGCTGCGCGATATCCCTCTCCTGAAGAGAAGCCTCCTGCGCAAGACTTATCTGTTTTTGAAATGCCGCTATTGCGGTTTCGGAAGCAACATTGCCGCCCACATGTCCACCCATACCGTCACATACAACGGCGCAGAAATTTCCTCCGCCAAGCTCGGTATAGGCATATGCGTCCTGATTTGTCTGACGCACCTTGCCGACATCGGTTTTTCCGAAAATGATCATATTTGTTTCCTCCGATGAAGAAAATAATGCTTGATTCTGTATGAAGATAATATGTTGCTGTTTGATTTATATGTTTATATGTTTTTTCCGCCGGACTCGGTTTTATGTCTTAGCTGACCGCATGCGGCGTTGATATCGCTGCCAAGAGTGCGTCTGACCGTCACATTGATGCCTCTGTTTTTCAGAGTATCGAAAAACCTTCGGATATTTTCGGACGAAGACGGATAAAAACCGCGTTCCGTGACGTAATTTACGGGGATCAGATTAACGTGTGCAAGCATTCCGCGCAGAAGATTTGCAAGAGTTTCCGCATGACGGACGGAATCGTTGACATCTTTTATAAGAGTATACTCAAAAGATATGCGGCGTTTTGTTTCATCAGTGTAATTTCGGCATGCATCAATAAGCGTTTCTATATCCCACTTGCGGTTTACGGGCATGATTTTATTTCTTGTTTCGTTATCCGGCGCATGCAATGAAACTGAAAGCGTCAGCTGAAGTTTCTTTTTAGCAAGCTCGTTTATTTTAGGCACAACCCCGCATGTAGAGACCGAAACATGGCGAAGACTCATTGCCAGTCCTTTGGGATTGCTGATATTATCAAGAAAAACAAGAAGATTGTCGTAATTATCCATAGGCTCGCCTATACCCATAACAACTACCGACGATACACTGTATTCTCTGTTTACGGCGGCGACCTGTGCAAGCATTTCGCCTGCCGTGAGATTTCGTTTAAGACCTTTCAGCGAGCTTGCGCAAAAAGCGCAGTTCATTCTGCACCCCACCTGAGAGGAGATGCATACGGAATTTCCGTGTTCGTAATTCATCAGAACAGTTTCTATATGTTCGCCGTCGGCAAGAGTAAAAAGATATTTTACCGTTCCGTCTGACGAAACAAGTTTTTTTTCTGTCTGCAAAACAGTAAGGTATGATTGTTCGGCGAGTGTTTCACGCAGCGATTTTGAAAGGTCAGTCATTTCGTCAAACGAAGAAACGCCTCTCGATATCCACCTGAAGATCTGTTCCGATCTGTATTCGGGAAGTCCATTTTCAGAAACGAAATTTTTGAGCTCGTTAAAATTAAGAGATGATAAATCTGTTTTCATCTTCGTCTTCCGTTCGATATAAGAATGAGTCGTAAAAACTGGGCAAGAGACACGGCAACGGAAGCGACATAAGTCATTGCTGCTGCGGACAGAACCTTTTTGGCAAGCGGGAGTTCCTCGCTTGACAGCGCGCCGCACATCTCAAGTTGTTTCATCGCTCTTGATGATGCGTTGAACTCAACGGGCAGAGTTAAAAGTTGAAACAGAACAACAAAGAAAAACAGAACTATACCGATATTCACAAGAAGACTGCTGCTGAAAATAAATCCGAGAATAATGATCGGCATCGAAAGACCTGATCCGAAATTGACAACGGGAAGAAGTGAATTTCGGATTTTTATGGGAGCGTAATTCTCGTAATACTGTAAAACGTGTCCGGCTTCATGCGCGGCTATGCCAAGCGCGGCGACGGATGAACTGTCGTAGACACCGTCGGAAAGACGGATGATATTTTCTTTGGGGCTGTAATTATCTGTAAGCTGCCCCTGTGTGTGGGTTATGGTCACGTCGTAAATTCCGGCTCTTCTGAGTATTTCCGAAGCGATCTCCGCTCCCGTCATTCCTCTTGCGGAAAGCACTGATGAATATTTTGAATATGTGCTTTTTACGGATGCAGACGCGATAAGCGACAATATGACTGCAGGAATGACAAGCACAAGATACCATGTATCAAAATATAAATAAGGCAAATTTTTACCTCCGTTTTGCGTTGTTAATGATCAAAGTGGAAATTTCTGTTGCCGCGCAGGAGCGCTTCGTCGGACATTCTTTTCTTTCCTTCCGGCGCAAGCTCTGTAATGCGGACCCAGCCGTCTGCCGCCTTCACGGTAATAAATCCGTCATGAGGACCGTCCGCTTCGGTCGCCGAATAAATTTTTACCGTTTTTCCTTCTGCGAATGCTATTGCGCCGGGAACGGGGCTCAGTCCTCTTATTTTATTGATTATGTTTTCTTTTGTATCAGAAAAAGATACTTTTTTTGTTTCGGCGGTTATCAGAGGCGCATAACTGAAATCTCCCGTCTGTTTTACGGGCGTAACGGTGCCGTCCTCAAGTCCGTAAAGGGTTTTGCATAAAAGCTCTCCTCCGATAACGGCAAGACGGTCGTGAAGAGTTTCGGCATTGTCTTCATTATATATCGGTGTGGACTGCTGCATCAGAATATCGCCCGTATCAAGGCCCTTATCCATAAGCATTGTGGTTATGCCTGTTTCCTTTTCTCCGTTGATTATAGCAAAATTGATCGGAGATGCGCCTCTGTATGCAGGCAAAAGAGAGGCATGAACATTCACGCAGCCGTATTTCGGATAAGACAAAACATATTCGGGCAGAATTTTACCGTATGCCGCAACTACAATAACATCCGGATCATACTTTTCGAGGATCGGCATCAGCTCGCCGTTTTTGAGTTTTTCCGGTTTATATACATCAAAGCCCTGCTGTTCGGCAAATTCGCCCGTTGCGGTTGGGTATAAAGTATATCCTCTGCCCTTCGGTCTGTCGGGCTGAGTAACAACGGCGCATATTTCAAATTTCGCGGCGATCAGAGCCTTCAGAGATTCGACCGCAAAATCCGGCGACCCCATAAACAGAATGCGCATCAGTCTTTTTCCTCTAAATATTCTATTACATGTTCACGGAAAAGAATTCCGTTGAGATGATCTATTTCATGGCAAAGACAAACCGCCGTAATACCTGTTCTTGTTATTTCAAACCAATCGCCCTTTGAGTCCTGAGCTTTTACCGTTACCTCTGCAGGTCTTTCGGTTTTTCCCCATACCCCCGGCACGGAAAGACAGCCTTCGTTTGCATTCTGTTTTCCGCTTGCATTTGTTATTTCGGGGTTTATAAGCGCAACAAGCTGCTCGGTATCACCGTCTACAATAACTATAACACGGCGCAGCACGCCGATCTGGGGCGCTGCAAGCCCGAGTCCGTCCGCATCCGTAAGAGTATCTTTCATATCCTTTATAAGCAGTTCAAGACGTGAATCGAATGTTGTGACCGGTTTTGATATTTTAGAAAGGCTTTCATATCCTTCCTTTACTATTTCGCGAAGTGCCATTTTCAATACTCCTGTTTACCCGATATTTGCCGGGTTCATATCTATATCGATGCGAATTTCCTTATTCGCAGGATTTTTTATAAATGATAAATATACATCTGAAAGAATTTTCCTCTGGCTGCGATTATCGATGCATTTAAGAAGGATCCTTACACGCGGTTTTGTTTCAACCATGGGAACATGCGTTGCCTTTGCCGGGATAACGCGAAGCGGCATATCTCCCTGCGCGGTGCGCAATTCGTTTTCAAATCTTTCTGCGGCATCAAAAGCCCTGCTTTCGGTGGGCGCGATAAAAGAAACCTGACATATATCGCAAAACGGAGGATACAGCATCGTTTTTCTGAATGCAGTTTCGTTTCTGTAAAAACCTGCGTAATCCTGATCGAGCGCATACCGGAAAACACGGTGTTCCGGATAAAAAGACTGGATTATCGCTCTGCCTGTTTTTTGCGATCTGCCCGCTCTGCCTACGACCTGAGTCATAAGCGAAAACGTTTTTTCAAACGCCCTGAAATCCGAAGAAAACAGCATCGTATCGGCAAGCAGCACGCCTACAAGAGTGACATTCGGGAAATCGAGCCCTTTTGTTATCATCTGCGTGCCGAGAAGAATATCGCATTCGCCGCGTGAAAATGCAGAAAGAATTTCATTTCTGCTACCTTTTTCTGAAACGGTATCCGCATCCATCCTGAGTATTTTTGCCTCGGGAAAGATAGATGCAAGATCCTCTTCTGCCTTTTGTGTGCCAATTCCCGAATATTTCATCGTTTCGCCGCCGCATTTCGGGCATTTTGAAGGGACCGGAACAGAATAACCGCAATAGTGGCATACAAGCCGCTCGTTTTTTTTATGATACGGCATCGTTACGCCGCAATAAGGGCATACAACAGGTTCTCCGCAGTCGAGACAGCTGACAAATGTGTTATACCCTCTGTGATTCATAAATAAAACGGTTTGTTCTTTGTTTTTAAGGTTTTGCGATATTTCGGAAACAAGCAGTGAGCCGAAGGGCGTTGAATTGCCTTCCGAAATTTCGTCGTGCATATCAACAAGCAAAACTTTCGGCAAAGGACCGCCGTTATAGCGTTCTTTTATTTCGGAAAAGCCGATTTTTTGAGACTCCGCAAGGCGGTATGCTTCAAATGACGGAGTGGCAGAGGCTATGAGAAGAAGAGAATTTGACTTTTTTACTATAAAAGCAGCCACTTCACGCGCCGAATATTTCGGCGTCATTTCGGATTTGTATGTTCCCTCCTGCTCTTCGTCTATGATAATGATTCCGGGATCGTTTATCGGAGCAAAAAGCGCGGAGCGAGTGCCGACAACGATTTTCTTTTGACCGTTTGCTATCAGTCTGAATGTTTCACGCCTTTCGGCAGGGGTAAGAGCGCTGTGAAGAACGGCAAGACTTTTTCCGTAACGGTCATACAACCTTGAAACTATCTGATAAGTCAACGCGATTTCGGGAACAAGCAGCAATGCGGTTTTGCCGGCAGACAAAACATCGTCTATAAGTTTTATATAAACAAGCGTTTTGCCGCTTCCCGTAACTCCGAAAAGGAGATGCGCTCCGCCGCTTGAAAATCCTTTTTTTATTTCCTCATAAGCTTTCTGCTGTTCCTGGTTAAGAACCACTTCTTCAGACTGGTGTCTTTCAATGTCCGAAAGAGGATCCTTTATTTTTGTCTGCCTTTTTCTCGTTTTCATTTTTCCGAAAGGCAAAACGAGCGAAACGGCATCCCAGTAAGTGCAGAAATAGCGTTCCTTTATATATAAAGCGAGACTCAATCTGAATTCGGAAAGCGATGATATATCCGTTTCGTCTGTTCCGAGAGAAATGATCGGCCTGATCTTATCGGAAGGCACATCGGTTTTTTCGGAAAGGGAAATGATCACGCCCTGAGCTTCTTTTATTCTGCCGAACGGAACGGTGCAAAGAAGTCCTGCCCTGACAGACGGCACAAGCTCTTTCGGAACGATATATGTATAAAGCCCGTCTGCGGAGATCGGAAGGTCTTTTATCGCAACGAGTGCATAAAGAGGAACGTCATCCGTCAACATGCTCTCTGTATGTTGCCTTTCCGTTTGCAAAAGACATTACCGCCTGCTTTATAGGCTTTTCTTCGAGTTTTTCACCGTTTTCTTCCGCTTTTTCGGCAAGATAACGTGCCTGTTTTGCAACGGCAATAACAAGC
>JAEEJJ010000141.1 GCA_016281805.1 Clostridiales bacterium
AAAACCAAAGCAGGTCAGGAAAAAATGAGCATTGCTCTTGCAAAACTTGCCGAGGAAGACCCGACGTTCAAGACATACACCGATGAAGAAACGGGACAGACCATCATAGCGGGTATGGGTGAGCTTCATCTTGAAATAATCGTAGACAGAATGCTGCGTGAATTCAAAGTTGAAGCAAACGTAGGCAAACCCCAGGTCGCTTACAAAGAGGCTATAAGAAAAACCGTTGATCAGGATACGAAATACGCACGTCAGTCAGGCGGTAAAGGTCAGTACGGTCACGTTAAGATCATCGTTGAACCTAACGAACCCGGCAAGGGCTATGAGTTTATAAACAAAGTAGTCGGCGGCTCCGTACCGAAAGAGTATATCCCGGCGGTAGACGCAGGTATCCAGGGCGCAATGCAGTCCGGCGTGCTTGCGGGATATCCCGTAGTTGACTGTAAAGTCACTCTTTACGACGGATCGTATCACGAAGTTGACTCTTCGGAAATGGCATTCAAGATCGCCGGATCGATGGCATTCAAAGACGCCATGAAAAAAGCGGACCCGGTTATTATGGAACCGATAATGAAAGTTGTTGTTACAACACCCGACGAATATCTCGGCGACGTTATCGGAGACCTGAATTCCCGCAGAGGACAGATACAGAGTCTGGATGTTATAGCAGGCGGACAGCAGGTCACGGCATTTGTTCCTCTCGGAGAAATGTTCGGCTATGCTACCGATATGAGATCCAAAACTCAGGGTCGCGGCTCTTACACAATGGAACCGAGCCATTATGCCGAAGTTCCGAAGAGCGTTCAGGAAGCAATAATGAAAAAGTAAACTAAAATAATCTTATCAATAGGAGGATCAATCTAATGGCAAAGGCTAAATTTGAAAGAACAAAACCCCATGTTAACATTGGTACCATCGGACACGTTGACCATGGTAAAACCACACTTACCGCTGCTATCACAAAGTATCTCTCTCTTAAAGGCTACGCTAAATTCGAAGCATACGATATGATCGATAAAGCGCCCGAAGAAAGAGAAAGAGGAATCACCATCAATACAGCTCACGTTGAGTATGAAACAGACACTCGTCACTATGCTCACGTTGACTGCCCGGGCCACGCCGACTATATCAAAAACATGATCACCGGTGCTGCTCAGATGGACGGCGCTATCCTCGTTGTTGCTGCATCCGACGGCGTTATGGCTCAGACAAGTGAGCACATCCTTCTCGCCCGTCAGGTTGGCGTTCCCGCAATCGTTGTTTTCATGAACAAGGTTGACCAGGTTGACGACCCCGAACTTCTCGAAATCGTTGATATGGATATTCGTGAACTTCTCAACAAATACGATTTCCCCGGCGATGACACCGCTATCATTCAGGGTTCCGCTCTCAAAGCTCTTGAAAGCGACTCCAAAGATATCAACGCTCCCGAATACAAATGCATTCAGGAACTCATGGACGCAGTTGACACTCATATTCCCACACCTGAAAGAAACGACAATCTCCCGTTCCTTATGCCTATCGAAGACGTTATGACAATCACCGGTCGTGGCACAGTTGTTACCGGCCGTGTTGAAAGAGGCGTTCTTAAGATGTCTGAGGAAGTTGAAATCGTCGGTATCAAAGAAGAAACACGTAAATCCGTTGTTACCGGTATCGAAATGTTCAGAAAACTCCTCGACTTCGCAGAAGCAGGCGACAATATCGGTTGTCTTCTCCGTGGTATTCAGAGAACTGACGTTCAGAGAGGTCAGGTTCTTGCTAAACCCGGTTCCATCCATCCTCATACAAAGTTCGTAGGCGAGGTTTACGTTCTTACCGCTAAAGAAGGCGGACGTCATAAACCGTTCGTTTCCAACTACAGACCCCAGTTCTATTTCAGAACAACCGACGTTACCGGTGTTATCACCCTTAACGAAGGCGTTGATATGTGCATGCCGGGCGAAAACGTTACTATCAACGTTGCCCTCATCACTCCCATCGCTATCGAACCCGGTCTTCGTTTCGCTATCCGCGAAGGCGGCAAGACTGTCGGTTCCGGTATCGTTGCAAAGATCTCCGAATAATCGGAAATCACATAAAAAGGCAGGGGATTTTCTCCTGCCTTTTATTTTTTTGCCTTAAGACTTGACAAAGTTGAGCAAAAGATATATAATACACATATATCTCTGATCATCCCTCATGAAAGGATAAAGTTATGAAGATCGTTACAGCCGTTTTTGTTGTTTCTCTCGGCTATCCGAATGAAAACGCAAAAAAAATGACTGATATTATGGAGAGCAACGAAGGGGATATTTATCTTTTTCCCGCATATTCTCTCACAGGCTCTTCTGCGGGAGAGCTTTATGATTTCCCCGAATTCAAGGAACAGACAGAGGCTGCTATTGACTCTCTGTGCCAATACAGCGAGAAAACGGGCAAAATAATCGTTACATCCGTTCCGTATCATGAAAATGTAATAATAAAAGACGGTATACTTGCAAAAAAGAGTCATTTTGAGCTTGAAGGAAAAACTGTTGCCGTATCGGAAAACGGAAACGAAACTTTCGACGTGCTGCTTCTTCCCACCATTATGCCGGGATATCCCTGCATTCAGAACGATATTATCGAATACTGCAACCGTGCTTCCGGAGCAAAAAACTGCGTTGTTGCCGTTGCCAACGGCGGATTCGGCGAAAGCTCCGCGGATAATGTCTACAAAGGCTTCTGCGGCGTTTTCAATAAGGGCATAACCGTTTCGTTTATGTCTCAGGATAGACCCGAAACTATAGTCGCTACCGCAGACCACACAAAAGATACCGGACTTATATATACAAGACAGAAGGTTGCCGACTACAAAATTCCTTATTACGGCAAAAACGACAAAAAACGCTATCTTGAAGAGCTTTTTTCTCTTCAGACACAGGCTCTTTACATGCGCCTTGTTAATACAGGCATAAAAAAGGTCGTTGTAAATGTTTCGGGCGGACTTGACTCGACCACTGCATTGCTTGTTGCCGAAAACACATTCAAAATGCTCGGTCGTCCCGCATCCGATATAACGGGCCTTACACTGCCGTGTTTTTCCACTTCCGAAAGAACGAACGGCAACGCAAAAAAACTGATGGATCTCCTCGGCGTAACTTCGCGCGAGATAAGCATAAAAGAAGCTGTCCTTCAGCATCTGAAGGATATCGGTCATGACACGGTAACTGACGACGTAACATACGAAAACGCACAGGCAAGAGAGCGCGCGCAGATACTTTTTGACGTAGCGAACCAGCAAAACGCGCTTGCCCTCGGCACAGGCGACCTTTCTGAAGCAGCTCTCGGTTTTGCTACATATGCCGGAGACACATTATGCCATTACAACGTTAACGCAACGGTGCCGAAAACCGTTATGCGCGAGCTTGTAACACATATTGCAAAAAAACGCGGCGGAGAGCTTGAAAAAACGCTTCTTGATATTGTTGATACACCTGTTTCTCCCGAACTTAAAGACGGACAGAAAACTGAAGATATTCTCGGACCGTATATTCTGCATGATTTTATCATTTACTACTTTGCAAAGCACAAATTCCCGCGTTCAGAAATACTGAAATACATGCTTGCAACGTTTGACGAATATGACGATGATACAATAAACGCAGCGCTCGATACTTTCTATTCAAGATATTATAAAAATCAGTTCAAACGCTCTTCCGCATGTGAAGGCGCAAATCTTATCGGATTCACGCTTCCCTATATGCCGGCAGATATGATGCCTTTGAAATAATAAATATCCCCTTTTGACTATTCAGAAACGATTGATATGTCTTGAAAGCACGCCTTAAATCAGTTTTTCAAAAAAACCGTTTGCGTTGACAGCATACCGGAGTTATTTGACAGTTATTCCCAATAATATTAATTTACAAAAGGAGAAAAAGCTATGAAGTACGAAATTAAGGGCACGCCGCTTCCTGTATTGATAATGACGCTGGAAGCAGGGGAAAAGATCAAGACCGACAAGGGCGCAATGAGCTGGATGTCTCCCAATATGGAAATGTCCACCAATGCCGGCGGCAGTATCGGAAAAGCCTTCGGAAGAATGTTCTCGGGAGAGTCGATGTTCCAGAACATTTACACCTGTACGGGTGGATCCGGACTGTTTGCGGCAGCGTCAAGCTTTCCGGGAGAGATACTTCCGGTAATGATAAGTCCCGGAAACACTATTATAGCGCAGAAGTCCGCGTTTCTTGCAAGCGAAGAAGGCGTTGAAATGTCTGTTCACTTCCAGAAGAAAACAGGAGCAGGTTTTTTCGGCGGTGAAGGTTTCATACTTCAGAAATTCACGGGCAACGGAATGGTATTTCTTGAAATAGACGGCAGTGTACAGGAATACGATCTCGCCCCCGGTCAGAGAATAATTGTGGATACAGGTAATCTCGCAGCAATGCAGGAAACGGTCCAGATTGATATCCAGGCGGTAAAAGGTATAGGAAACGCTCTCTTTGGCGGAGAAGGTCTGTTCAATACCGTTCTTACCGGACCGGGCAGAATATGGCTGCAGACAATGCCGAGAAATACAATGGCGAATGCGCTCAGACCGTTCTTACCGTCCGGAAAAAACTGACCGCGCATAGCATAAAAGCGTAAGAACCCAAAGGATCTGAAAAGCATTTTTATATGTTTTTTCAGTCTGCCTTTCTTTATTTCTTTTACTTACACCGGTTGACCACATTTGAACCGCGAAACTGTCGCACGGTTTTCGGTATAAAATAATATCCACCCGCATAAAGGGTGGATATTTATTGTTAAATACTATTTTTTGTATCTTCTGCCTGTTTTTTCGAGGAAGAGGCGAAGTGCAAGAGTCCAGTCGGTTTGAATAATATCAAATTTTCTGTCTGCAAGCCAGCCCCAGCCGTATTCGGGGTCACATGCGATCGCTGTATCGTCGGAATGCCTTGCTGAAAGCTGCGCATGATAATCGTATATTATTGAGTTTACCCACACAAGCTTGCCGTCAGCGTGCATTTTTTCTATAAATTCTTCGCTGCAAAGCTCGCTTTCTTCGGAAGAAAACAGAACTTCAGCTCCTATATAGTTGATCTTTCTTTTTTTCAGCTCTTCATGTGTGCCGTCATTCTTGGAAATAAGCGCAAGATATGCTATATCGGGCGCATATTGCTCAATGATATCAAGCATTTCTTTTGAAGGACCTGTTTTGACAACTATCTGATCCTTCATATTGTGTTTTCTTATAAGCTCGGATATTATCTGAGGATGATCCCAGAATTTATCAACATTGATAAAACATTTGTTTTTATAGCGTTCAAAAATCTCGTCAAGAGTGCAAAGTCCGCATTCTGTGGACGCACGGTCGTAATTTACATAACGCAGTTGACGTATTTCATCGTCGTGCATTTCGGGAATACGGCAGCTTTTGCCGAGATGCGCGCCTTCCATGCCGGGATGAAAGCTGAAAAGCGTGCCGTCCGCACTTAAGCTTGCATCAATTTCTATCATATCCGCGCCCTGTGCTACGGCGGCGTCATATGCCGCTATTGTGTTGCACGGTATGTTTCCGCCGCTCACGCCGCGGTGCGCCGTAATTATTATTCTTTCCTGCGCTGCCTGATACAGATCCATAATCTCACCTTTTCTGAAAAACAGACCGGCTTTACGCCGGTCTGCGTTATTTTTATTCTTCTTCTTCGTCTTTCTTTGCTTCTTCGATTATCTGCTGAGCAACATTGTCAGGTGCGACCTGATAAGAATCAAATTCAAGATCGAAAGAGCCGCGACCGCGTGTCATTGAGCGGAGGTCTGTAGCATAAGATGCCATTTCGGACATCGGAACAGTTGCCTGAACTTCCTGCATACCTCTTTCCTCAGCGGGAGCCATACCGATGATCGAACCTCTGCGCTTGCTTACGTCGCCCATAATATCGCCCATGAGGCTG
>JAEEJJ010000142.1 GCA_016281805.1 Clostridiales bacterium
AGACCCATTATGCGCTCCGCCTCTTCGTTTTTCGCGGAAACAATAATGATGGGAACACTGGAAGTCTGTCTGATCTGACGGCAAACGTCAAAACCGTTCATCTTCGGCATCATTACGTCGAGAAGAATAAGAATAGGGTTGAACTCCTTGAACATTTTAAGTGTCTGCTCTCCGTCATATGCGCAGATGCATTTGTAACCTTCTTTTTGCGCATACGCCTTGAGGATATCAACTATATCCTTATTGTCGTCCGCGATGAGTATGATTTTATCCATACAGCGACCTCCGTAAAAAAAAATTCACTAATATATTAAAGATTATATCATAAAAAGTCACGATTGTCAATCTTTTTTTTCTAATATGTTTAAAAACTTACTGAAAATCGTAAAAATTTACGAAAAATTCGGGAAATACGATCTTTCAGCCTACCTGAGCACGCCTATAAGGTCTCCTCTGCCGCATTTCAGCAGAGCTTCTTTGACAAGAGCGCGGTTTTTCGGGTTTTTATATTGCAGCAGCGCGCGCTGATACGCCTTTTCCTTTGCAGTTCGCGGCACGTATACCGGCTCCATCGTGAAAGGATCGAGACCCGTATAAAACATTGCGGTCGAAACGGTGCCCGGCGTGGGGTAGAAGTCCTGGACCTGCTCGGGCTGATATCCTATGCTTTTGATATATAGCGCAAGGTTTACCGCATCGTTGAGCGTGCAGCCCGGATGCGACGACATGAGATACGGAACGAGGAACTGATTGCAGCCGAATTTTTTGTTCAGGGCAAAATATTTTTTATAAAACGATCTGTAATGCGCAAAATGCGGTTTTCCCATTTTTTCGAGAACTCTGTCGGAAGAATGCTCCGGCGCAACTTTAAGCTGTCCGCTGATATGATATTTAACAAGCTCGTTGAAAAAATCGTCTTTTTTGTCAAGCATAAGGTAATCAAAGCGTATACCCGAGCGGATAAACACTTTTTTTACGTTTGGCAGAGAACGAACCTCACGCAGGATATCGAGATATTCCGAATGATCCGCCTTTGCAGCGGCGCACGGTTCGGGCGCAAGACATTTTTTATCTTTGCACAGGGATTTTTTTGCGCAGGCGTTTTTTCTGAAATTTGCGGTCGGACCGCCTATATCGTGTATATAGCCCTTGTAATTTTTGAGCGTTGTTAGCAGTTTCGCTTCTTTTACGACCGACTCTTTCGATCTTGCGGTAATGTTTCTTCCCTGATGAAATACTATTGAACAGAAATTGCATCCGCCGAAACATCCTCTGTTGTGCGTGATCGAAAACTCCACTTCCTTCAGTCCCGGCACACCGCCGTCTTTTTCATACATCGGGTGATAAGTTCTTGTATACGGCAAAGCGTATACTTCATCCATTTCAGCCTGAGTAAGCGGCTTTGACGGCACATTCTGCAAAACATACCTCAGCGAGTGCTTCTGCACAAGCGGTCTGCCAACGAACGCGTCCTGCTCGTTATACTGAATGAGAGTTGCTTCCGCAAACTTTTTTTTGTCTTTTTTTACTTCCTCGAAAGACGGACAGAAGACCGCGTTTTCGGGTATGTTATCGGTAATAACACATGTTCCCGCGATATCGGTTATCGTTTTCACGTCCTCACCGTCTGCAAGACGGCGGCAGATCTCTTTCATCGATCTTTCGCCCATACCGAATGAGAGGATATCTGCGGATGAATCAACAAGTATTGAACGGCGCACTTCGTTTTGCCAGTAATCGTAATGCGCAAATCTGCGAAGTGACGCTTCAAGGCCGCCTATAACTATCGGAACGCTTCCGAACGCTTCGCGGATCTTGTTGCAGTAAACTATTACAGCGCGGTCAGGACGAAGACCTGCTTTTCCGCCAGGAGAATAGGCGTCCTGCTCTCTTCTGTTTTTTGCAACGGAGTAATGTGCTACCATGGAGTCTATGTTGCCCGAATTTACGAGAAATCCGTATTTCGGTTCTCCGAGCGCTCTGAAAGAGTCAAGGTTTTTCCAGTCCGGCTGTGAGATTATTCCGACGGTATGTCCCTGCGATTCAAGCACACGCGAAATTATCGCCGTGCCGAAAGACGGGTGGTCAACATACGCATCTCCCGTAACAAGGATAAAATCAAGCCTGTCTATCCCTCTTTCGTCCATATCCGCCCGTGATACAGGCATAAATACACTGTTCATATCAATTTACTGCTTGCGGGCTTTCATTTCAAGCCACTGTGATTTTGTTATCAGAACTTCGCGAGGCGTTGAGCCCTGATACGGACCGACTATACCGCGCGCCTCCATAACGTCGATGAGTTTTGATGCGCGAACGTAGCCGAGACCTACGAATTTCTGCAGCATAGTCGTTGACGCCTGTCCCTTTTCAACAACACACTGTATCGCTTCGTCAAGTTTCGGATCGTCTGCCTCGTCATCGTCATCGCCGCCCGAGACTTTCGCGCCGGCTTTCTGCATAGCGGCGTTTTGTTCGATCTGTTTGATGATATTGTCGTCATAAATGTTTTCTTTGCCGTGTTTTACTGCTTTTACGACCTTTTCAACTTCCTGATCGGAAACGAAACAGCCCTGAACGCGTATCGGCTTAACTTCGCCGAGCGGCGCGTAAAGCATATCGCCCTTGCCTATAAGCTTTTCGGCTCCGGACGCGTCAAGAATAATATGCGAGTTTATCTGTGATGATACCGCAAATGCGATCCTTGAAGGGATATTGGCTTTGATAAGACCCGTGATAACGTCTGCTGAAGGACGCTGAGTTGCAATAACAAGGTGCATACCCGCAGCTCTTGCCATCTGTGCAAGACGGCATATCGAGTCTTCAACGTCTCCCTTTGCCGCCATCATAAGGTCGGCAAGCTCGTCTATAACTATAACTACCTGCGGCAGTTTCTTTTCGCCTTCGGAGAGCGTTTTGTTGTAACCGTTGAAGTCCCTCACGCCTTTGTCCGCAAAAAGCTTGTATCTTTGCAGCATTTCACCTACAGCCCAGCTCAGAGCTCCCGCCGCCTTGTTCGGGTCTGTAACCACAGGTATGAGAAGATGCGGAATACCGTTGTAAACGTTGAGCTCAACAACTTTCGGGTCAACAAGAATAAGCTTTACCTCGTCGGGTGTGGCTTTATAAAGAAGACTGATAAGTATTGAGTTTATGCATACCGATTTACCGGAACCGGTAACGCCGGCGATAAGAAGATGCGGCATTTTCGCTATATCTATAACAACGGGCTGTCCGCTTATGCTTTTGCCCAGAGCGACCGCGATTTTCGATTTGTTGGATGCAAATTCCTCGCTGCCGATTATTTCTTTCAGATATACCATGCTTGTGGTTTTGTTCGGTATTTCTATGCCTATCGCGGATTTGCCCGGTATCGGAGCTTCTATTCTTACCGCGGGTGCGGCAAGGTGAAGGGCGATGTCGTCGGAAAGATTTGCGATTTTGCTCGTTTTAACACCCGTGCCGGGCTGCAGCTCGTATCTTGTTACTGTAGGACCGCGCTTCGCGTCGAGCACTTTTGCGTCTATCTTGAAATCCGAAAGCGTCTCGATCAGGCGTGAGGCATTCTGTTTAAGCTCGTCGCGGTAAAGTGCGGCGTTGTTGTCCGGCACGAACGTAAGTAAGTCAAGAGACGGGAATTCGTATCCGTCCGACTCGGTTTCGAGAAGCTTTTCGGGTGTTTTCTGAGATGATATCTCGACCGTAGCTCCGGCAAGCGCTTCCGAAACATCGGGTTTTTCCGTTTTTTCGGCAGCAGTTTCCTCTTTTTTCGGTTCCGTAGGTTTAACGTCTTCAACAACGGGAGGAGCGGGAACGGACGGGACCTCCTCTTCTTTCGGCTGCGGCGGCTGTTCTGTTATTGCCGCGGGAGCGGGTCTTTCGGCTGCAGGTTTTGCAGGTTTTTTCGGCTCGCCGAAATTAAGCAGCAGATCGTCTATGTCTTTTGCGGAAAGGGCAGCCGTATTGTTGCTTTTTACTGACTGTTTTTTCTTAATCGGTTTTTTGCTCTTTCCCGAATATCCTTTCGCTATCTCGTTCAGAATACTGTCTACGTCGTCTGTGGTCGTGACGGGATCGTTTTCGAGAGTTATGGCCGGCTTTTTGCGCTTTTCTTTTTGCGGCAAAGGAGCGTGTTCAGCAGGAATCGTCTTTTTAAGGTCGCTTATATCTTTTTTAATGCCTTTTATGTCTTTTGTGATCGCTTTATCCGGCTTTGCGAAAGGCTTCGTTTCAGGATACTCTCCATGTCTCGAAAAAAGCGAGATCGGGTTTATACCTGTCGCAAGAACGAGAAATACGATCATCACAACGCAAATGATGATACCTGCGCCCGGTTTTGTGCAGAGAGCCTCAAACGGTGCGGAAAGCCATCCGCCTATAACGCCGCCTGAAGTGAGCACCTTGCCTCTGTCCCACAGATCGGCCGTATAATTCGCAAAATAATCACGGAATTCCACTTCCGCCGCTCTTTCAGCGATACTGTATGCTATAACGTTGTAAAACGCCGCAAAAAACAGAGTGAAAGCGCCTGAAAAAAGCGATTTTGATATTACCCTGTTGTCTTTGATGAAAAGCATGACGGCGGAATAGATAAAAAGAACGGGAAACAGTATCGCGCCGGCGCCGAAAAGTCCGAGAAAACCCGAACGGAAAAAGCTGCCGAGCGGTCCGAAAAGGTCGGAAACAAGGCTTACCGCCACTATTACCGCCAGAAGAAGGAGGATAAGTCCCGCTGCGGTATCGTGTATGTAAGCTTTTTTTACGGCTTTTTTATCTGTCAGCTTTTTTGCTGTTTTTTTTGTTGCCAATTAAAAAACTCCTTTGCTGTGTGATTTATGTGTGTTTGTATAGTCTTCGTATCCCGAAAAAAGGGTCAGGCAATAACGATCGTGCAAAATATCCGTGATGCATACTGCGGTCATTGTATTATAACACAGAAATGATGAAAAGTAAATATTTTTTGCGCGATTTTCCGTAAAAAAATATTGCATTTTTTATCTTTTTATGCTATTATATAGATAAATAAACATTAAAGGAGAAATCAGGGTCATGGAAAACGTTTATACAGTAAAAATATACGGATTCGAAATAACGCTTTATTCTACCGAAACCGAAGAATACACAAAAAAGATCGCAGCGGCTGTTGAAGAAAAAATAAAAGAGCAGACCGACGCAAATCCGAGCGCATCGCTCACAAAAGCAAGCATTCTCGCTCTTATGGAGCTTTATGATCAGCTCGTAAAACTTCAGGTAGGCGCCGACAATATGCGTTTGCAGCTTAAAGACTACCTTGACGATACAACAAAAGCCATCGCCGAAAGAGACGAGGCGCGCAGAACTGCAGAAAAACTCAGAGACGAGCTTCTCGCCCTGAAAATAGATCTTTCAAACAAATAATCACGAATCGGCGTATTATGGAAATTCTTTCTCCGGCAGGTTCTCCCGAGGCGCTTTCTGCTGCCGTTATGTCGGGGGCTGACGCCGTATATCTCGGAGCCGCCGGATTCAACGCGCGGATAAACGCAAAAAATTTTTCGGAAGAAGAACTTCGGCGATCTGTGCTTTACTGTCACGAACGCAGCGTAAAAGTGTATGCTACGCTCAACACGCTCGTTTACGATAAAGAGATCTCCGAGGCTCTTTCTCTTGCCGAATTTCTTACGGATATCGGGACGGACGCTTTTATCGTGCAGGATCTCGGGCTCGCGAAACTGCTGAAAAAATGCACGCCGTCCGTTCATCTTCATGCGAGCACCCAGATGTCTGTCTGTTCGCTTGACGGCGCTGAAGCTCTTGCCGATCTCGGCTTTACGCGCGTTGTTGTAGCAAGAGAACTTTCGGCGGAGGATATAGCTTTTATCGCGCAAAGAAGCCCGATAGAAACGGAAGTTTTTGTTCACGGAGCTTTCTGCATGTCTTACAGCGGTCAATGCTTTATGAGCTCCGTAATAGGCGGCAGAAGCGGAAACAGAGGCATGTGCGCCCAGCCGTGCCGTTTGCCGTACAGAAACGGCTATTCGCTGAGCCTTAAAGACAACTGTCTGCTTGAATACGTTCCCGAACTGATGAAAGCAGGCGTCGCCTCTCTTAAAATAGAGGGACGAATGAAAGGTCCCGATTACGTTTCAGCCGTTACGGATATGTATGTCCGCGCAAAAAACGGCGAAAAATATACTGAAGAAAAAAAGGAATATCTTGCCTCGGTATTCAGTCGTCAGGGCTTTACGGACGGCTACTACACAAAAAAAACAGGCGAAAGCATGTTTGGCGTAAGACCCGAAAATTCAGCCTTAAAAAAAGTCGATATCCCGAAAGAGGAATACAAGCGGTTCCCTGTTGAGTTTTCGTTTAAAAGCAACGGAAAAACAGCGACCGTGACCGCCGTTTGCGACGACGGATACTCGTCGGCAGTCACCGTCGACGTTCAGAAAGCAAAAAGCCGTCCGACTGCAAAAGACGATATTTATTCGTCCCTTGCAAAACTCGGCGGAACTCCTTATTACGCAAACGGGTTTGACTGCGACGTTATGAATGACGATTTCATTCCGCTATCCGCCCTTAACGAGGCAAGGCGCAGCCTTATAAAAAATCTTACCGAAATGCGGATAACGAAAAATCAGGTGTTCACACTGAAAAAGAGCGAACCGTTTGTTTTTACGCCGTCCGAAAAGACAGAAATCGAAGCATTCTTTTTAAATCTGCAGTCGATACCCGAAAATACGGAAGCTCTTTCCCGTATCTGGATACCGTCCGAATACTTCACCAAAAAAACCGCCGTTAAAATATTTGATAAATACGGAGACAAGGCAGGCATAGCCGTTCCGACAGTTTTTCATGACAGTGAAAAAAACACAGTTTCAAAACAGCTTGAAGAGGCTCTTGAAGCGGGCGTAAAACATGCTTTATGCGGAAATATAGGGCACATAGCCTTTCTGTCTGAAAAAGGATTTGCCGTTCACGGCGATTACGGACTCAATGCGGTAAATTCCGAAACGGTCGCCGCATATTCCGAACTGGGCTGTGTTTCGCAAACTCTTTCATTCGAGCTTTCCATGCGCCGCGCCGAAGACCTTTGCGGCAAAGAAACAGGCATTATCGCATACGGCAGACTTCCGTTTATGATAATGAAAAACTGTATCAAGGGCGGCAGCGGCGTTATCTGCCAGAGAAAAGGAAAGCCTGCCTTTCTTACAGACAGAATGAAAAAAGATTTTCTTGTCACGTGCGATTTCGGATGCCGCAACAGGCTCTGGAACGCGGATATTCTGTGGCTCGCAGATAAAAAACTGCCGAAATTCGGATTTATACGCCTTGGTTTTACGGACGAAACCGCAAAAGACGCTCAAAAAGTGATCGACGCATATTCGGGTAAAATCATTTCGCCTCCCGCCGCAATAACGAGAGGACGATATTATTCATAAATATAAAAGACCGCCCGACGGCGGCAGATTGGAGAGTAATATGAAAATCGGAATAATAGCAGATCTGCATCTGCC
>JAEEJJ010000143.1 GCA_016281805.1 Clostridiales bacterium
AGACTGAAGCATGCTCGGAGTGCCCCATTTATCGGTATTCAAAACATCTATAAGACTTGAGAGCCCTGCCAGATAACCTGCGCGCATATACTGAACAAAAACGAAGCTTTCGTCTGTGGCAATATCGAAAATCGATTCGCCCGACATAGCTGATGTCTGAACGACATTTCCTATTGAGCCAAAATCACCGTATGTAACATCGATCGAGCAGTTGTTGTTGTTTTCTATATCTTTCTTTCTCTGAAGCGCAAGATCGGCAAAAGCGGTGCCGGGGATAAAACCGAATACGTTATCCTCTTTACTGCCCGATTTTGCATAACCCCAGTTCAGCTTGAAGCCGCCGAGGTTTACATTAGTGCCGCTTTCGGTTTCATATTCGGGCACAACTTCGGGCTCAGCCGCCTGACATGCCGAAAAAACAAAAACGGAAACAATAAGCAGCGCAACTGTTTTTATAAGATTTCTCATAAACGATCTCCTTTAAATCATATTTTCACGCTTTTCATAACAGATGAACATTATATAATACAATAATATTATACATCATTACCGAAAATAAGTCAATATATGTTCAAAAAAAACATTATTCAGCTGAGCAAAGCCCGTTTTTTTGTTTTATTTTTCTATTGACAATTTGCCTGAATCATGCTATATTTAAGCAAAAAGCAGTTATATTGCAATGAAAGATGAAAATAGTAAGAACCGTTATAACTGCAGGCATATTTCCGTGAAAATAAAGTCGTATTTAATGTCCGGATGTAAGAACAGACAACGAATACGATATTGCAGGTATACAAAATGATTACTCAAAAAACGATCAGGCTGCTTGAAGACATAGAAAACAGAATAGATCCCGAAACTGAAACAGACTTTATCGCGCAGTGGCAGGACTTTTTTTATGACAGGTTTTCAGGCGATATTTTTACTCCGAAAAGGAAAAAGCTTTCCGTCACTTCTCTTGAAAGAAAGGGAATGATGATAAACGATGCGATGAAGGATTTTGACAGCATGCTTTACTCTCAGCTGCTCGGAGTATCGTATGCTCTTGACGACAATGAACACAACCGCCGCAACTCCTCCTCTCTTACAATAAGACCCAACTTCGGTTCATGCATCGGCACTTCTCTGTTCGGAGCTGAGGTATATATTATGCCTTACGAAACGAACACATTACCGATCACAAGAACTCTGCGCGGCAACAGAATAATGGAAAGAGTGCTTGACAACGGCATTCCTGATAACCGTGCCGGACTCGGCGGAAAAGTATTTGATTTCGGCGAATTTGTTCTTGAAGTATTCAGTCGATATCCCAAAGTATCCGAATTCGTGATAATGTATCATCCTGATATTCAGGGTCCTTTGGACAACTGCGAACTGCTTTTCGGAGAAGAAATGTTTTATCAGATGGAGGATGATCCGTATACCGTTCACAATGTTATGAAGCTCCTTACGGATTCTTATATCAGTTTTATGGAGGAATGGCAAAAGCTCTTTCCGCCCAGAAAAGATATAAATCCCCACTGGAGCAATGTGTGGCATAAAGGCAGCATAATGCTTCGCTGCGACAGCGCAATGAATCTTTCACCGAAACTTTACGACGAATTTGCCGCGCCGTATGACCGTATTCTGCTCGATCATTTCGGCGGAGGCGCAATGCATTTTTGCGGAAGAGGAGACCATTATATAAAATCACTTTGTTCGGCTCCCACGCTCTCTGCCGTAAATATGTCTCAGCCGCATATGAACGATATGGAAACGATCTACAAAAATACAGTTGATAAAGGGATCAGGCTTGTAGGATTTGACTCAAAACGTGCACATGACGATGTAAGCAGGGGCTTCAATCATTGTATGAGCATATAGCGCAAGCTGTTTTGCATGAGACAAAAAACTTGACTTTTTGAAGTAATTGTTGTATAATTATGTTGTTATAAATATTTCATAAAAAGTGATATCTCTGTTTTTTCGGATATCACAGAAAGGTTTCAGCAAAAATGAAAAAAACATCAGTATTGATCTTCACACTTATTATGGCTCTGCTTGTTCTTGCCTCCTGTGCGGGACAGCCTGCAAACGACGGAGGAAACACGGCAAACACGCTTGACGGCTCGCAGTTCAAAACGCTGCAGGATGTCTTTGATTTTATTGGCGACAGCGAAGATTACGAAAATTCATATACAGACGAATATTTCGTTTCAGCATTTCAGTCAGATAATGTATATTACCGTGTGATCGCTCAGATGACGCCCGATATTTTACAGGCGCTTTATGATCTTGAATTTGACGACGACTGGAGCGAAAACATCAAAAAAACGGCGGCTACTCTTGAAATTACAACATTTGAAAATCTGAATGATAAGATGCCGAGTCAGACAGAGCTTGACAAATACGTAGGCAAAACCGGACAGGATCTTTTTGACGAAGGCTGGGATTACTGGTATTATAATCTCGAAGATATGATAGCAGGAATGAGCTTTGAATTATTCGATTATTCCGTCGCTTTCGAATATGACGGAGAACAGATGGAAAATACCGACGATTTTGATTTTTACGAAGCGTTCAAGGATCTGAAGATCAAATCCGTGGTCTGTGACGGAATAGGCAATGCGACATGGATGCCGGAAGAGGAATAAAAAACAATTAATACAAACCGTCTCACTGCAATAAGGCAATGCAGTGAGACAAATTTTAAGGAGGGAAAATGCGCAGTTTATCAATAGGCAACAGCTTTTCTCAGGATGCATGTGCTTTTTTGCATCAGGCTGCCGAATCTGCAAAGCTCGAATGGGAATGCATAAACCTTTACATAGGCGGATGTTCCCTTGAATATCATGCGGAAAATCTGCGTGAAAACAGGCGAAACTACTCGCTTGAAATAAACGGACAAAGCACGGGGAAGACAATATCAATAAAAGAGGCGCTGGAAGATCTCGGGCATTTTGATTTTATCACGTTACAGCAGGCAAGTCACTTCAGCGGAATGGAAGAAACGTATTTTCCGTTTATTTCTGAGCTTTTTACCGCATGCCGCAAAACTCAGCCCGACGCCGAAACCGTTATCCACGAAACATGGGCGTATGAAACAGATTCTACGCATGATGCATTTGTAAATTACGGTCGCAGTCAGAAAAAAATGTTCAGCATGCTTCGCGACGCGTATAAAAAAGCCGCGGATATGCTCGGAACGGCTATAATTCCTGTTGGCGACACTATTCAGCATTTTCGTGAAAAAGTACCCGGATTTGATTATCCGAACGGCGGAAAACCGCTTACAAGAGACGGTTTTCATCTTTCGATACCCGACGGGCGCTTCATAGCTGCTCTTGTGTGGCTCGAAATTCTCGCAAAAACAGATGCGCGAAAAGTCGTTTTTATTCCGGACGGTATGACTGAAACAATGCGAGATATGATCGAGAAAAATGTGCACTCTTTTCTTCAAAGTTACTGAAACGAAAAAACGATCTTTCAGTCTGAAATTATAAATTGCAGCAAAACGACCGTGACCCGAATGTGAGTCACGGTCATTTTTTCGGTATTATCAGGAAATTTTATTCTCCGTATACCGCGATACGTCCCTGATAATGAGGCGTCATATAATCTTCTGCGATCTTGTCGTATTTGTCTTTATTTGATTCAAGAAGAGCAGATATTGCCGTGGTAACTTCAGTTGCGCTTTCTATAACTCCGCGTGCGCCTTCCCTGAAGAAGCCGTATTCGGTATATCGGGTAACATTTGCAAGAACTTCCGCATCCCTTCTGTCAAAAAATATCTGTTCGTTCATATAGTCAAGAATGTCATCTTTCGTTTTGTATTCGTCAAACGGTTCAAGCATCGCGGAAAGAATGATAGCGGAAGTTGCAGGATCTTTTGCATTGAACGGAATACCGATCGAAGTCGGCAGATCTTCATGATACGAATAATAAACGCCGGGGGTGGCATTCGGTCCCTGAGGGAACGGAAGGATACCTACATTATCCATCTGATACATTATTGAAGATGTGCCGTTAATAAGCTCACTTGACCACGCAACATACATAACGCACTCGCCGTTTACAAATTCGGTATGGTCACCGGCTGATTCAGTGGGATGGAAACAATCGTGATGCGTTTCCTGCATGATCTTTTTCGCTCTTTCAAGCGCTACCCTTCCCGGTTCGGTATACGCACCGCAGACGACTTTTCCGTCTTCGTAGGCGGACAGCGCAACACCGTTTGAAAGGAACATATTCATCGCAAAATACGCATGATGAGATTTCATTCCGTATATGGTATTCCCGCCGTCGTTATGCGTATATGCTGAGAGACATTCTTCAAATTTGTCCCATGTCCATGTAAGATTTTCAACAAATTCTCTTGGATCGGTCTGAGAAAGTTTGGATACATACGATTCGTTAACAGCGATGATATGACCTGTTACAGTATACGGAATGTCAGGCCACGCGAACGGGGTGACGCCGAATATATCGTTTTTCCAGATGAGAGACTGAAGCATATTCGGAGTTCCCCATTTTTCAATGTTTTCTATGTCCAGAAAAGCGGAAAGTCCTGTCAGATAGCCGGCGCGAACATCCTCAACCATTGCAAAGCTTCCTGCCTTTACAATGTCGAGAGGCTGGGAACCTGACATAATACCGGTGCGGAGAACGCTCAGGATATCTTCTTTGTAGTCAACGTTGATTTTGCAGTTGTATGTGTTTTCAATATCTTTTCTTCTCTGAATTACCATATCCGCATTGGATGTTCCGGTGGTAAAGCCAAAAACCGTATCTCCATCCGTACCCGTCCAGCCCCATGTTGCGGAAAAGCCGTCCAGATCGGTCCCGGATGACGTAACGATGTATTCCGGAACGATTTCTTCCGACGATTGTGAACAAGCGCAGAGAATAAAAACAAAAATAAGCGCAAGAACGATAAAATCAATTGTCTTTTTCATTATCTTCTCCCCTTCTATTATAAGATTTTATTATAAAATGATTTTTATAAATCGCCTGTCAGAATACCGAAAATGTCATCAGTTATTTTTTTGGACCATATTTTTCAATCAGATCGGGCAGCATCATGCCCATAAGAATCTCGGCGTCTGTCCAGCCTGATTCGCTGCAATTTGCCGCCCATCCGATATCGTGAGGACAGCCGTAAATTTCTTCGGAATCCATATCAAAAGCTCTGCACCAGCAGCCGTTTATTTTCGGGTCATCCGAAATAACCTGAGATTTTATAAAAAACTCGGTGATCTCGCGCCAGAGAGAACAGTATTTTTTATCTCCCGTAGCGAAATATGCGAACGAAAAACCGAGCGGAAGCCAGTTTACGGAATAGAGCAGATCACAGACGGGATCTCCGTTTTCGGCAAGAAGAGAGCATTCGCTTCTGGACTCTCTTGAATAATGCGCCTTATACCCCGTATCCCATTCCATATAACCTCCGAAAGGATGTTTAATACGGATCAGATCGTTTGTAACACGGTTAAGCATTTCAAGATGCTTTTTTTCGCCCGAAACATAATACAAAATCGAAAGAGGAAGAATGAGTCTGCACATCTCCTCCGTTTCGCTCTGTTCTCTGCCCGTTTCGGGATAAAGCGACATGATTCGTTCAAGCCCGTTTTTTGCCACATCAAAATATGTTTTGTTGCCGCAGCATTTATATGCAAGAAGCAGCGCCGCATGATAATATGCGTTATAATGCGCGGAAGGACTGCCGTGTTCTTCTTCGGCCAGCTTTTTTACAGACTCTTCAGTCAGATTCGGTCCGTCCGTTCTGGGTACGCGACAGCCGTCACGGGCAGTTGTTTTTACAAGAAAGTCAAGCGCTTTGCAGATATTCGGCAGTCTGTCTTTTTTGTTGAAGAAAAAGCTTTCAAATAAAAACGGCAATATCGCCCTCGCAACATCATCCTGATAACAAACCATCCACGCGGTATGCGTCCAGCGCATCATACCGTCAAGGATCCCGCCGCGAATCTGCATCGGCCCGAAGATAAAATCTCCGAGATGATCTTTATATTCGATCTGTTTCGGACTTTTGTTTAAAATACCGTAAAACAGAAAAGCGCCTGCAGCCTCTCCTGAACAGTCGTCTCTTACCGCATCTGCCGTAAGCTGAAAACCGTCAGGCGTGATATTATGTTTGAGTCCTTCTTTTATTCCTCCCCTGCCCTCATCAACAAGAAAAGAAGAAAGCCATGTAATGCCGCGCGAAACAGCTTCCTTTCGGCACTCCTCGAAAATATCACGGTCTGAAAGGTCTTTATCGCAGAATTGAACGGGCGACTTCGGATATAATGTCGGTTCATTGCCGGTGATAAAGCGGGCTATATAGTCAGCCAGCAATCTCCAGTTTTTTTTCGGTGCAAATCTTGCTTTCACAAAGTTATGGATCGTGAAAGCGCACATCATCACATTGCTTCCGATTTTCCACAAAGCGGGAAAAGAATCTTTTTTTATTTCGTCAATAGCGGCATTCCAATGCTTGTGCGCAAGAATATGATTGCGATGGACAAGTATCGGGGTAAACCCTTCTACCGTAGTATACCAGGGACACATCATTGAATTGCTTCCGTCATCAAGAAGATCACCGACTGAAAGTCCGGGAATCCCGCCGTTATGTTGGTCTGCCGCAACAACAAGGCGCATTCTTGTTGTATCAAACGGTTCGCCGGAATATATACCGTCCCAGCTGTTCAATCCTTCGGTAAAAAGACGTTTTCCTTTTTTGATTTCGTTTTCAAGAGCAACGCGAAACCTTGGATCCAGCACTTTTCCGCATGCGAAAATAACAAATGAGTCAAACGATGAAAGATCCATACCGACAGCATCATCAAGAGAGACATATGTTGAAGATATGCCGCAGCTTTCAAGAACGGCGGAAAAATCATATGAATTGTCTTCAAGAATCAAGCAGTTCATTTTAAATCCCCTCATATATATTCTTTTATATTTTTTCTTAAATTATAATGCCATTCTTGGTATTTGTCAAGATGTAAAGATCGGAAACGGTTTTTGCATATTGACTTTTCATGGAATTATGGTATAATATATCGAACGAATATAAAGGAGAGATCGAAAATGATCGGCTATTGCGGAACAGACTGTTCGAAATGCGATGCGTATATCGCAACATCAAACAACGATGATAAATTAAGAGAAGAAACAGCAAAACTGTGGTCTGAACTGAATAATACTATCATTTCACCCAAACAGATCAACTGTTACGGATGCCTTTCCCATGGCGTAAAAACGATTTTTTGCGAGAACCTTTGTGAAATACGAAAATGCGCAAGGAAAAAGAGAGTTGAAAACTGCGGCGCATGCAGTGATCTGAATAAATGCGAAAAAATAGGGGCATTTTTATCAAATAACCCGGATGCGAAAAAAAATATAGATGATTACATCGAAAAAACAGATGATAAACATACAAAAACACGATACAAGGGGGCATAACATTGGAGCTGGAACTTTTAAACATTGAAAAGTCTTTCGGAGACAAGAAAGTTCTTACCGGTGTTTCTTTCAAGGCGGAAGGCGGCAAGGCCTGCGGTCTTCTCGGAAGAAACGGCGCGGGCAAAACAACGACGATACGCATTCTCATGAATGTTTTTCCGTCTGAAGGCGGACAGGTGCTGATAGACGGTAAACCTATAGATTACAACAAAACAAAAATAGGTTATCTTCCGGAAGAAAGAGGTCTTTATCCGAAAAAAATCATACTTGATCAGCTTATTTATTTTGCTCAGCTCAAGGGCATGTCGCGCATTGATGCGATCAAAGCCATCGACTACTGGCTCAACAGGCTTGGCATGACGGAACACCGCACAAAAAGGCTTGATACGCTCTCAAAGGGCAATCAGCAGAAAATACAGCTTATAACGGCTCTTGCGCACGATCCGGATATCGTTATTCTTGACGAACCGTTTTCAGGTCTTGATCCGGTAAACGCGATGTTATTGAAGGATGTTGTAAAAGAACAGATCGCGATCGGCAAGATCGTGCTCTTTTCAAGCCATCAGATGAGCTACATAGAGGAATTTTGCGACAGTATCGCAATTATCAACAAGGGCGTGATCGTTCTGCACGGCGACTTGAGGGATATCAAACGCGACTATCCGCGGGACCGCCTTGTTGTGCGCTCGCAAACCCCGGACGCGATCCGCAAAGATTTCGGTTCGGTATGTTCCTCAACTGAGGACGGCGGTTTAATGATACATCTTTCATCACCTTCCGAAAAACAGCAGATCATGACGCGTATCACCGAAAACTACGACATTGATGAGGTCAAGGTTTTTGAACCGTCGTTGAACGATATATTTGTGGAATACGCGGGCGATGCCCCGAAGGAGGCGTGAGATATGAATCAGTTCGGAACAATACTGAAATTTGAGCTTAAATACTTTTTCAAAAATAAAACTTTCGTCGGTATCACGATTTTCTTTGTGATACTGATCGCTGCCGTAATGTTTTTTCCGAGAATCATTTCCGTATTCGAATCAGACGATCCTGACGAAGGAAATACCCCGTTCTCAACTCCTGTCATGCTTGTAAAAACAGAGGATGCAGCTAAAGAAGATGATGTGAAGAAAATATTTGAATCATATTTTACCGATTATGATGTTCGGATCGCAACCGAAAATATCGAAGAAATCCAGAAAATGATCATTGCAGGCGTTGCGGAATGCGCATTCGTTATGCAGAACGATACTTCATTTACGTATTATGTCAATAATCTTTCCATCTACGATACGAATGCTGAAATCGCATCTGAAGCTGTTTCGCGCGTATATCAGATGAATGCAATGATAAATGAGGGTATCTCAGCTCAGGACGCAGCTGATATAATAAATTTCCGCGTTTCGGGTGAGGTTGTAAGTCTTGGCAAAAGCCAGATTCAGAATTTCTTTTACACTTACATTATGATCTTTGCGCTGTATATGGTGATCCTTCTTTACGGTCAGATGGTCGCCACAAACGTAGCTACCGAAAAAAGCTCAAGAGCAATGGAGCTTCTTGTAACAAGCGCGAAACCCACGTCAATGATGTTCGGCAAAGTGCTTGCGTCCTGCCTTGCGGGACTTATTCAGCTTCTTGCGATTTTCGGTTCCGCCGTTTTGTTTTACAACCTCAACAGATCTTACTGGGGCGAAAACATGATAATTGATTCGATTTTCAATATTCCCGCCTCGCTTCTTGTTTACATGCTTGTATTCTTTATTCTCGGTTTCCTTATTTACGCCTTTATGTTCGGCGCAGTAGGTTCCACCGCTACAAAACTTGAAGATATAAACACATCCGTCATGCCTATCACAATGCTGTTTATTGTTGCGTTCATAGTTGTTATGATGTCAATGACATCGGGAGAAGTGGACAATCCGGCAATGATAGTATGCTCGTTTATCCCGTTCACATCGCCAATGGCAATGTTTACAAGGATCGCAATGAGCACTGTGCCGTGGTATGAAATCGCCATATCGATCGCAATTCTTGTCGGTTCAACGATAGGCGTAGGCGTTATTTCCGCAAAAATCTACCGCATGGGCGTTCTGATGTACGGCACGCCGCCAACAATAGGCAACCTGATAAAAGCCGCTCTGAAATCTTAAAATACATATTAAAAACACGTCGCGCAGTATTTATACGAATATCAGAATCCATAAAAAAGGGAATGAGTTTTTCTCATTCCCTTTTAATTGTTTTAATTATCGTTCATGTTTTTCAGCTTTGAAACCAGATACACAAATTCGTCTCTGAAATCATCGTCTGAAACACTTTTCAGATATTCCTTTACTTCATTGAAGTCCGCTGTGCCTTTGTATGCCGAATCTTTTATAAGCATTGCAACTTCGGCAACGCCGGCTGCCCATTTCATATCATTTGTAGGCGTGTCTTTAAACGATGTTTCATCTACAGTATACGAAAGCAGCGAGCTTGTGTCGCCCTGAGGCTCTTTATACCTGATGTTTACCGTGCAGTACTCACCGTCAAACTCTCCTGACGGAGTATCGTTACGGCTGTATTTTGAATCTGGTTCATGAAGATCGAAATCGGAACCGGCAGGAACTATTTCAAAAAGAGCTGTAACCTGATGTCCCGCTCCGATCTCTCCGCCGTCCTTTGTATCATCGGAAAAATCTTCCGCAGCCATAACACGGTTTTCATAACCTATAAGACGGTATCCTTTTATCATTGCCGGATTGAATTCGACCTGTATTTTAACATCTTTTGCAACTGTAAAAAGCGTGCCGCCCGCTTCTGAAACAAGAACTTTGCGAGCCTCGTCTATGCTGTCTATATAAGCATAATTGCCGTTGCCGTTATCAGCCAGAGATTCAAGCTTTGAGTCTTTATAGTTGCCCATGCCGTAACCGAGGACCGAAAGGAATACTCCGTCTTTAGCCCTGTCGGCAATAAGTCTTGTAAGCTCTCCCTCGCTCGTTATTCCCACATTGAAATCGCCGTCTGTTGCCATAATTACACGATTGTTGCCGCCGGGGATAAAATGTTTTTTTGCAAGATCGTATGCCATAACGATCGCTTTGTCGCCCTGCGTAGATCCGCTTGCGTAAAGACCTTCTATTGCCGCCATTATCTCCTGTTTTTCCGAAGCTTTTACGCCGTCGAGTATTGTTTTTTCTCCCGACGAATAAGTAACGATGGAAACT